>CAUFXR010000001.1 GCA_959596515.1 uncultured Oscillospiraceae bacterium
CAAAACCTTAGTAATCACTGCGGCTGCCCTCCATAGCGGTAAAACGCATAAACTCGCCCTGCCAATGGAGCTGAACGGTTCTCGCCTCGCCGTGGCGGTTTTTCGCCACAATACACTCACCGCTGTTTTTGTCGTCGCTGGGGGCGCCGTCGGTATTGTAGTAATCCGGCCGGTATAAAAACAAAACGATGTCCGCGTCCTGCTCGATGGAACCGGAATCTCTCAGGTCGGAAAGCACCGGGCGATGCTCCGTGCGCTGCTCGCTGGCACGGGACAGCTGAGACAGGGTAATCACCGGCACATTGATTTCCTTGGCCATGATTTTTAAATTTCTGGTAATTTCAGAAATTTCCTGCACCCGGTTGTCGATCCGCTTAGCCCCGGACATCAGCTGCAGATAGTCGATGATCACCAGATCCACGTCTTTGAGGCGGCGCAGCTTGGCTTTCATCTCCGGCACGGTGATGCCCGGTGTATCGTCAAAATAGATCTGGGTTTTAGAGAGAATATCCCCCGCCTCAATGAGGCGCACCCATTCTTCCTCGGTAAGTTTACCGGTTCGCAGCTTGGTACCTCCCACCTCACCCTCGGTAGAAAGCATACGGGAGGCGAGCTGCTCTTTGGTCATTTCCAGTGAGAAAAAGGCCACTTTTTTCTTTTCCTTTACCGCCACATGATTGGCGATATTCAAGGCGAAGCTGGTCTTTCCCATGCCGGGACGAGCGGCCAGCAGAATCAGGTCAGAGCGATTTAAACCGGTGATAGTGTCGTCCAAATCCCGGATTCCTGTGGAAATGCTCCTGTACTGGTCGCTGTCTGGGGAATTAAGCAGATCCAACCGGTCAAAAGTCTCGATGATGACCTCGTTAATTCTTTGCAGTCCCTGCATATTTTTCCCCCGCCGGATATCGAAAATCCGCTGTTCCGCCGAATCCAGCAGGGTAGAAGCGTCGTCGCTTCCCTCGGCGGCCTCCTCCAGGATATCCCGGGCAGCGGTGATCAGGGTGCGGATGTCGTATTTATCCCGGACGATACCGGCGTAAGTCTCTACATTGGAAATCGAAGGCACGATCTGAGCCAGCTGTAAAAGATAGGTCTTCCCGTTCACCTGATCAAAAGCAGGGTTCTGCTTCAGCTTGTCCAGTACCGTGACAAAATCCACCGGCTGGCCCATGGTGAACATTTCCAGCATAGCATCGTAGATCATCCGGTGGTTGGAAAGATGAAAGTATTCAGTTCTTGGAAGGATCTCCGCGATCCGATCCAAGCAGGATGAATCCAGCAGAACCGCTCCCAAAACAGACTGCTCCGCCTCTGGGCTATAAGGTAGATTCAATCCGTCATAACCAGAGGTCACTGAAATATCAGCCATATGCTTTCCCCTTTCTTTGATGGAAAAAGGACGGATATCTCCTATCCGTCCCGATCAGCCTCCAGAAGCGCTTAAGCCTCCGTTACCACCACGTACACCTTAGCGCTGATGCCGGTATAAAGCTTAACCTCGCAGTGGTAGGTGCCAAACGCCTTAATATCATTATCAAGCTCGATTTTTCGCTTATCCACATCCACACCGAACTGTTTTTTCAATTCTTCGGCGATTTCCTTGGCGGTAACAGAACCAAACAGCCGGCCGCCTTGGCCAGCTTTCGCGGTCATTTTGATTGTCTTTTCGTCGATTTTTTTCGCAGCCTCAGTGGCGTTTGCCTTATCCACCTCAATCTTATGCTGCTTAGAGGCCTCGGCGTTCTTCAACTCATTCATCGCCTGGGCGTTCGCTTCTCTGGCCAACTTTCTGGGAATCAGGTAATTTCTGGCGTAGCCGTCGGAAGCGTTCACCAGTTCTCCCTTTTTCCCGGTGCCCTTGACATCGGCCAATAAAATCACTTTCATAATATTCACTCCTGCGCTTTATAGATTTTCTTTATGTATTTGGGTCTCATTCAAAATCTCGATCAGTCGCTCCCGCACGTCCGCGATCGTAGTATCCTTGAGCTGGGCTCCCGCCATGGTCTGATGGCCTCCGCCCCCCATTTTTTCCATCACTACCTGGACATTGACCGCGCCTAAAGAACGGGCGGAAATATTTACTGTACCAGCAGATGGGTACATGACAAAAGAAGCGTTGACTCCCTGGACCCCCAGCAGCTCATCCGCCGCCTGGGCCGAAACGATCCGGATATCCGGACAATCTTCGTCAGCCACGGTGACGGCACAGCTGTTATAGATTTCCGCGTTGGAAACCAACTGATATTTGGCCCGATAGGTATCGATAGAATTGGAAAACAGACGTTTGACCTCAACGGTATCGGCACCCTTTCTTCTCAGGAACGCCGCCGCCTCAAAGGTCCGCACGCCGGTTTTCAGCACAAAGTTTTTGGTATCCAGGGTAATACCGGCAAGCAGGGCGTCAGCCTCCAGCCTGCCAATAGCGTTCTCGCCCAGGTACTGAACCAGCTCTGTCACCATTTCAGACGCTGAACTGGCGTAAGGCTCGTGGTAAAAGATAATAGCGTTCTCGATATGCTTCACCATCATTCGATGATGATCAATCACTACTGTTCGCTTGCTGTATTTATACAAATCCCTGCTTTCCACAAAGCTTTCGGAATGGGTATCCACAATAATCAGCAAAGAACGGTCGGTAATCAGGGAAAGGGCTTCTCTAGGAGATAAAAACAACCCGGTGTTACCCGCCTTTTCCACACTCTCTACCAAAGCGCCCGCCAGGGTCTGCTCCCGGTTCAGCACCACATAGCAGGGCTTTTCCTGTCCCTTGGTAATGGCACTCCACAAACCGATGGAGGCGCCCACGCTGTCCAGATCGGAAAACTGATGTCCCATGACGAATACACAGTCGCTGTTTTTGATGTTGTCCGCCAGAGTCAGAGCGATAACCCGGGAGCGCACCTTATCGTGCCGTTCCACACCCTTGGAAACGCCTCCAAAAAACTCGAAGGTGTTCCCATTTTTAATGGCCACCTGGTCTCCGCCTCGGCCCAGAGCCATATCCAGGGCCTTCCGGGACCAATTTTCATCCTCAGCCAAACTTTTTCCGCCTCGGCCCACGCCGATGGAAATGGTGGCGTACCGGTGCTCATCCAGCTTAATATTTCTGATCTCGTCTAAGATCGTGAACTTTTCTTCCACAAACCGACGCAGGTGCCGCTCCTCCATTACCATCAGGTAACGGCCGCCGCTAAGCTTTTTATAAAAGCCGCTGGTAGACGAAACCCACTTTTGCAGGGTTTTTTCCACCATAGCTACCAGCTGAGTACCCTGGCCGTCGCTGGCGTCTTTCAGAAGTTCCTCCCGGTTATCAAACATAATGGTAGCAACCGCCGGGCGGCTGTCCAGAAATTCTCTTACCGTGTCCTTAAAATAGGTGTCCTCAATAAAATATAAAACGCAGCTGGTTCTCAGCTTCACCGCATAGACCGTGTATTTCAACCCATTATAGGTAATATTGGTGCCGTTTCCCTTTACAATATCCTGAAGTCGGACTCCAGAGGTAAAGGCGGTAATACTTTCCCCGATACAATCCCTATTTTCACAGAGCATCTCTTTGAACAGGCTGTTGCTCCAAACCAGCTCGTCATATTTTCCAGTGATTGCCACTGGGAACGATAACTTGGAAAGATAGCTTTCCTGATCCCGATCAAAGGATTTAAAGGCGCTGCGGAGCACGGTCTGAGCGTAGGAACGAAACCGGATCACACCAATTAGCACCACTGCTCCGGAGACTAAGGTCAGGGCGGCAAACAGATAAAACACGCTACGGCTGGTGGTAAAATAGCTGATGAACGTCATAGCCAGCATAGCCGCGGTGATAATCATATAATAAGGGGAAGCCGCCCATACCCTTCTCTTTTTCAAAAGCGTCGCCCTCCTTTTAGAGCGTAGTAGTCAAGTTCCGTTCCGACAACCGCGGAGCTCCCAAAAAGCCCGAACTTAGTGCCGTTTTTTGTTCCCAAGAGATTCTGAAGCCACAACCAGCGCATGTGCCCTTTTCTTTTGGTCCGACTTAAACCTCCATGATGATTGGCAAAATCATCGGGGTCCGTCTGGTCCGATCATACAGAAGCTTTCCTAAATCGTCCTTCACTTTATTCTTGATCACGCCCCATTCATGGACGTTATGATCAGCGCAGCTTTCAAAGACGGAAACAATCTGCCGCTTAATGTCATCCATCAAAGGTTCCGACTCCCGCACGTAAACAAACCCTCGGGATACGATATCCGGCCCGGCGATCACATGGCCGTCGCTGGAATCGATGGTGGCCACCACCACGATCAGGCCATCCTGGCCCAAATGTTTCCGATCCCGAAGCACAATGCTGCCCACATCGCCTACGCCTAAGCCGTCCACCAGAACACGTCCGGCGGGAACCGACGCCAGGGGATGCATAAAGTCCTCATTGATCTCCACCACGTCGCCGATATCGCCGATATAAATATTCTGCTTGGGAATTCCCATGCTTTCCGCCAGCTGGGCGTGTTTATGCAGATGCTTCTGCTCACCGTGAACCGGAATAAAATATTTCGGTTTGGTCAGGCCCTGCATCAGCTTCAGTTCTTCCTGGCAGGCGTGGCCGGAGACATGGACCTCATACATAGACTCGTACACCACGTCGCATCCCCGCTTCATCAGCTCGTTGACCACGTTGCCTACGGTCTTTTCATTCCCCGGAATAGGCCGTGCGGAGATGATAACGAAGTCATCGGGGCCTACTTCCACCTTACGGTGATCAGAGGTCGCCATACGGGCCAGGGCTGACATTGGTTCTCCCTGGCTGCCGGTGGTAATCAGCACAATCTGATCCTTGGCGTACCGGTTGATTAAGTCGATATCTATAATTACGCTTTCCGGAACATCCATATAACCGAGCTCATTGGCAATGGACACATAATTCAGCATACTGCGGCCGGAAAACGCCACTTTTCTGCCATGGCGCTGGGCGCAATGGATGATCTGCTGGATCCGGTTGATATTGGAGGCGAAAGAAGCCACGATGATCCGCTTATTTTCCGCCTTTACAAACAGATTCTCAAAAGAATCAGCTACTTTTCGCTCAGTCATGGTGTAGCCGGGACGTTCCGCATTGGTGGATTCGGACAGCAGGGCCAGCACTCCCTCTTTGCCCAGCTCGGCGAACCGGCCCAAGTCGATCATTTCTCCCTGGGGAGGGGTACAGTCGATCTTAAAGTCTCCGGTGTGTACAACGGTGCCCGCCGGAGAATGGATCGCGACCGCCACCGCGTCGGGAATGGAATGGTTCACGTGGATCAGCTCCACTTCCATACATCCCAGTTTCACCCGGTCCCCGGGCTTTACGATGTTCAGCTTGGCCTTTCCGAGCAGATTATGCTCCTTCAATTTTCCGCTCACCAGACCAATGGTCAGAGGAGTGCCGTAAATCGGCACGTTAAAGGTCTTCAGCAGATAAGGAATCGCGCCGATATGGTCCTCATGGCCGTGAGTGATTACCAGTCCCTTGATCTTGTCCTTGTTTCGCTCCACATAGGAGAAATCCGGAATCACCAGGTCTATGCCCAGCATATCTCCATCTGGGAAAGTCATGCCGCAGTCTAACAGGAACATATCCTTACCGCACTCAAACAGGGTAATATTTTTCCCGATTTCGTTCAGGCCGCCGAGAAACGTCACCTTAATCGATGGTTTGACTGATTTCTTCTGTCCCCGCTTGGTGGTGTGGGCCGTCGTTTTTCCTGTTTTTTTTGTCTCCGCCGCGGACTTCGCCGCGCTTTTCTTTGTCGGCGTCTCCTTTTTTCCTCCGGCTGTTTTAGGCGCTTCCTTCTTCGCCGCCTTCGCTCCAGACTTTGCCGTACTTTTAGCAGTTTTTGAACCTGCTGTTTTCTTTCGCTGCTGCGGCTCCTTGCGAGCAGTCACCTTCTCAAACAGTTTGGTTTCCGCCGCGTTAGCCTCCGGCATAGGAATCGGTTCCTTCGCCGTGGATAGGGACTGGTCGGCCTGCTTGCCGATCTGGTTCCTCGCAGACTGCCGCTTAATTCCGGAAATCGGCTTCGTCGCTCCCAGCTTTATTCTTTTTTCATTTAAACTCACAAAATAACCTCCATTAATTGTTTGCGATGCGGTTTTCCTTTCGGCCGACAAACGGTGCCACA
The DNA here is from genome assembly GCA_959596515.1 of uncultured Oscillospiraceae bacterium. Lineage (GTDB taxonomy): Bacteria > Bacillota > Clostridia > Oscillospirales > Acutalibacteraceae > Clostridium_A. The sequence goes on from CAUFXR010000001.1 coordinate 6,145, forward strand.
GCGCGAAAGGCCGCTCTGCTATGTACATTTCAAATTTTATTTATGACGAAAACGATCTTACCAAATCCCGCGCCACTCTCCGGCGTTTCTTCTGAATGATACGCTAATCACTGGGAAATACTAGCGGCGTGTGACGGCAGCCACTATTTTCCCTTTCCGAACACAAATATTATGTTTATTGTACCCTTACTTCCCTTTACTGTCAAGTTATGACCCTACCCACACCGCATCAAACATCTTTCTGTTAGCATGGCCCATCCCGGGGTTTCTTAATCAAATCAACCCTTTGCGCTTAAATTTATTCTTGTAATTCACAGAAAATTCAGAAAAACCTGGTAAAAATTTTACTGGCTTTCTATTGAAATCTATACTAAAAAAGTGTATATTTAAAATGAACATAAAATCATAATGTATGATATAGTTTTATACAAAGAAAAAGGTGATAACTTTGGCACGTTTTGTTTACGCAGATAATTCAGCTACTACCGCGGTATCTCAGCCCGTGCTAGAAGCCATGCTTCCTTATTATAGAGAGCGCTATGGCAATCCCTCCAGCCTGTATTCCGTGGGTCGGGACGCCAAAAAAGCGGTGGAAACCGCCCGAGAGGACATCGCCCGCTGTTTTAACGCCGACCCCAGTGAGATTTTCTTTACCTCCGGCGGCAGTGAGTCTGACAACTGGGCCATTAAGGGCGTTGCCCATGAAATGGCAAAAAAAGGGAAAAAACATATTATCAGCTCCCGGTTTGAGCATCACGCGGTGCTCCACTCTCTGGAAGCCTTGAAAAAAGAAGGCTTTGAGATCACCCTCTTGGAAGTCCACAGTGACGGTATTGTCCGTCCCGAGGAGCTGGAGGCGGCGATTCGGGAGGACACCGCTTTGGTAACCATTATGTACGCCAACAACGAGATCGGTACCATTCAGCCTATTTCCGAGCTGGCGGCGGTGTGCAAAAAGCATAAGGTTTTGTTCCACACTGACGCGGTTCAGGCGGTAGGCAATGTGCCCATCGACGTCAAAGCGCAAAACATCGATCTTATGTCCTTTACCGGCCATAAAATTCACGGTCCCAAGGGCTGCGGTGCCTTGTATATCCGCAAAGGTGTTCGCCTTCAGAATTTGATCGACGGCGGCGCTCAGGAAAGAAGCCGTCGGGCCGGTACAGAAAATACCGCGGGTATCGTAGGTCTGGCCGCAGCGGTAAAGGAAGCCACAAGGGATATTCCCGGCAGAGTCGCCCGGCTGACAAAGCTACGGGACAAGCTGATCGCCGGCGCTTCCAAGATCGATCGTGCCCATTTAAACGGTCATCCCACGAAACGTATGGCCGGCAACTTCAACATGTGCTTCGAGGGAATCGAGGGAGAATCCCTTCTGCTGAGTCTCGACCTGAAAGGGGTTTGCGGTTCCTCCGGTTCCGCCTGCACCTCCGGCTCTCTGGATCCCAGCCATGTGCTGCTGTCCTTGGGGATTCCTCATGAGATCGCCCACGGTTCTCTGCGGCTCACTCTGAGCGATGAGAACACGGAAGAGGATGTGGATTATATCTTAGAGGTTCTTCCTCCTATCGTAGAACGCCTCAGAAGCATGTCTCCTCTGTGGGAACGAATTCAAAAGGAAAACAGACCTCCCTTCCAGTTCCAGAACGAGTGAGCCGGCAGGATTCCCGGCGCTGAAACCGGCGCTGAAACCGGCGCTCCGGGACTAACCCCTGAGGCTTTTCCCTTGGCCGACAAAGATTTTTTCGCTTTCAAAATAAAAGGTTCTTAAAGGCCAGCGACGGAAAACTTCTCGAGTTCCACCCGCTATCCGCCATTTTTTAGAATCTTCGTTTGTCCACGCCTGTTGGCTATCCCCTGTCAAAAGCGCTGCCGCGGAAAAGGTTGCGATTTCATGGTTTACAGTTGATTCTGTGGATTATTAGGGAAATTTGGTAATTCATTAAAATTTATATAAAATTATTTATTCTATTATAGAAATTATAGCATCCAGAAAGAAGGAAACATTTATGGCATACAGTGAAAAAGTAATGGATCATTTCGCCAATCCGAGAAATGTGGGAGAAATTCCGGATGCCGATGGTATCGGTGAGGTAGGGAATCCCACCTGCGGCGATATTATGAAAATGTATCTCAAAATCAAGGACGGCGTCATTACCGACGTCAAATTTAAGACCTTCGGTTGCGGCGCCGCCATTGCCACCAGCTCTATGGCCACGGAAATGGTCAAAGGCAAAACCATCGAAGACGCCTTGAAGCTGACCAACAAGGCGGTTATGGAAGCTCTGGATGGACTTCCGCCTGTAAAGGTCCATTGCTCCGTTTTGGCTGAGCAGGCTATTAAAGCGGCTCTTTCCGATTACTATACTCGTATCGGGGTGGATCCTCTTCCCATCGTCGGTCCAGTGGCGGAATGTAGCCATGAGGACGGTAGCTGTTCCTGCGGGCTATAATCAGAATGATTGGTGTAGCTTTCTTTTCAATATCTTTGCTGGTACTTTCGGTGCGCTTTTTATCTAACGCGTCCCATACTGGTTTTCTATGGAACGCACTCTATGCCGGGCCATTTATTTAACGTGCTTTATGCTTGTGCTTTCTATTTAGCGCATCTTATGTGCTGATTAATATTTTCTTTAACAAATTTATTGAAATTAAAACGATCCCCCTTTATAATGAATCTCAAATCCGGATAAATGATTTGAGAGAAAAAAGGGGGATTTATTTTTTATGGAAAGCCGCGTTACCGATATGACCAGCGGTAAGCCAGCCAAACTGATTTTTAAATTCGCTCTTCCCTTGATGTTGGGAGGCGTTTTTCAGCATTTATACACAGTGGTGGACGCCGCCATCGTAGGCCAGTTCTGCGGTGTCAACTCTTTAGCTGCTTTAGGCTCCACTGATTGGCTGGTATGGTTCTGCCTTGGCTTCTGCGTAGGGCTGACCCAGGGCTTTGCCATATTAATCTCTCAATATTTTGGCGCCAAGGAATACAATCTGCTGAGAAAATCCGTTACCATGTCGATTATTTTGGCTTTTGCCATCGCTGTGGTCATGTCGATTCTTTTGCAGATTCTAGCGGAACCGGTGTTGCTACTTCTGAACACGGATCCCGCGGTTTTGGATGAGGCCTTACTTTACCTGCGGATTTCCTTTGGCGGATTCTCGGTGGTAATGGCCTATAATCTGCTGGCCTCCGTGCTTAGAAGCCTGGGCGACGGCACCACACCCTTAGTGTCGATGGGCGTGGCCTGCGCTGTGAACATCGCATTGGATCTTCTTTTTGTCGCGGTCTTTCACTGGGGAATCGGTGGGGCGGCCGGCGCTACGGTGACCGCTCAATTTGTTTCTTGCCTTTACTGCGTTTACCGCTTTCGAAAGCTCTCCCTGCTAAAATTTTCCCAGGCCGACTGGAAATTAGACTGGCCTTTGCTGAAAAAATTGATTTCCCTGGGAAGTCCACTGGCGGTACAGAACATGGTGATCCATATTGGCGGCATGGTGCTTCAGTCTATCATCAACACCTATGGCGTCGCCTTTTTAGCCGGCTTCACCGCCACCAACAAACTTTACGGCGCTTTGGAACTTGCCGCCATCGCTTTCGGCTATTCCATGGCCACCTACACCGGACAAAATATGGGCGCTGAAAAAATCAAGCGGATCAAAAAAGGAATCCGCGTGGCGACGGTTCTGACCATCGCTACCGCGCTGACTATCACCGCTCTGGCACTCATTTTCAGTCGGCCTTTGACCTCTCTGTTTATTAACGCCGGCAGCGAGAACGCTCAGGAAGCTATGCACGTCGCTATGAGCTATCTGGCCATTCTAGCGGTCTTTTTGCCGATTTTGTATCTTTTGAATGTTTATCGTTCCGCTCTGCAAGGGCTGGGAGATACCCTCTCGCCTTTTCTTTCCGGTATGATGGAGCTGGCCATGCGTCTGACCTGCGCCTTTACCCTTCCCATGTTTCTCGGCGGCGAAGGCCTTTTCCTGGCGGAACCCGCCGCCTGGTTCGGCGCGATCATTTTACTGGTGCCGGTTTATTTTATCCGGGAACGGAAGCACTTAAACCTGATGGTGGATCGTTCCTCCGACGCTGATTAAAAAATTTTCGAGTAGAGTCTTGCTCGACTGCCCAGCTGGTTTCCTTTCCTATGATAGGGCCCGTAAGGCCGGTAGAAATCTCTGGCAATCATGTTTCATGTCTTGAGCAAAGGCCTTCGAGCAAAGATTTTCAAGCAATGTAGGTGGGTTCGGTTTTTTACTACGGTAGTCTCCGTTTTCTACGCCCGGCTGGCTAAGATATTCTCCCTATAGATGAAAATTGTCGGACTTCTATCGCATCCAAGCGCAGATTCATCTTCTGCCTGATGGCAGCGGCAGTCACACAAATGGGGCTCAAACCATAATTTATTCCCGCTTCGGATATACTCTTTTATCAATTGCTTTCTGCACCGCGCAGCGCTGCATGTTTTGGACTTTATCCCCTTTAAAATTTTCTGCTAGCCGCAGGATCCCCAAATTAAAGTGGAAAGCCGCTCGTTTCCCGGAAGATGAAATGGAAAAGTCCGGCGATTTTGACACTAAGCTGTTTTCCTGAAGCAACTGATAAAACCGTCAAAAAATGTTTGCCGAATTTTCCTTCTTTCCGAATATGCTGCTAAGAAATGGATAAATAGCTTGAAACAAACCGGAATTATGTGGTATAATAATTTTATTATCGGCGCTGGAGACGGTGGTTTTCGTCGTCCTTTCCAGAGATTCGGCGTTTTGCGGAGTCTCGGTGATTTAGCGGCGTCGGTATTCTGATAAAACCTGATAAACCTACTAGGAGGACAAATCTTTGGATCAACTGGTACAAACGATCATCGACTCCCTGAAAAACGCGGTTCCCGCGGAGCTGATTATTTTCCTGGTTTCCCTTCTGCCGATTTTGGAATTGAGAGGCGGCATTCTGGCCGGTACCCTGTTAGGAGTAGACTGGCCTGTCGCTTATCTTATTTGCGTCATCGGCAATCTTTTTCCCATTCCTTTTATTCTGTTGTTTATTCGAAAAATTTTTGACTGGATGCGAAACACCCGCTTTGTAAAGCTGGTGGACAAATTGGAGGCTAAGGCGGAGAAAAAAAGCGCCAAGGTTACGAAGTACAAAAAATTTGGTTTGTTTTTGTTTGTGGCTATCCCGCTTCCCGGCACGGGAGGCTGGACCGGCGCGCTGATCGCCTCTGTGTTAAAGATGCGCTTAAAGGATTCCCTTCCCCCCATTATCGCAGGTGTCCTAGTGGCGGGCTTTGTCATGACCCTTCTTTCCTATGGAGTGCTCGGAAACCTGTTTGGCTGGGGAGGATGATTTTTCATGGCTGATTTAGTAATTTTAGGCGGCGGAGCTTCCGGCTTAATGGCGGCGGTTTCCGCCGCTCAGTTTATTCCCGGCAAAAAGATTTCTATTTTGGAGCAAGGCCCACGGGTTGGCAAAAAGCTATTGGTCACCGGTAACGGCCGGTGCAACCTGACGAATCTGGCGCTAAACTCCTCTCATTACCATGGCGCCCCAGATAGTTTTGTTGCCGCTGTTTTATCCCAGCTTCCCGCCAAGGACTCTCTCGCTCTGTTCGGCCGTCTGGGTTTGCTGTGCCGGGAAGAAAGCCAGGGCCGCTGCTATCCCTGTAACGGGCAGGCCTCGGCTGTATTGGATGTACTCCGCCGTTATTTGGAGAGTCATGGCGTGGAGGAGCGTTGTCAAACCAGAGTGGAGGCCATTGAAAAAAAATTCGGAGGCTACGAACTGAAGACCAGCGGCGGCGATGTTTTCGCCAAAAAATTGATTTTAGCCGCAGGCGGACGCTCTATGCCCTCTTCAGGCTCCGACGGAAGCGGTTTTCAGCTCGCTATGGGGTTAGGGCTACAGATGGCTAAGCCCTTTCCCTCTTTAGTCCCCATACGGTTGGCCTTTCCTCTTCTGAAATCCGTCAAGGGGCTGCGCTGTCGCGGAACCGTCTCTCTGCTGGCGGATCAAAAAATGGTAAAGCAAGAAACCGGTGAAATTCAATTTACCGATCAGGGACTTTCCGGCATCTGTGTATTAAACCTTTCCCGGCTGGCAGGAGAGTTCTTCTCCCAAGGGACCGTCGACGGGCAGAGGACGGAAAAAATAGAGCTTTCTTTGGACCTGGTCCCAGACTTTGGCTTTCCGGATCTGTTGGCTTTTCTTCAGGCACTGTCCGTCCAGCAACCGGAGCTTCCTCTGGAGCAGCTTCTGTCCGGGGTCATCAACAAACGGGTGGGACAAGCTTTGCTCAGACAGTTAATGTCCACCGCACTTTCTCAGCCCTGCGGAACTTTGTCCCTACCCCAATTAAAAAATATTTGCCATACGGTCAAGGATTGGCGTTTCTCCCCTACAGGAACTCTGGGCTGGCAGCAGGCGCAAGCTACCGCCGGCGGACTTTTATCTTCTCAGTTTTCTCCCGTTACCTTGGAGGCCAAAAAGCTTCCGGGGGTGTACGCCTGCGGCGAACTCCTGGATGTAGACGGCGACTGCGGCGGCTATAACTTGCAATGGGCCTGGTCGTCCGGTTTTGTCGCTGGAAAAAACGCGGCCGGCGCCCTATGATCCCTGATCTGAAAAGATTTTTTCCTGAGCACTTGAGCGCTCACGCCTACTCTCATTCCTAACCGAAGGAGAATTTCTATGATTCGTGTTTCCGACCTTCCTATGCCTCTGGATTACACTGAAAAAAGCTTAAAAGAGGCCGCCGCCAAAGCTCTGAACATACCGACAAAAGAGATCCGGTCCATCTCTCTTTTCCGGCGGTCTGTGGACGCCAGAAAAAAAGACCGGGTGCATTTTATCTGCGCTGTTAATTTGTCCCTGACGGTGGATGAATCCGCTGTTTTAAAAAGGAGTAAGTGTAAAAAAGTTGTTTTAACGGCGCCCTATCATTACACTCTTCCAGATACGGTTTCGCCAGACCTGAGGCCGGTCGTGGTGGGGGCAGGACCCGCCGGACTATTCGCCGGGCTGATCTTAGCCCAGGCCGGCGTCCGGCCTATTTTGGTAGAAAGAGGCCGGGATGTGGAGCGGCGTTCCCGGGATGTGGAGGAATTTTTTCTCACGGGAAAGCTGAATATCCGCTCCAATGTTCAGTTTGGCGAAGGAGGAGCCGGCACCTTCTCCGATGGTAAGCTGAACACCGGCACAAAGGATCCCAGGGCCAGAAAAGTGCTGGAAGAATTGGTCGCCGCGGGCGCCCCGGAAGAGATTCTCTTTCAGGCGAAGCCCCACATTGGCACCGACCGGCTGAAAAGCACTGTGAAAAGTCTGCGGCAGACCATTGTCTCCCTTGGCGGCCAGGTCCGATTCGAAACTCAAATGACCGGACTTCAAATCCAAGACGGTAAAATTACCGGGGTGGATTTATTGGGAAAAACCGGCGTGGAAACTTTGGAAACCAGCCACGTGATCTTAGCCATCGGCCACAGTGCCAGAGACACCTTCGAGGCTTTACTGGAGCAGGGCGTCTCGATGGAACAAAAACCATTCTCGGTGGGCGCCAGGATCGAACATGATCAGAAAATGATCGATCGGATCCAATACGGCCGATTCGCCGGTCATCCCGCGCTGGGCCCGGCGGACTATAAGCTGGCTGTACACCTTTCTAACGGCCGGGGGGTGTACACATTTTGCATGTGTCCCGGTGGGCAAGTGGTCGCGGCCGCTTCCGAAAAGCAGCGCCTGGTCACTAACGGTATGAGCCGGTTTGCCAGAGACGGGAGAAACGCCAACAGCGCTTTATTGGTCGGCGTGACTTCTGAGGATTTTAAAAGCGATTCTCCCCTTGCGGGTGTGGAATACCAGCGGCGTCTGGAAGAAGCCGCCTATCAATTGGGAGGCGGCGGCTATCGGGCACCGGCCCAACTGGTAGGGGATTTTTTGAAAAAACAGCCTTCCTCCGCTTTTGGCAGCGTAATTCCCAGCTATCAGCCCGGTGTAACGCCTGCTTCTCTGGACCAGTGTTTGCCGGCCGAGATCGCGGACGCCATGCGGCAGGGCTTGTTGCTGATGGACGCCAGACTGCACGGATTCGCACAGCCTGACGCCGTGCTCACCGGCGTGGAAACCAGAAGCTCCTCTCCGGTGAGGATCTCCCGGACGGAGTCCCTAGAGGCCCAGGGCCTTCAAGGGTTATATCCCTGCGGGGAGGGGGCGGGCTATGCCGGCGGAATTATTTCCGCGGCAGTAGACGGTATCCGGTGCGCCGAGGCGGTGCTTCGTTCGGCAAGGTGAAAAATCCACCGCGGATCCGCAGAATAAATAATCTTCCACGCTTTGTTTGATAAAAATTTTATTTTCACTCCCTTATCCCCGTTATTTTGTGATGAAACAATTTCTTCTTCGTTTTACCGGTTTTAAAACATCTTTCAAAACAAAAATCGCCTGCCGCTCCAATCTTGGAAGAATTGAAGCGGCAGGCGATTTTTCATCTCTTCTTGGCTTATCGCTATTCTTATTGCGTTATCAAGATCTTGTGGACTTCTGCCCTGCGGCAATGTCCGTTTGTCCCTTAGGTTCTGGTTCCTAAACAGGGATCAAAACATCATTCCTTCCATATAACGTTCGTGAAAAACGGCGCTCGCCGTAAGATCTACAGTAACCGCTCTTTGAGCCATTTGAAAAGAAAACTCCGCGAAATCACGATTCAATAAAATCATCGCGGCGCCCAAAAGCGCTCCATTGCCGATAATCCTGGCCCTTTTCGCCAACTCAGGTGGAACCAGGCCTATTTTACCGGCATTTTCAATATCCAAGTAGCTTCCAAAGCCGCCGGCAACCACCAGCCGACTGACCTCCGCCATGGAAACGCCGGCACTTTCGATCAGGGTCTGAATCCCAGCGCAGATAGCGCTTTTGGCTAACTGCACCATGCGGACATCCTGCTGCGAGACAGATACCCGCTCTGAAAGAAAAACAGGGTCCTCTTCCAAATAGCCCGTTTCATCCATCCGTCCAAGCTCTAAAAAGGCAGCCAGGGCATCCACAACGCCACTGCCGCAGACGCCAGTCGCCTTTCTTTCTCCGATCACATGGGGATACATTTTTCCCCCGTGAATCGCCACATGGTCTATCGCCCCTGGTTTTCCCGCCATTCCCATAGACAACCCGATTCCCTCAAACGCCGGACCGGCGGCGGTGGAACAACAGAATAATTTCCCTTCCCGCCATAGCGCCATCTCTCCATTGGTGCCAATATCCACCAATACAGAAGTTTCCTTCTCCTTCCAAATCTCACTGGCAAGAAGAGCGGTGACCAGATCAGCGCCTACAAAGGCTGATACACACCTTGGAAAATATACTTCAGCTTCCGGACAGGGCAGTTCCAAGTCGAAGCCCTTTCGAAACTCTCCAAACAACCGAGACGCCTCAAAAGGCGCGTGAGAAAGGCAATCCGGATCTGTTTCTGTCAGCAAATACAGCATCGAGGTGTTCCCCGTGATTACCACAGCGTCAATTTGGTTCGGGAAAACACATGCCTTCTCTGATAATTCCTCTAAAAGAGATTTCAGGGCCGTGCGGATACACCGGGCTATTTCCGCGCCTTTTCCCGCCAAAGCTTCGCCGATGCGGGAGATCACATCGGCGCCGTAGCGGCCCTGCGGATTGACCATAGTCGCCTGCGCCAAAAGGCCATTCCTCCCGTAAAGCCGGGCGGCCAAGGTTGTGGTGCCGATATCTACTACCGCGCCAAGAGTTTGGAACAGGGGCTTTGGGGGAAAATCCGGCATGATTCCGTCATCGCAGACCACGTTTTGGGTTTCTTCCCGTAAAATCACCTGGCAGTCTCCCTCTACAACCGTGCAGCACGCAAGCCTTATCCCGCTCTCCAGCTCCTGAAGAGACAAATGATCTCGCTCTACCGCGGAAACGGGAGATAACCCCCCAAAAGCTGTCACTCTGCACTTTCCGCACCTTCCCTTTCCGCCGCAGGGAAGCTCCAGCGGGTGATAAAGCCCAATGGCGTCGCTAAGCCGTGTGCCAGGCTTCACTTCATGTTTTTGATGACCTATTGTCAAAAACGCCATGTTATCATATCCCTACCTTTAATATCCGAGATATTCCGTCATCTTTCTTATCATCTTTCTTATCTTATTTTAAGAATACCCTAAATCCTGCAAAAACACTAGCAATTGTTATGATAAAATGGTAATATCTTAAGAAATATGATTCTCCGGCAAAACCCAAGAGCCATAGAACAGGAAAACCGCGATGCGGAAAAGCCTTTGGGGTATCTCAGTTCAAGAAAACATTTTTACTCCTGTGTCACCATGCGGAACAGCGCTTCTAAACAGATTTGGGCGTGAAGCATGAATTTTTCAATTTCGATAAACTCATCCGCGTCATGGAGATGGTTCTCCTCCCCGGGAAACACAGGACCAAAGGCCACGCCATGGTTTTGGAGAGAACGGGCATAGGTACCTCCTCCCGTGCCGTAAACCTGTGCTTTCTCTCCGGTTACCGCCTCATAGGCACCTTTCAGCATACGGATCAGTGGTGTGTCCTCCGGTACGAACAGAGGCTTCTGCTCTGCCAGAACCCGGGCCTCCACGCCATACGCCTCGGCGGCAGCCCGCAGCTTTTCGAAAATTTCCTTTCCATCCGCTGTTACCGGATACCGGATATCCAATACCACCCGTCCAACACCGTTATCCTGTTTTGCCACTCCTAAATTCACTGTCAGAGGGCCGGAAACCTCGTCCTCCCGGCGAAGTCCCAGGGATTTCCCGTCCAGCTCTATCCCGATTTTCTGATCAACAAAACTCCACAGCGTACCTAACGCTTCCCCTCCAAAGCAGGAGGAAAGGAGTCTGATCAGCCGGGTGGCGGCATTTTTTCCTTTCTGAGGCTCCATAGCGTGGGCGGCTCTTCCGCTGCAATCCACTGTCAAAGCGCCCTGCGCCCATTGGAAAGAAAATTCGCCGTCCGCCTTCTTTGATAAGGCCTCAAGTTGCCGTGCCTCCTTCTCCGTACAACGAATTACCGACCGGGCAGAGGCCGCTACCGCGTTGCGGACTGTTCCTCCCTGGATCCGTTCCAGCCGGGTTCCATCCGCCGGAGCGGAAAGTTCCACATGCAGAATTCCCTTTTCCCGATTGCATACGCCGTATTCGGCATCCGGGGTAAACGCCATTTCCGGCAGGGGCTCCCGCTGAAAATAGTGTCTCAGATCATCAGAGGCGATTTCCTCCCCGGCGCCGAAAATCGCTCTCGCTTTTCGGATGCACTTCACCTTTTCATCCTTTAACGCCTTCAGGCAATACAGAGCGACCACTGCCGCCCCCTTATCGTCAGCGGTTCCCCGGCCATAAAGCCTGCCGTCCCGCTCTTCCAGCACATAAGGGTTGCCCGTCCAGCCCTCTCCGGCAGGTACCACATCCACATGGGTAACCACCGCCGCCACAGCTTCTCCCTCGCCGTATTCCGCGTGGCCCGCGTAATCATCCGCGTTTACCGTATCTAGTCCCAGCTCCCGGGCACGGTTCAAAATCCACCTGAGACCCTTGGCCGACTGCTCACCGAAGGGCTGGCCCTCGGCGGAGGCGTCCGCCACGGAAGGGATCGCCACCAACGCCTTTAAATCCTGAAAAATCTGATCCTGATATTTTAAAATCTTTCTGCCGAAGAATTCTTTCATACTGACCGGTTCCTTTCTTTGGGTAAATGTGATAATTTCATTTTATTATAGCAAGAATTTGCTGGAAAAACAGCACTTTTTTGTTGCAGGATAGAATATTTCTTGCGTCTAAAAGGGACACTTGCTATAATATAATCAGATTTTGCGAGAGCATCCGGTCTTTAATGCGAGGGCCTCCGGTCTTTAAAAGCGCAGACAAACACCAGTTTTGTTTTGCGTCCGAAGGGCAGAACAGGAGTTTTGCAGGACCGGCGGATTTCAACCGAATCTATTTGCGACAGAAAGCGGGGAACTTTCATGATATTGGCTTTGGATATCGGAAACACCAACATTACCATGGGCGTTTTTGACGGCAAGGATTTAAAATTCGTGTCGCGCCTGGCCACGGACCGCCAGCGTACAGAGGACCAGTATGCGGTGGAACTGCGGGACATTGTGGATATTTACGGCGTATCCATCAGTGAGATTGAAGGCTCCATCATCAGCTCGGTGGTTCCCTCCCTGACTTCTGGAATAAAACGGGCCGTCAAGCGTTTGACCGGCACCGAGCCTTTGTGCATCGGTCCCGGTATGAAAACCGGTCTGAATATCAAGTTAAATGACCCATCCACCTTAGGCGCCGACCTTGTGGCGGGCGCAGTGGCGGCCATCGCGCTGTTTGACTGCCCCTGCATCATTTTCGATATCGGCACCGCTACCACCATCAGTGTTTTAGATTCCGACGCCAGTATGCTGGGCGGAGTCATCATTCCCGGTCCAGGCATTGCCCTGGAGGCTCTTACCGCCCGTTCCGCCCTGCTCTCCTCCGTCAGCCTGGAAGCGCCGAAGCATGTGATCGGCTCTAACACCGCCGACTGTATGCGTTCCGGCTCCGTATACGGAACCGCTTCCATGATGGATGGCATGTGCGACCGGATCGAGGAAGAGCTGGGTAAAAAATGTTCTATTGTGGCCACCGGCGGACTGGGAAGAGAAATCGTTCCACACTGCCGGAGAAATATTGTTTACTGCGACAACCTGCTTTTAGAGGGACTTCGGCTCCTTTATGAAAAGAACACCGGTAAATCAGGGCGATAAGCTACCAGTTAAAAGCGGCTGTTTTATCCCCGGTTTACGTTTTCCCCGCGCAAGTTTTATCTGGAGGCGTGCCTCCATTTTATGGCAGGTTTCCGTTTCGTAATGCGATACTAATTCTCCTTTCAAACACGCTTTTAAGCTCCCGTTAAAATTCATTTTTTGCGGTACCTGTAAGCGGTAACTCAGAAATAGCGCCCCGTTGGGGCTTACCGGCTCAGCCGGGCTATAAATATTTGCGATGCATCCTGAAATCAGGAGTATCAGCAGGAGGTAATTGAATATGTCAAAGCAGCAATCCCTGACCATGGGCAAAACCCAAAAGATGGTGGGCCTGGCTATTTTTACGGCCATTATTATCGTGCTACAGCTGGTTTCCACCTTCATCAAGTTCGGTCCCTTCTCCATCACTCTGGCCATGATTCCAATCGTCGTAGGCGCCGCTGTGTATGGCGCGGGCGCGGGCGCTTATCTAGGCGGCGTATTCAGCGTTGTAGTTCTCATTTGCTGTGTTACGGGAGCGGATCCCGGCGGCGCTGTCGTCTGGAACGCAAACCCATTTCTGTGCATTGTGGTCTGCATGATCAAAGGTATCGCTGCCGGCTTTGTAGCTGGACTGGTTTACCATCTCATTGCGCCCAAGAGCGTGATGGGCGGTACCGTTTTGGCAGCGATTTTAAGTCCCATTGTGAACACAGGAATTTTTTATTTGGGATTGGCGCTGTTTTTCCGGCCTGTGCTTCTTTCCTGGACCGGAGAGACCGATGTGCTTTACAACATTATCGTCGGCCTGCTGGGCATCAACTTCTTAGTAGAGCTTGGGGTCAATGTGGTACTCAGCCCTATTGTTGTCCGGATTCTCAAGGCGGTCAAGGCCGCTTAATTCGTCGTTCTGTTCTATTTTTTCGCAACCCTCATCTTCCTTTTCAAGCGTTTCGGCGCCGTCAGGTTTTCTTGACGGCGCTTTTGATTTGTCGTCATTTCGCCATGATTTTTCGGAGGCACCTGTCTGAGGAAGAATTCCATCATACAAAAGATACTTTCGCCAGTTCGAGGATCCGAAAATTCACGTGGGTAACCAGGACTTATCGACTTATTCTGGCCAGTGAGCAGACTTCCAGGAGTCTCGTCCAACTACTTTATCATCCCATTTTTATCTATTTTAGTTATTTTTGATCAATATCTATTATTAAACCCCCATAGGCTTTTCTTTTTGTCAAAATCATTGTAATATCTAGACGAACGGTAAAAAACGGGTTATAATATGGCGAAAAGAGCCCTTGCTCTTTTTAATCAAACTTACTCAAAGAGGTGCTTTTCATGACAGAAATGGAAATCAAGGATCAAATTTGTGACGTATGCCATAAGATGTGGCAGCTTGGCTGGGTAGCGGCCAATGACGGAAATGTTTCCGTAAAATTGCCTGACGGCAATTTTATCTGCACGCCCACCGGTATCAGCAAAAGCTTCATCACGCCGGAAAAGCTGGTGAAAATCAACGTTCAGGGCGAGATCTTAGAAGCTAACGAGGGCTATCGTCCCTCTTCGGAAATGAAAATGCACCTGCGTTGCTATGAACTGCGGGACGATGTAGGCGCCGTGGTTCACGCTCATCCCCCGACCGCTACCGGCTTTGCGGTCGCTCACCTGCCTATGGACCGTTATATCATGATTGAAGCGGTCATTTCCTTGGGAAGCGTACCCCTGACTCCCTTCGGCGTGCCTTCTACCAAAGAGGTTCCGGACGCTATCGCCCCCTATCTTCCCGATCACGACGCTATGCTTCTGGAAAACCACGGTGCGGTCACTGTAGGCGCGGATCTTTGCACCGCCTATTATCGTATGGAAACTTTAGAGCTGTGGGCTAAAATCGAACTGAACGCCCGACTGCTGGGCGGAGAAAAAGAAATCTCCGAAAAAAATATCGGCCGCTTGCTGGAACTTCGGAAATCCGGCAACGTAACAGGCCGTCATCCCGGTTATCGTCACTATCGCAAAAACAAGTAAGTAATTACTAAGCAATATTAAGGGAGGAAGGTGCGGCAGCCTCTGGGGATCTCCCGGATGGACGCGATAAAAATGACACAGAAAAAACAAGTCCTGGCATTCGACTTCGGCGCGTCCAGCGGCAGAGCGATGCTAGGGTCCTTTGACGGAAACACGATCACCTATCAAGAGATTCACCGTTTTTCTAACGACCCGGTCAGTATCGGCGGCACTCTTTATTGGGATGTTTTACGCCAATTTTACGAGATCAAGCAGGGCATTGTCAAAGCAAAACAGTTCGGCCCCATTGACAGCATGGCTATTGACACTTGGGGAGTGGATTTTGGACTGATCGCCAGAGACGGCACCTTATTGGAAAATCCTGTCCACTACCGGGACCTTCGGACCACGGGGCTGGTGGAAAAAAGCTTTTCCAAGATCTCCAAAGAGGAATTTTATCATCTGACCGGCAACCAGTTCATGGAATTGAACACGGTATTTCAGCTGTATTCTCTGGTTCTGAACCGGCCGTATCAGCTTGATCGGGCGGAATGCCTATTGCTAATGCCTGACCTGTTTAATTACATGCTGACTGGAGTCAAAGCCTCAGAGTACACCAATTGTACCACCACACAGTTATTAGACGCAGCGAAAGGAACTTGGTCTCCGCGGGTTATGGAGGCTTTAGGAATTCCTTCCCGGCTGTTTACACCTATCGTCCAGCCAGGCACAGTCATCGGGCGTTTGACTTCCGAAACCTGCGAGGAACTGGGTGTGGATCCTATCAAAGTGGTTTCCGTTGCCAGCCACGATACCGCCAGCGCAGTGGCCGCTGTTCCGGCTAAGGAAAAGGACTTCATTTTTAACAGCTGCGGCACCTGGTCTATTTTTGGCACTGTAGTGGATCACCCTGTGCTGAACGAGAAAGCGGTGCGGTATAATCTGGCCAACGAGGGCGCCGCTGAGGGAAAAACCTCTCTGATCCGAAACATTTTGGGCCTCTGGATGATTCAGGAGAGCCGTCGGCAGTATCAGAGAGAGGGCTTTGATTACAGCTACGGCGATCTGGAACGGTTGGCGCTGCGTGAAAAGCCCTTTGCCTGCTTCATTGACCCGGATGATCCTGTTTTTGTGCCACCGGGCAACCTTCCTCGCAGGGTACGGGAATTCTGTAAAAAGACCGGTCAGACGATTCCTGAAACCGTTGGTCAGGTGATGCGGTGCATCTACGAAAGCCTGTCGATGAAGTATCGTTATACCTATGATCAGTTGAAGGACTGTACCGGAAGGGATTACCGTGCTATCCATATGATCGGCGGCGGTACCAAGGACAATCTGCTCTGCCAAATGACTGCCAACGCCTGCGGCTGTACCGTGACCGCCGGCCCCATCGAGGCCACGGTTTTAGGCAATATCGCCATGCAGCTCATCGCCGACGGGCAGATTCGTAATATAGACGAGGCAAGGCGGATCATTTCCCGCTCCGAGAAGGTGGTAGATTATCAGCCCGCAGATGTGGACTCTTACTGTTCAGCTTACGAGCAGTATTTAAAAGCGTTAGGGCTTTCCGGCTCCGCGCCGCGCAAGGCATAGAATTAATTCAAGGCTAAAAATTAGTTTCAAATTATAGAGGGACAGACCGGGGGAAATTCCCGGTCTGTCCCTCTTATTTTCTGCTCAAATGTTCCGGCAACACAATGCGGTCGTTAGCCCGTTCCAAAGCGGGAAAAGGGCAAAACCGGGAAAGATCGGTTTTATCGTCTGTCCGACGCGCTGGCATTTTCAGCATTTCTCTCACGAAAAGCCCCTCCCGCCATCATGGGGTATGATTCCTGTGTAAAGCAATAGGCCGGTACGGCTGAAACGAAGCCGGCTGAAATTAGGTCCCGTGATTTTCCAGCAAAGAAGGAGATTCGAAAAAGCAGGCCGCGGCGGTTGTTTTTGTTTTGCCGCAAGGGCTCAAAAAAAGCTCCTCAATAAGCCGCTCGTTATGGCAAGGCGCTTAACGTCAGCTTTGGGGAGCCTTTCGATTCTTATCCCATTTTTAGATTACACAGGCCCGTTAAAGGACCTGGAATTAATTTCTGCCAATTTTCCAAAGAAGAGAAAATTTTAAAAAAACAGTTCTCTTTTTCCGAAAGCTTGGCATTTCCGGAAGGCCAAAAAATTCTTTCCGCTTACGGCACGAAAAGGCTATTAAAAAAGTTTTTCGTTTTCCTCATAGAAGGAAACCCGCGAGTCTAAGCGAGGAAGAACTATTAAAACTGAGGGCTTGGGTTTTAATTTGAATTTCCGCTTGGATTTTAGTTTGGATTTCTGCTTAGATTTTTTGCAGTTTCCACTTTCCCCGTACAAACCGGCAGATAAAACAGATCGACCTGCACACCCAGTCGATGATCATAGCGATCCACACACCAATCGCGCCCATCTGGAACCAAATTCCCAAAACATAGCTGAACAGGATTCGGAACACTACCATAGACACAATCGACACAATCATGGTAAAACGAACGTCGTTGCTTGCCCGCAGGGCGTTGGGCAGGGTAAAAGACGCCGGCCACATGAGCATGGCACATCCGTTATGAAGTACAATTAAAATGGTGGAAAGCCAGATGGTATCCTCTGAAAGATTGTAAAGCTTGAGAGATAGAGGAAGAGTTGCCAGAATCAGAGTATTCCATGCAATGGCGGAGAGATAAGCGATTTTCATCAACTTTTTTGTGTAATAGGTAGCCTGATCGTAATCTCGGGCTCCCACACATTGTCCAATTACCGTAATCATAGCCAGATTCATAGCGTTACCGGGAATGCACCCCATACCGTCCAGATTGTTGGCCACTGCGTTAGCGGCGATTTGCGTGGTCCCGAACACGGAAATGATACTGACCACCAAGATTCTGCCTAACTGAAAAAAGCTGTTTTCCAAGCCATTAGGAATACCAATATGTAAGATTTTTTTGATGACCGGAAAATCCGGCTTAAGATATTTCCATTTTAAACTGATAAAAACCTGATGCTCCGGATTACTCAACAGCACCACCATGATAACACAGGCCGCCACCCTGGAAATTAAGGAAGCGGTAGCGACTCCGGCCACACCCATTTGGAAAGTAAAAATAAAAAACGCGTTGCCCGCCACATTGATCACATTCATTACCAGAGAAACCAGCATGGACACTTTAGAGTTTCCCATAGCCCGAAACAGGGCGGCGCAAGAGTTGTATACCGCTAAAAACGGATAAGAAAGGGCTGAAATCCAAAGATAAGTGATACAGGCAGACATCACGTCATCCTCAATCGCGCCAAAAAACAAACGGATCAGCGGTTCCTGCAACAGCAGAGTCAGACCCATAATAAACACGGAGATGACCATGGTCACCACCATGAGCTGGTCAGCTGATTCGCAGGCCTTCTTTCGGTTCCGCGCGCCTAAATACTGGGAAGTCACCACCGCGCCGCCGGTAGCCAGCGCGGCAAAGATATTAATCAGCAGAACATTGATCATATCCACCAGGGAAACGCCGGAAACCGCCGCTTCTCCCGCATAGGACACCATCATAACGTCCGCCATTCCCACGGTCAGGGCCAGCGCCTGTTCGATGACCAAAGGAAAGATTAAGCGTCTTAAATCTGTATTTGAAAACATCACTGTGATTCATCTCTATTCCTTTAGAATGTCTAGAATGTCAATTCCCCTTTTGCGGTTTTTCTAACGGACAATAAAGCCTTTCTCTTTTCTCTCATAGGATGGTTTGTCTGGATTTAATCATTGGGCCGCAGATAAAAACGTCCTGTCACCTGCTCTGTTTTTACCACATTAATAAACGCTTTCGGATCGATTTCGCGGATTTCAGATACGATTCGCCGCTTTTCCTGTCTGGATACCACACTGTAAAGCAAGTTCCGCTCCTTGCCCTCATAGCATCCTACACCCTGAAACAGGGTAGCGTCGTGATGTGTGACACTCTTGATCTGTTCGTAAACTTTCTGGGGAAACTCCGTAATAATCAGAAGCGTCAGCTTTTGGTAACGGCTGTACAGCCCGTTGAGAATTTGGGTAGACGTAAACTGAAAAATAATGGAATAAAGCGCCTGCTCCCAGCTGAGCAGGAAACCGGCCGCTACCAGCATCAGCACATTGCCCGCCAGAATATAGTTCCAGGTTTCTTTCCCTTTCCGCTCTGAAAAGAAAATCGCGATAAAATCCGTACCGCCGCTGGTAGCGTCGGCAAACAGACACAGACTGATCGCAAACCCATTGATCAACCCTCCGAACACACAGATCAAAAGAATATCTGAAGTGATCGGGTAACCTGGCAGGACGTCTGTCAAAATACTGGTAAGAACGATAGCCAAACAGGAATACAGGGTGAATTTCTTCCCGATGAACCGAAAACTAATAATAATTGGCACCAGGTTCAGTAGCAGATTGACCGCGGAATAAGGCACCACAATGTGAAAAAACTTATCCGCCGTCTGCTGGATCAGCAGGGTCAGCCCCGTAAAGCCGCCGGGAAACAAGCCTCCCGCCCGGACAAAGCTCTTGATATTCATCGCCATCACGCAAGAGGCGATCACCACCAGCGCCAGCCTTTTCACGTCCCGCTTCCAACCTTTTTTCTCCATAACGCCTCCTGTTATCCTCACCACTCCTGCAAAAGTTTCTCCAAAGCCGAAACCGAATCCACTATCCGATCCGCGCCGGCCTTTTCCAACTCTCCTTCCTCGGCGTACCCGAACGTCACTCCTACCGAGGCAATCCCGTTTTTCTGGGCGCCGATGATATCGTGCCTGCGATCCCCCACCATGGCCACCAGGGGCTTATCCTTCTCCGTCAGGGACAATCTGGCCAGCGCTTCCCGGATAACCTCAGCCTTATCCATACGGCTGCCATCCAGTTCGCTGCCCACGACCTCTCGGAAATATTCGGAAAGCCCAAAATGCTCCAAAATTTCTTTGGCGAATACTTCCGGCTTGGAAGTGGCCACCGCCAGCACCTTGCCCCCGTCTCTCAGCGTTCTGAGTAGCTTCTCGATACCGGGATAAACCTCATTTTCAAACATTCCCTTCGCCCGAAACCTTTCCCGGTATTTTTCTACCGCCAGCGCCGCGTCCTCGGGGGAAAGGCCTCCGTAAACTTCAAAAGATTCCGGCAACGGCGGGCCGATATAGCAGTAAAGCTCCTCCGGCCTATGTTCCTCCTGCCCAAAATAGGACAAGGCGTACTGAACGCACTTGGTAATTCCCTCCGCTGGATCGGTAAGGGTGCCATCCAAATCAAATAATAAGTATCGATGCAACGGGCCACATCCTCCCTTTTTCATAAAAACCCGTCCCCCTCTGCGCCACAGAGAGGAACGGGCCCTCTTTATTCCGTTTTTCACCTTTGCAGGAAACCGAAGTCCTTTGAGGGTCCTTGTTTTCCTGACCTTGGCTCTCCTTTTCTTAAGCTTTATTATATCCTATTCCGGCGGGAAAAACAATGCGCAGAACGACAGAATTTATTTTCTTTTCCGGCCCCTGGGAAAGCCTCCCTTATCCCCTTGGAAAAATTGACAAACAGCGGATTTCCTGCTATATTTTTTAATAGCGTAAAAAATGGGAGGATTATGGATTCATCGATTTTTTCCTCTCTGTCAGGACGTCCCTTTTTGAGGAGCATCCTCAATATAAAGCCAAAATCACTTAGGAGGATCCAAAATGAAACTAGCGTTTTCAACCTTGGGCTGTCCGGAGTTCGGCTGGTCCGACGTTTATTCTATGGCCAAGGACTTGGGCTTTCAGGGCATCGAGGTTCGCGGTCTGGGCGATGAGCTGTTCGACGGCAAAACCATGCCTTTCAAGCAGGAGAACCTGCCCAAGACTCTGGCCCAGCTGAAAAAAATTCGTATGAACATTTCCTGTATCTCCTCCGGCGCCTGTCTAAAGTTCCCGGAAAAAGCGGAAGAAACACATCAGGAGCTGCTTCGCTCCATTGACGTGGCTTCCCAGCTGGAGGCGCCCTTTGTCCGTATCCTGGGCGATCTGAAGCCCGCGCCGGATGGCGAGGTGGACGACGCGGTAGTTTTGAAAGCCCTCAAAGACTTGGTTCCCTACGCGGAGGAAAAGGGAGTCACCCTGCTGGTGGAAACCAACGGCGTATATGCCGATACTTCCCGTCTGGCGGGCCTTTTAAACCAAATCGAAAGCGACAATATCGGCGCCCTATGGGATATGCATCATCCTTACCGCTACGGGAACGAAACTCCGGAGCAGACGGTGCAGAACCTGGGAGCGTATATCAAATATACCCACATTAAAGATTCCGTCATGGAAAACGGCAAGGTATCCTACAAAATGATGGGCGAAGGAGATCTGCCGGTAGACGCCATCATGCGCGCCCTGCGCTCCATCAATTACGAGGGCTATATCTCCCTGGAGTGGCTGAAAAGCTATATGCCGGAGCTTCACGACGCGGGCGTTGTGTTTCCTCAGTTTACCCATTTCATGTCCCAATATCTGGGCGGCGCCCAGGAATCCCGCCGGCTGTATGATGACAACCGGAAAGCCGGTAAATACGTTTGGCCCAAAGAGCATCTGATCGACCTGACGTTCCCTCAGGTGCTGGACCGTATGGTGGAGGAGTTCCCGGATCAATACGCTTTCCGGTACACCACTCTGGATTATACCCGTACATACGCCGAGTTCCGGGATGATGTGGACACCTTTGCCCGGGCTTTGATTGCCATGGGCGTACGCCCCGGTGACCATGTGGCTATCTGGGCCACCAACGTGCCTCAGTGGTATATCACTTTCTGGGCCACCACTAAGATCGGCGCGGTGCTGGTAACTGTCAATACCGCTTATAAGATCCATGAAGCCGAATATCTGCTCCGCCAGTCGGACACCCATACTCTGGTGATGATTGACGGATTTAAGGATTCCGATTATGTTTCCATCATCAAGGAACTTTGCCCTGAATTGGAAACCACAGAAAAGGGACGGCCTCTCCACTGCAAGCGGCTGCCGTTTTTGCGGAACATCATCACGGTGGATTCCGAGCAAAAGGGTTGCTACACCTGGCAGGAGGCCATGGATCTTTCCGCCTTGGTCCCTGTGGAGGAGGTCTATCGCCGCGCCGCCGCCATCAACAAGCATGATGTATGCAACATGCAGTACACATCCGGCACCACCGGGTTTCCCAAGGGGGTCATGCTGACCCACTACAATGTGGTCAACAACGGCAAGGCCATCGGCGACTGCATGGATCTTTCCACGGCGGACCGGATGATGATCCAGGTACCGATGTTCCACTGCTTCGGTATGGTGCTGGCCATGACCGCCTCTATGACCCACGGAGTTACCATGAGTCCCATTCCGGCGTTTTCTCCCAAAAAGGGTCTGGCCTGTATTAATCAGGAAAAAATCACCGCCTTCCACGGCGTACCCACTATGTTTATCGCCATGCTTGGCCATGAGGATTTTGAAAAAACCGATTTCAGCCATATGCGGACCGGTATTATGGCGGGCAGCCCCTGTCCCATCAAGGTCATGCAGGATGTAATCGACAAAATGCATATGACTGAAATCTGCATCACCTACGGCCAGACAGAAGCTTCTCCCGGCTGCACCATGAGCAAAACCACCGATTCCCTGGAGGCTCGGGTGAACACCGTAGGCGCCGCCATGTTCGGTGTGGAATGTAAAATCGTGGATCCAGAGACCAATGAGGATCTCCCGGATAATATGGATGGTGAGTTTGTCGCCAAGGGCTACAACATTATGAAGGGCTATTATAAAATGCCGGAGGCCACCGCCGCCGCCATCGATGAAAACGGCTGGCTTCACACCGGCGACCTGGCCCGCAGGGATGAAAACGGCTATTATAAAATTACCGGCCGCATCAAGGATATGATCATCCGGGGCGGCGAAAATATCTATCCCAAGGAAATCGAGGACTTCATTTACACCCACCCCAAGGTATCCGACGTTCAAGTCATCGGTGTACCGGATAAACAGTATGGCGAGGAAATTATGGCCTGCGTGGTGCTTAAGCCCGGCGAAGCCATGACAGAAGATGAATTGAAGGAATATGTGGCCTCACATATGGCTAAGCACAAGGTTCCCCGCTATGTGGACTTTGTAGACGGTTTCCCCATGAACGCCGCCGGAAAAATCCTAAAATACAAGATGCGGGAACAGGCAGTGGAAAAACTAAATCTACAGGCCGCCAACAGCATCGAGACCGCTTAACTTTACCAGCGCTTAACCTTATCCAGCCTCCGGTTTCTCCGGAGGCTGTTTTCTCAAACAAGGGCCAATGGTTGGCAGAAAGCTGATAGCGCAAAATTTTGCCTCCTTTCCTAAAGCGGCCATTGTCCCGGATTAATTGTTTTCCCGAAAACCTTAGGCCATATATCAAAAAGCCTTACACCATGTCTCAAACTTTCCGGCTTTGCCGGATGCGTCAGAGAGGAATCCTATGAAAGAAAATAAAAAACTCCCAGCTTCTTCTGTTTCTTGTGGGCGCCGTCAGGGCAGCCGGAAAAAACAAGCATCCTCCCCTCTTCCGCAGGGTCAGCCTTCCCGGCGGGCCGAATCCCTTCACGTTCCCCTGTCAAAGGAGTCTTTGTCACAGGATTTCCTGAAAGTTCGCCTGCAAGGTGGGCGCCGCCGTTCTTCCTTTGAGGAGACTTCCCCACAAAGTTCCTTTGACTCTTCACCACAGCAACAGCGTTCGGAACCTACCTGCCCGGTTTTCCGAAAATGCGGCGGCTGCCAGCTGCAAAACATGAGTTACCCCAGGCAGCTGCAATTCAAGCAGCACAAGGTGGAGGGACTGCTGAAACAATTTCACAGGGTAGAGCCTATTATCGGCATGGAAACCCCTTATCATTATCGCAACAAGGTTTCCGCCGCCTTCGCTCTGGCCAAAAACCGGCAGATCATTTCCGGAGTGTATCAGGACAGTACCCATCGAATCGTACCGGTAGACCATTGCCTGATTGAGGATCAGAAAGCGGATGAGATCATTTGCTCTATTCGGGAGCTGATGAAAAGCTTTAAGCTTCTCCCCTATGACGAAGTGACGCAGCGGGGGTTCCTGCGTCACGTTTTGGTGAAGCGGGGCTTTGCCACCAACCAAATCATGGTAGTACTTGTGGCAGGCACACCGATATTCCCCGCCAAAAAGCGGTTTACCGAGGCTCTCTTAAAACTCCACCCGGAGATCACCACCATTCTGATGAATCTCAACGACCGGTATACCAGTATGGTACTGGGGGAACAGGAAAAGGTACTTTACGGCCCAGGAAAAATTCAGGATGTCTTATGCGGCTGCCGGTTTCAAATTTCCGCCAAGTCCTTTTATCAGATCAACCCCGCGCAAACCGAGGTACTGTACCGCAAAGCCATGGAATACGCCGATCTGACAGGATCGGAAACCGTTATCGACGCCTACTGCGGAATCGGCACCATTGGTCTGGTTGCCGCCAGTCAGGGGGCTAAAAAGGTCATTGGCGTGGAATTAAACCGCGACGCTGTAAAAGACGCCATTGAAAACGCAAAGCTAAATAATTTATCTAACACCTGGTTCTGCGCCGGAGACGCCGGAGAATTCATGCTGGAAATGTCTTTGGAAAAAGAATCGGCCGACGTGGTGTTTATGGATCCGCCCCGGGCCGGCAGTGATCAAACCTTTTTATCCTCACTGATCACACTTTCTCCAAAAAAGATCGTTTATATTTCCTGCAATCCGGAAACACAGCAGCGGGACCTGCGTTATCTGATTTCTAAAGGTCCTTACAAGGTAACAAAAATTCAGCCCGTTGATATGTTCCCGCACACAAATCATGTGGAGACATGCGTCTTGTTAGGTAGGAAGAAATCGACCGAAAATATTCTGTATGGATATGTGGATGTTGAAACGAAAGACACAGACTATTTAAAGACTATGAAAGGCTGTGCAAGTTACGCGCAGATTAAGGCATGGATAGAAAAAGAGTATGGTTTTAAGGTATCTTCTTTATATGTGGCACAGATAAAAGATAAGTTAGGAATGGAAAAAAGAGAGAACTACAACAAGGGAGAGAAAAAGGCAAGAGTGCCGCATTGTCCGCCGGAAAAAGAAAAAGTAATCATGGCGGCATTTAAGCATTTCAAAATGATTTAAGTAGAACACACATTATACAGCTTTTTTGTATTTCTCCCCCGGTACCACTTTTTGAAAAAAAGTGGTACCGGGGAAAATTCCTCATAAATCAAGGAAATTTGCCGATATGGTGCAAAGAAAATTATAACGGGTACCATTTTTTGTCAAGTAGTGGTACCAGTAAAAGCCTTACTGGATAAGGGAAAAAAGAAAAAGTACCACCGGTACCACTTTTTTTACTGAGATTATTTTAAGATTTTTTAAGACAAAAATTTAATTATCCCCTCATATAAAAGCAATATATTTATTGATAATACAGGGGATATTTATAAAATATATACAATATAAATATTCCCCACGCGCCGCCTTTTGTAGTAGGGCTTGTCGATACTACAAAAGGCGTAATCTCTACAAACAGCGCTTTTGGAAATGGGGAATGATAAGGGGATATTTAAAAGAAATTGAATTAAATATTCCCTTTTGCTTCATTTTGTGCTATACTATCTATAGAGAAAGGAAGTGATGTTATGGCACGAAAAGAAGCAAATTTGGAAATAATCTTGATAGCACAGGATTTTTTACCGGAACACTGGAACTGGACACCGCAGGAAAAAGCGTATCTTGGCGATGTGGCAGAGATGGGGAAAATCATTAAAACACGGTTAGAAGCTGATGGCTGTGAAGTCTTTGAAATGTACGCTGTTAAGCACGATAAAGACGAACAAAAACTCTGGAATGAACAGAAGATGGCTTATGAAATAAAGTTCACTTCAAACCACGGACATTTTGTTATTAAACTTAAAAAGGGAACGGGAAAAATCTTGTCAGCTATTGCCGCTCTTATCGGTCTTGAGCCGAATTTTATCGAAAAGCCGAAGCGCGGCAGATACGCTTATGATAACATGCTCGCTTATTTAATCCATATTAAGTATGATAAAAAGTACCAGTATCCTGTGAGTGACGTTTATACGATAGCCGGGAAACCTTATGCAGAATACTATGCCGAACGCCGCGAAGCGTGGCTTAGAGGACGGGCGGTTAAAAGCATTGCAGACGCGAGAAAACTTCTTGAACCGTTGAAATACAAACTGGCAAAAGGGGAAATCACTCTTAATGAAATCATAGAAAATGAAGAATATCGGCAGACGTATATTTTGTATCCAGATGTACTGGAGAGAGTATATCAAACGAAACTTGGAGTAGATAAAAGGTTAGAAGCATTGGAAAGACATAATAAAAATGGAGGAATTTAATGCTGCTTCGTGTTCTGTTGCAGGGATCGCAGACAGTATTTTGGAAAATCTGATAGACTGTCTGAAAATCCGGCAATAGATCAGTAAGCAATCATTCTTTCCTCCAAAATTATCCCCTGCCCGTGTGAGCAGGGGATTTTCTATCTTACTTACGTGCGCCGCACTCGGAGCAGTACTCGTAGTCGTTGACTGTGACAGTTTGTGCGGGAACATCTATAACGGTCTGGGAATCTACAACCTTGTAGGTGTAGTTCTCGCAGTTGTCCCAGAAGTCGGCAACGCAGTGGCGTCCAGCATCATCGACATTGTCGAACTGCTGACCGCAGTTGTTGCAGACGTATTTCTTAACTTCCACAACGTGGGACTGTTCAGGAATCGTCTCAGTGTGTGTTGCCCATACCCATGTGTGGGTATGGACAGGCTCAGACGGCTGAGTTTCGGCAGGCTCGCTCGGCTCTGGCGTAGGCGTACCGGTATCAGCGGGCTGCGTAGGAGCAGGCGTGGAAGTGGAGCCAGAGTTTCCAGAGGAAGGCTTGCTTGCAGAACCGGAGTTGCCGGAACTGGTAGACGGTTTACTGGTGGACGGCTGACTGGACTGAGAAGCACTGCTGTTAGAACCGCTGTTCTGGCTTTTGTTTGAAGAAGTTGTCTTAGAAGCAGAACTGCCGGAATTACTGTTGCTCGTTTCTTTTTGGTTGTCGGCTGTTTTGCCCGTCTCTTTCGTCTCGTCTTTCTTTTTGGCGTCTGTTTCGGATTCCTTTTCTGTTTCGGATTCTTCCTTTTTGGAATCGTCTTCCTTGTCTTTCGCAGATACGGTTGTTTCTGCCTTTGTTTCTGAACTGCTTTCTGTTGTTTTGTCATTTCCGCCGCAGGCAATCAGCAGGCAGGCTGACAGGCATAGGGCGAAAAGTATACTGACTACTTTCTTCTTCATGGTATCATTCCTTTCCTATTGTTGATTATAGTCATTTCATATAGAAGAAGCAATAGCTAATTAATCATATTAGGGCTCCTCCTCAAATTTTAACTTCCTTTCATGAATCAATCATACTTCTCAATATGCACTGTCGCAATCGCTGACTGATTTGGCTCCCCGGTGATAAGGTCCTGCGGTGCAGGAACAAGCAGCATAAATCCGTCTTTACCATATCTCCGTTCATACCCCTGCGCATACGTTTCCTCCACAGAAATATGCTGCACTTGCCCGATCACCATAGCAGTTATTCCTGCACCGCTTAAATCCTGCACTTCTTTCAGGGTGCATTCCATAGTAAGAAACGCCTCGTTGATTACAGGTGCGTGAATAGTTTTTGCACTGGAAACTGTAAAACCTCCTTCTGCAAATTCGTCATCGTCTATTTCGTTGTGATGAATGGTGTTCACCAAATTATCATAATAACTTATCGGAAGGAAGTTGATGCAAAAACATTTTTCCCTTTGGATATTAGCATAGGTGTGAGTGTGCTGATATAAGTTGCCCATCACAGCAAAGAACGCGGTCTTATCCCCGTGAAAGCAACTCCACGAATGAAAGCACACATTCGGTTTACCGTTCTCTTTCCAAGTAGTGATAGCAAACAAAACGGTTGGTATACCCAACGTTACTTCAAAATGGGAAAACAATTCAAATTCTTCTGGATATGCTGGCTTAAAATACTGAGGAAAATCCTTTTCAATCTCTATTTTCATCTCTGGCTCCTGTTAAATATGGATTTTTGGGACTTACAGCGGACTCGCACCCTGCTCCTGCAGAAATGCCTGTATTTCCGGGATTGATTTTGGGTACATATTCTTCAGCACAAACCGATACCAATTGTGGTCATTGTTGTTCCATAACAGCTTATGTCCAGAGCGTTGAATCAGGTAATCACTCATATCCCAAGGGAGATGAGCGGCAAGGCACATCAATACCACATTATTGAGTGTTCCAATGGTATCTCCATTGATGATATGCCCGATAGTCTTTTCTGTGATCATAGTTCGGCGGGAGAGTTCTGCCTGTGAGATGCCTCTCCATTTCAATAGTTCTTTCCATGCTTTCGTATAGTTATTGGAAAGACCATCCAATACTCTGGCTTCCTCCATAACCGTATCATGGATGAGTTTTTTCCTGCTTTCCGCATCAAGTTCTCCGTTTTCTCCCTTATACACGATATCAAAGTCGATGGGAGAGCCTTTGTCGCGATTCAGAAAACATTCCCGGTGATAGCGTTCCTCTACCTTGCCCCGAATGGAGAGATCAAATGCCAGACAGCACTCATCCACATGATACCGGGCGTAGTCGGTCATCAAAGTCTCGCCAGCTTCATTCTGATACACATACCTTGGATGGTTCAAAACAAAGTGCGAATCGATATAAACATAGCGCCCGGCATCTTTCAGCTTTGGATTAACAAGGCTCTGGATTGCCGCATCCTGCGCCGGAATGGAGTAAGTCTGGTTATGCTTGATTGAGCCTTTCTTATAGGCGTGTGGCTTTACATAATGTCCGTCTATGTAGATAAAGGCTCCCGCCGCTTCCTCATACCCGGCGTCAATCATACGCAGCTTTGCCGCCGTCCGGGAAACCATGAAAAAGGTCGCCAAATCTTCAATAACGAAAGGCATCAATTCACACAGTTCAAAAATGCCCAGTTCATCACGGTATTTTCGGATTGTAGCAGATGTCTGCCTCTTGAACATGGCAAGAGGCATCTGGATGCGGGGAGCAAGGGCGTTCGCCTGCCACTCCATCCACTTGGTATCATCGTTGTTTGGCCCCTCTACGCCACCGACAACCTTACACTTAATCTGGCTTGCATCTTCGTTATATAGCTGCTCCAGTGCAAATGCCTTTTTATGGAGCTCCCAATGGACACATTCGTGAACAATGGTGTTATTATATGCACCAAGATTCCGCTGAAAAGCTACCGATGGGTCAACGATGACGGTTCCCGGCATAACGTGCATTACCGTTTCTGCTGCCTTATCATCATCGTATAACTTTGCATCTGTTTCACGAAAATAGATCTGTCCGAAAACGCTCATGTCCTCCGATATGCGATGCCGAAGCACTGTGAGTCTCATACGTTTTGCCAGCTCGACAGGATCAATCCACATCGGTTGCAGCAGAGCTTCCTTGTAATACTTCCGCAGGAAAGCCTCAGCTTCTTTTTCCAGATTGTCCTTATTAATAATCGGTACAAGCGCATTAGACATTGGACGCTTTTGCCGGTTACGGCTATTATACACACAGACCTCATAAATATCCAAATCACTCAGCCCACAATCCAGATCGCCACGGCAGCGAATCATGAACCATTGATGAGCCGCCTCGGTTTCATCGTTATGATAGCGGTCATCATCATGGACAATGAGCGTAGCGTCCATAACTACATCGAATTCTATAGCAGAACCAGGGAGGTCAGACACATCGACAAACTGCAGATCGGTATCGTAAAGTTCTATTTCACCGACATTCCGGACTCTGTTAAGGCGCAAATCAAGAACAGAAGGGTCAACAGAAGTCAGAAAATCCTCAATTGCCCTCCACATCTGATTGTCAAGATTATTCTCAACATACTCCTTGAATGATCGGCTTTGTCTCACATGAAAGTCCTCCCCTCTAAGGCTATTTAGTAGTTGAATTCAATGCCAGTTACGACAGAATTAAAATCGCAAGAGGGCAGAGCTTCAAAATAATCTGTTCTGAGCCCAACATCTAACACATACATAAACGCTGCAAAATCATAAATAATTGGTTCGCCTTTATTGTCCATAATATTTTTCCGAATACTTTCTGTCTTAGCGATAAGGCAGGTGTATTGATACTGCTTATCTATAATTCGTGTATTCCCATTTGGATGTGCTTTCTGTAAATGCTGTCCGCTGGTTAGCGCAATGAGGTTTTCAATATAATCAGCAATCTCCTCAAATTCATTCTGGGGGAAGATGTGGTGCATATGTGTGGCCTTTTCGCCAACAGAAAAACGATCCAATACTTCTGACATACCGTCCCTATGATCGTCATTGAATTTGCGAAGATACTTCATGGCTCTGCTGATACGGTACTGATACATCTGCTCGGTCTTCGGCTGCGGATTAAAATCACCACGAGCAACATTCTTATCCTTGCCTACGGCATCATCTCTCCAGTTGGTCTGGTTATACATGATTTTATCGTAGGTAATCATAGCCCTTGAAAAATGCCCTTTTTCCACACCCTTCTTGTGCAGTTTGCAGGCGAGTGGATTCAATACCTTGATAAAGATGCGGTTTGCCTCTACCGCTGTGTTGATGGGTGTGTATCTGATGCAAAAATCAGAGAACCTGGTCTTCAGTTCTTGCAGGGACTCTTTTGTCTGTAACTCAAAAAAGGTCTCGAAACTGTCCCACAAGCCACTATCCTTCAGTGTCTTTTCGATATAAAGGCAAAGAAACTCGAAAGAATTCCGCTCACGGAGCGCAATATACTCCAACACATCCATGTTTTCCACACTGAACTGGATAGTATTATGTACCACACCGTCCTCTCGTAGAACCCCCGCTGCCGCCAGCATCTTCATAGGCTGACGGAAAAATTTATTGTATTCGTCAAGCGTTGTCCTTATGGTCGGATCAGGTTTTCCAAACAAATGCTGAACATTCTGTATAGCGTACTCGGAGTGCCAAATATCCGGCGACTGGAATGGTTGCCGACCTCCATTCTGAATATAATCCACGATACAGTCCGCTACAAAGCAGACTGCATCCAAGGCACACTTCTGGTCAATCCAGCGACCGTTCCCAGTTTTGCGGACATCATAATCATGTTCATCCAAAAATCTCTGTAAAATATTACTCGTCATCTTCTTTTAACACCCCATAAAAATACACACTTGTCTTGTCCACATTAATGGACTGCGTTGACAGATTTCTTGCAATCCCGTAAAACCGCCTATATTCCTCTGTTGAGAAATAGGCCCTTTGCCTCTTAGTAAGCCGTAGCGGTTTTTTCGGAATCAGAACTGCGACCGAACCATCCGCAATGGTTCCGGGAAGATTCTCAATGACTCGTGGATTATAAGTCATATTCGGAGTTAGGTAAACATTATAATCATTTACATATCGGTATGCTGAAAGCCCAACAGCCTTTTCTTTCGGCAGGTAGACGTCATAATCCGAAATGTGCGTGACGCCCTGTCCATCATCATTAATATTCCTTGCTTTAATTACCCACAAGGAAGAACCATCTTGTTTGTGGCGCGTAATGGACTTTGTAATTTGTCTGTCACGAAACACTGAGAACATATCAAACTGCAGTTTATCAGCAACATTATCAAACTGCTCATCCCGATAAATGATGAAATAAGGAAATCTCTCATCCGTCAAATAGGATTGCTGCCGAACGGATTTTCGGTTGAACTTCATGCTATAGACCGTTGTTTCTTTCGGCTTCATCTTTGGATATACGATGAGGCACATGGTCTCAATCGACACCCCGGTGAAACCGTAGCGGCCGAAGTCGATAATTGTATCTATCCGCATCTGCCGTAGAAGATTTCTCGTCTCCTCAAATTCATCTGTACTGAGTAATGTCTTGTTCAGCACTAGGGCAACACAATCGCTACAGCAGGCACATTTTTCCAAAAACATCTCCGAGAGATTATTGGTGACTTTGTTTGCGTTTGACGCAAGAGAAATTTCAATTTCAGGCGTCCTTTTTTTCAGTTTCGAGAAAGGCGGATTGCCGACCGCCAAGTCATACCGATACGTTGTGTGGTAGGTAAGGAAATCCTGACATATGCAGTTGATTGTAAAATTCTGCGGAATGTCAAGTTTCTCCAGCATGATGTTGAGTGTCTCAATACTATCCGGATCGATATCTACCACATCCAGGATGACATGGGGAACATCTTCATATCGCTTGAACAGAAAAGGGATGAAGCTACCCGCTCCTACGGACGGTTCTAATATGCGAATTTCATCCTTGCTGAACGTTGGTAAACTCCCCATAATCTCGTTCACAATGAACTTATTTGTGTAAAATGCAGCATTCTTTTCCCTGCGGGCATTGCAAAGCTCTGTAATCCGCATAAGCGATGCTGCATCCAACTTCAGAGGATTATCCCTCAAAAAGGCACACAGGCTTTCCCGCTCATCTAAATGATTGTCAGCGATAATCCTATTAATTTCAATAGACTCACACCTTTTTTGGCTCAACTTGCTACGAATTGCCTCAGCAAGCTGCCGCATGATTTCAGTTGGTACAGCCTCGCCCAAACACTGCCGGATGTTCATTTCATGGTTTTTATAAATATTCTTTTTTTCCTTATCCGAGAGCGCATTCAGTTCATCGAGGCTCATATCCACCCAGCGGAAATCGTCAGGGATCGTCATCATCGCCATGAGTTCCCTGATGCTGTAAACTCTATCCTGTTCTGGATGAATCGTATTTTGCGCAGCCAGTTGGTCGTTGCGGGTATGAACACACTGAATAAAGCGGTCCCAAGGCTGCCTTGTGTATTTATCCCGATTTTTCCTAATGTTCTCAACGATTTTGCCGTCAACCACCCTGTGCGGGCGCTTGGCAGGATCAGCATTGTCAAATGCGGATTCACCCTCCCTCAGATCATGAATCCACTCGCGCATTTCGGGCTTATATGTGCGAAATGCGTGATAAAAATCCGTTGCGCAGATTTCTCCCCATTCCAGTCTTGGGAAATCATAAATCACTTCCCGTAGTGTCTTTTCCGGTCGGAATTCCGGATAAATGTCATACGGCGTGATGTTGTTCCGATAGGCCTTCTCGACACCAATCATCAATGTTCTCGTCCGTGAAGAGTTCGAGCCATAATTCATAAAGTTCAGAATTCGTCCGGAAATGATATAATCCTTTCCGAGAGTCTCCCTGACATACTCTCCAATGGGCACAGTCCGTCCATCGGGTGTAATGCAGAGTGTTTTCTGAAACGCCATGACATTCTCAAGAATGAAGAATCTTGGATTAATCCGGCGGATAATCTCAACAGATTCAACCACAAGGCTATTCCTGTTTATTTCCTTACCGTTCTTTTTATGGTTAATGACGCTGATACCCTGACAGGGTGGCGTAGCAATGATGACGTCCACACGATCATTTCCTTTTTTCTCCCACCTGTGGATCTCATCATAAATTCTCTGCTTAATCTCATCGGATGTGATATCTCCAACAATATAACCGGAATCAAATTCACATTTATGATTACAGCGTTGCACTTGCATCCTGCGCTCTATGATTTCATTCGTAGCAATGCAATGATATCCTTCCATTTGGAAACCGTGGCAGCCTACACCGGCTGAACTAAACAGCGTCACATATGTTAGGCTTTTATCTTTTAACATTAGAAACCTCCGTAAACGCTATTTCTTATATTCTACAATATCGCCGAAATCCGCATCTAAAACAGCGCATATCTTTTCAAGAACAGCCAAAGTTACTTCTTGATCTTTCTTCATCCGAGTAACGGTATTTGGCGCAATATCGGCTGCTCTCCGCATATCAGCGACACTCATATTTTTATCAATTAACAATTTCCACAATCTGTTATATGAAACTGACATGTCTGTCCTCCAACTCTAACAGCAACATTATGTACTTTACGGGTTCTGCAAGTCACAAAACCCATTTAAAATTATAGCACAAAGCTACGCTTGTTGCAATAGAATCTCGCATTTAGTTGCGATTTTTTATTTAAGCAGTTCGAGAATCCCCGTTCTATCTGCTTCGTTTAATTCTAAAACAATCTTTTAGCGATAGACCTTACATTTTAACGATAGCCCTACTCTGTAACGATAGCTTTTCTATCGTTACAGAGTACCGCTGAAAAGGGCGAATTACCCTGGCAAGACCGCCGTTTTGTCTATGCCGCCACAGTGCCAGAAGTTAAAAAACCGCCCAGAAACGGCGGATTTACGGCATTTTTGAGGGTATGGAATTGTATCAATCTCGGCGTGGTTTTGTCCATTAAACTTATCAACTCCACATACCATTTATCCAACCTGTCAACTCAACACCCCCAATATCAAAATCAACCACTCAACTCTCCGCCATTTTTCACAGTAGACCAGTTCCCACTTACCCGTAAAATTAAAAAATCCGGGAACCAGAACCTGTCTTATGACAAGCCCCGACTCCCGGAAATTCCTTGTTTTCTACACTTTTTCGCTATCTTATTCTTTGACTTTTGACATCAATACTACGCACTCCACATGAGCGGTCCGGGGAAACAAATCCACCGGGGTCAGCTTCCGCAGAGAATAGCCCATTTCCCGCAAACATTTTACATCTCTGGCAAGCGTGGCCGGATCACAGGATACATAAACTATCCGCCGCGGCGCCATCCCAACAATATGTTCCAGCACCTGAGGACTGCATCCCTTTCTGGGCGGATCTACCACCACGACCGCTGGGTGTTCTCCCCGCTCTCGTAGCATCTGGGCCGCCTGCGCCGAATCTCCGCAAATAAACTCTATATTCTCCACACCGTTTCTGATGGCGTTGGCCTTAGCATCCTCAATAGCCTCCGGCACTACCTCCACGCCGATCACCTTGCCCGCCTGAGAGGCCATCGTCATTCCGATCGTTCCCGTGCCGCAGTAGAGATCCAGCACAGTATCCTCTTTTTCCAGTGAAGCGTATTCTCTGGCAAGGCCATAGAGGACCTCCGCTTGATCCCGGTTTACCTGGTAAAACGACAGGGGAGACAAGAAAAAGGATAGTCCACATAAACGATCGACAAGTCCATCTTTGCCCCAAAGAGTTTGACAACGCTTTCCCAGAATCACATTTGTTTTTTCCAGATTACTATTAAAAATCACACTTTCCAGCCGAGGAAGGGCCTTCCGCAACTGATGGACCAGTTCCTCACTGTGGGGAAGCTTATTTCCATTTCCCACTAGACATACCATCAACGCTCCGGTAGCCGAGGCCTCTCGAAGATAAAGATGGCGCAAAAGTCCACGGTGAGATTCCTCATGGTAAACCGGAACACTGTATTCTTCCATCCATCGCTTCACAACGGCTATTGCCTGAGAAAACACCTGCGGCTGCAAAGGACAATCCGCGATCGGGACAATCCTATGGCTGTGAAGAGCATAAAATCCCAAAATCTCTTTACCCTGCCGATCAACGCCCACAGGAAGCTGAGCCTTATTGCGATACCGGTCGGTTTTTGCCGCGCCAATCACCGGGGGAACCACAAAGTTCTCAAAGCCGCCGATCCGTCGAATTGCATCCTCTACCCGCTGACGCTTGGCCTGAAGTTCCGCTTCGTAGGAAATATGGCGAAAACTACATCCGCCGCACTGAGAAAAACAGGGGCAATCTGGCGTTACCCGATCTTTTGACGAAACAAGTATCTCTTCGGTTTTCCCGAAAGCGTAATTTTTCAGCACCTTAACCAGCCGGACCCGGATCGTGTCTCCGGCCGCGGCCCCTGGGACGAACACCGCCATACCATCCAAACGTCCCACACCGTTCCCCTCCGCGGTATAACCGGTAATTTCTATGGTCGCTATCTCGTTTTTACGCATCGTTACCATCCCATCCACAATAGGCCCTGCTGCACAATAAACACGGCAGCCGTGGAAGCCAAAGCCACAGTTAAAAGTCCCCGATTATGGTAAGCCAAAACCAGCGCCACCAGCAAACCCACCGCCGCAGACGGAATTCCAACCGCAGGATTATCGGATGTGGAGTAAAGGATCGCCGGGAATGTCATGGCACTCAGCACCGCATAGGGCACATAGGTTAAAAAAGACCGGATAAATCGGTTTTGAATCTTACGCTTAAAAACCGCCATTGGCAGCATACGTGGCAGATAAGTGACCAAAGCCATTACCGCCGTAGCCGCTAACACCATACCATAATTCATCAGTCCGCCTCCTTTTCCTCAGGAGGCGTTTCCGCATCCACAGGGAAACGCATCGCCGTAATCCCCGCGGCGATAACCGCGCAGATGATAATGACCCATCCGCTGGAAATTTGGTTCAGGCCCGGTATGTAATAGAACAGGCAGCTTAAAACCGCCGCCAGTACTACGGTAATCGCCACCGGTTTGGCCTCACGGCTGGGAGGGATAATGATGGCGATAAACATTCCGTAGATAGCGATTCCCAGGGCGCTTCTCACAGAAAGAGGCAAAATCCCGGTCGCCGTGGCGCCCAGCGCTGTGCCAAGCGCCCATCCCACATAGGGAGTCAAAATCAATCCCGCCAGATAACGGGTGGTCAATTCCTTTTTCTGCCGTATCGCTACGGCGAACACCTCGTCCGTAACCCCAAAAGAGAGAATCAGCCGTTCCACCATTTTCATATTCGGGTCCAGCTTTTGGGAAAGCGACAGGGACATAAGCATATACCGAATATTGATGACAAAGGTCGTAACGGCGATCTCCAGCAGGGTGCCACCGGAAAGGATCAGGGCGGTTCCGGCGAACTGGCCCGCCGAGGTCAGATTCGTCATGGAAATCAGCAGGGACGACCAGGGAGCCAGACCGCCCTCTGTGGCCATCATTCCGAAGGTGAACGCTACGGAAATATAGCCAAGACAAATGGGTAAACCATCTTTAAGCCCCTGCTGGAACAAGGGACTATCCACTTTTTGCTGCGACAAGTTTTACACACTCCTATATCATAACCTTTGAGGAAAGTAGCGTTTAGGTCATGGCCAGCAGATAATCATGGAATGTGTAGTTGCAGGCCGATTTAATATTGTTGATCACTAAAATCTCATCAATTCCGTTTTCCGTAGCGTAAGCCGCTAAATTTCCTTCCCAATAACGCATATCCAAGACATGGACCTCGTTATAATGAGGAGCTAAAAAAGGAACAAACGCATTCCCGAAAGATTCCTTCAGCACAGCGATCTTTTTGCCGCTTTTCATCTTGGGATCCTGGTTCTGAATTTTAAACAGCTTGTTATCCCCGCCTAAAAACACGCCGTAAGCGTTGGCTCCCTCAGCGTACTCCGCCAGCATACTAGTTTCCAACCACTCGTCAGAGCCCTGATACATCACCTGACAGTCATAATCGCCTGGAATAGAGAAATATTCTACCGTATCCGGATTCTGCTCCAGGATCGGCTCCTGGGTGATATCGTACAGGAGGCCAAGCAGACCGGGGATCGATTTTTTCTCCATATCTTCCTGGGCGATCGGGGTAAATCCGGCTACTTCCGCGAACTTGGTATATGCGTAGTAAGCTCCCAGGCCGGTCCAGTGGTGGTCCGTATTGAAATATAAGTACTCCAGCTTGTGCAGGGACAAAACGTCGTATGCATCCACGCCCTTTACCTCGGCGCTGTAATTATTGTAGACCGCGTCCAGAGTCGGACGTTCGGACACCGAGAAATCCGCCTTGTATTTTTCCGGCAGTGCGAATTCCACATGTGTGGGCACCACAATATTATAAACCTCCGCGTCAGGCACCGCCCGCTTGATCGAGGAAATCACCTCGGCGTAATCGGCAGCCTGCTCCTGGCAGTCATAAAACGCCTCTAAAGCCATCTTTCCGTACATAATGATTCCCTCGTTCAGATAAGGCTCCGCCGTAGGATCCTCCGGAATTTCTGGAATCGACTGAACCTCACTGGAAGAGGCCTCGGAGCTTTCCGGCTTCTGAGAGGATGTCTCCTCCTGAGAGCTGGGTTCCGTCTGTGACGGCGCCTCAGAAGAGGGCGCGGATGAGGTTTCCCCCGCGTTTGAGGAACATCCGGCTGTGAAGAGCATTACAGCGGCCAGCACCACCGCAAGTCCTTTTGGGGTGAAGATTCTGCTATTCTTTACGCGATCTTTTATTTTCATGGTCTTTACCCTCTTTCTCATGATACTTTTGTGCTTATAAGGTCCCTTTGTCTGTTTCGGAACT
Source organism: uncultured Oscillospiraceae bacterium (assembly GCA_959596515.1). Classification (GTDB taxonomy): domain Bacteria; phylum Bacillota; class Clostridia; order Oscillospirales; family Acutalibacteraceae; genus Clostridium_A. The sequence continues at coordinate 44,139 of CAUFXR010000001.1, forward strand.
TTTCGCTAAAAAAGGGGAGCGAAGTACCTGTATTATAACAAAAATCGCCTTCACTTTCAAGGAAAGAGCCGCCAATCATAAAATTGGCGGCTCTTTCCTTTTTGTCGAATTTTTTGTTTAGGAAGGATTGTTGGTTGATAGCAGGTCGCGAAAAATTTTAACGATCGCCGGTAAATCTCCCAGATGTGCCGTAAACCAAAGTTAGCAGCACTGTTTGGGCTGGAAGGATTCACAGTCAGTACACTGGCAAACAGTGGGGTTTGCCTCGTGGGTGCCTACGGTAATGCTTTCCAGAGCGCAGTAATTCTTGCTGCCGCAATGGTTTTTACACTGTACCACACTGCAGCGGATGCTCTCGTTTGCCTTACAATGATCCATTCGTTTCACCTCAATCTTTATTTCACAGGACAGTTTTTCCCGTCGCAAAGGGCCTATCTAGATTCCGGTCCTTATTGGTTTTCGGTCTTTTCTGTCCAAGATTAGTATACCTTGTTTCCCTCGGGTTATCTCTTGAAAAAAATGGAAAATTATAAAATTCATTTGGCTTTTTCCGTGTTCCGTAAAAAGTCAAAAGCGGCGGCAACACCGAAAGCAAGAAAAGCCCCTTCATGCCGTCCAATTTTACATGTGTGCCAAGCCATCCGCTCTCTTTTTTATCCGGTTTCTCCGGCGACGGCGCCGAAACGCCAAGCCATCCGCTCCTGCGCCGCTCTCTCTTCTATTCGGTTTCTCCGGCGACGGCGCCGAAACGCCAAGCTATCCGCTCCTGCGCCGCTCTCTCTTCTATCTGGTTTCTCCGGCGACGGCGCCAAAACGCCAAGCCATCCGCTCCTGCGCTGTTCTCTCTATCGTTTACAGGTAAAAATCATTTTTCCCTGCGGCTCTTCTGCTTTTTGCTCTCCCCAGCTGATATCCGACTTTTTCAAAACAACTTTAAAATAGCCAAATTTAAGATTTTAGGCTCTGCGCGGTCGACCCAAAAAGCAGCCCCGTATATCTCGCATGAGGACAAACGACAAGGGCGTGCCCGTTTGGGCAAGTCCCATACAATAAAACTATCTAGTGCAGTCTCACCATTTACAACACTTGTTGCATTAACAAAATTAAGAAACTTTTTCTTTTCTTCGCCGGAAAGCTTAGATGTTAAATACTCCTCTGCATCGTTTAATACTCCAAGTTCTTTTGCCATTGTTTTATTTGCGCTAATGCCTCTTGCTTGCGGCTCGATATTGCCGTAATAAAACTGTTCTATAAATCCAGACATATCTTGTGTGCCTCCTTTCATTTACATTGTAAATGAAAATGAGAATGATAACCAATGTGCCGATTATAAAAAAATACCGAGAAAAACCGGTTACAGTTTTTCTCGGTATTTATCTTTGAGTTTGCCTTTGCTTAGTCCGATAAATGTGTGAAATAAACGATTTTCAAATTACTTCTTTATTGGGCGTTAGCATTAAGGCACGCCCTTGCTGTGGGGAAACTATTTTAAAATCCAAATTGACTCAGCCAATCTCTCAGAGATCCGCTTTGTGAGTCTTCGGGAGTCTGCTGAGAATCCTGTCCGTCGCTGCCTTGGCCGGCACTTTCGTCAGTGCTGTTTTCCTCACTGCTCGTGGTGTCCGGTTTGCTTTCCTGTAGGGTAGATTCCACGGTCATGGTCTTGCCATCCCGGATAATGACGATGGACAAGGTGTCGCCAACCGCATGATCCTGAATGATGGACTTGACCTCATCAGCCGAACTAACTGCGGTTCCGTCTACGGAAACGATACAGTCGCCCGCCTGCAGGTTATTCGCTTCATTGGTCGTCTTAAGCACATACACGCCAAGCTGGTTTACGCGGTACATCATGGCGGTCTGTTCATTGGTGATATTCACCAGGTTTACTCCCAAGCTGGGACGTCCGGTCACATAGCCGTTGGTAGAAAGCTCCTGGATTACTTCTTTTACATCATCGATAGGAATCGCGAAGCCTAGGCCCTCGATGGTAGTGCCGTCGGAGGTGGTGCCTCCGGATTTAGCTACCACAATGCCAACCAGCTCGCCTTTATCGTTAAACAAGCCGCCGCCTGAGTTACCGGGATTAATCGCCGCGTTGGTCTGCAGCAGAGACATGCTATTGCCGTTTAAGGTGATATCCCGATCCAGCGCGCTGATGATACCGCTGGTAACCGTACCGCCCAGTTGTCCTAACGGATTGCCGATGACAACAGCCGTATCGCCTACCTGAAGGTCAGAAGAATTTCCTATCACCGCGGGCTGGAGGCCTGTAGCTTCCACTTTCAGCAAGGCTACATCAGTTTCCGAGTCGGTGCCGATCAGTTTAGCGTCATAGGCCGTGCCGTCTTTCGTGGTAACCGTGATCTTTTCCGCGCCGTCGATGACGTGGTTATTGGTAACAATATAGCCATCGTCGCTGATGATGACGCCGCTGCCAGCGCCGGTTTGTACGTACTGTTGCATGTAAATATCAGTGGTTACCGCCTCTGTGGTAATCTCCACAACTGAAGGCGCCGTCATAGAAGCTACATCAGAAACGCTCATGGAATTGCCGGTATAACTGACCGCATTGGTGTTTTCGTCACCGGAAGGCTGTACAGTAGTGATATTGACGCTATTGCCGGAATCGCTGCCCTTCGCCAGCTGATATCCCAGAACGCCGCCTCCTACGCCAAGGCCGCCGGCGGCGAGAATTACCAGCGCCATAAAGACGGCCGCCGCTTTTCGGCTTAAATAGTGGGGCTTCTTCTCTTTCTTTTTCTTCGGCGGAATAGGAGCGGTTCCGGTCACTGGAGTCGCTGTGGTGTTTACAACGTTCTGATATGGGGATTGATAGGAATAATGATATGTGGAGTCCCCTGATGTCTGGTTGTTATATGTCTGAGCGGTTTGTTCCTGGCTGCTCGCCTGACTGTAGGACGCCTCCCCACTCTGCTCGTTTGCATTGTTTTTAGAATTCCCGTAGTTTTGACCTTGATTGGGATCATATGGATTATAGTTGTTCATACTGACTTCCTCCTTGAATCTATCTTGAATGATCTTTTTGATCTTGATTTTATGATAAATCGGAAAAGTGATGGTTTTTTGATAGACAAATGAATAAAGCTTAAAAGCTTATATAAAAAATTGTGAACAGCTTCACAATTTAATAACATTTTGGTTTTCGCTATCGCTAATAGTGCCGCGAAAGGATTTGAGCCCATCTTTAACAGTTCCTATTGCTCTACTTATTGCTCTACTTATTGCTTTACTTATCGCTCTACATATCGCTTTACTTATCGCTTTACTTATTGCTTTACATATTCCTTTACTTATTTCTTTACGAATTCCTTTGCTAAGAAGCGTCAACTCGTCAAAAATACGATTCCAGTTCATCACGGATCATTTCCAGTCTCTTATCCAGAAATCCTAACCTGTTTCGGATAGATCCCAGCGTATTAGCGTATTGTGATCTAAGGCATCCAGGCCGCAATAGTTTTCCATGCGGGATTCCCGCTACTGACCCTCCTTGGAAAGCTCCATCTCTGGATCGATCCTTCCCTGACAAGGGACTTTGTTTCCGAAAGGAAGCCTTTTGCAGTTTCGTTACCCTTTCTCCCTATTCTTATGCCGCAATCTAAAAAGGTTATGCGGTGACAAAGGTCCAACGCGAAAATTTTGTCAGTGGCCACGTTTTTTCAGGAAATTTCCCGGGTGCGCTATGATTCCCTTAGGATAAACATAACTCTCCTCTGAATTTAAAATTGGCGCCACAGACGGTTTTGTCTGTCGGGAACACACACTTTCTGATCTCACAACCAGAAATTTTCACTGCTCGCTTTCCAACGAGAATTTTTAACGTCCGTTTCGTTCTCTGTCAAAACTCCTCTGGAAAGCTATCCGGCGCCCAAATGAACCCACGCGAAAACGCCGAAAGGATTCCACAGCGTTCTCTACGTCACGGTACGGCGGGCGCCTGCCCTTTCAAATGAAAAAAGCCTATCTTCCCGTCTGGAAAAGATAGGCTTTTTTTCAGTGGTTCCAAATTGAGCTGTTGGGCTCAAGGCTATTCAAACGTGACAGAACCGCTAAGGGGTACACAGCAGACGTAAACGTTGCCGGGAATCATAATCAGGGCTTCGCCCGTTTCCGTAGTATAGTAAAAGGGCGTATCATAGCTGTCCTTATGCCAGACGACTGGGATGATTTTTCCTTGGCTCATATAATAACCATCCCCGCTGCCGATCAGGTCCATCTGCTGTAAAAGTCCCCCGTCGGAGCTATAGGTAGGAATATACAGCGCCAGCACGTTCTGCCGGGTGACCTGAACGCTATAGGTGCCGTCCATCTGGGCTTCTCCAAACTGTCCCACCAGATAGGTTTGCCCAGCGGCGTCATAGGTAAAGGTGGTATCTTTATAGGAGGAAAAAGAAGCGCATAAATAATCAGCCTTTTCGCCGGCGAGAACCTGGGAATCCGTTTCGGAAAACACCTGGGTCTCTGGGGACGAACCCTCATAGCTTCTCCGGACGCCGTAATTGGCGATCCCATTTTCCAGCAGTTCTCCTGAGGTCAGTACACTATGCTCATAGCCCAGATTCTCCCGCCGCCATTCGTCTCTCCACATCATATCCGTACCCAGGTCAAACTCATCGATAACCCCGCTCCCCAGAAGGGCATAGGCTTCCTCACTGCCGCCGGAATGCATATAAACCGCGTCCATCCCTTGAGCGATCCGGATATAGTATGGCCTGGCGCTGCGAACGCTGCCGATCTCCGTGATCCCTTCGGGATCCTTGAAGCAGGCCATGATCCTGGTAATGCCTCCCTCCGCCAAACATTCATACATCACGTCGGATTTGGACACTCCCATCAGCGGCTGGGCGATATCAATATTGTTAATCATCACCGCCAAAGGCCGGTTGTTTTCTTTCGCCTCGTCCATTGGCAGTCCGGTCAGATCGTTGACTCCTTTCAGAGCCGGCTCTTCCAGTTCTGAAACTTCAGAAACCTCGCTGACGCTGGAGGTCTCCACACGGCTGACCACCTTGGACTCTGTTTCCGGCAGATCCGCCGGGGCACTCTGCTGGCTGCAGGCCTGAAGCAAGCATCCGCCGGTCAGCATTACCGCCACCAGCGCTACGCTGCACACCGTCTTGGTAACTTTTTTCATAATTACCCTTCCTTTTTTGAGTTCACTCACTTGATTTTTGGGGGCGCCTTTCGATTCGGCGCCTGTGGAGTTTAGGGCCTGTGGTGAAAATAAAGGCTATGCCTATCCTCAACGGAACTTGTCCATCCCTTGCCCTCAATGTTCCAAAATCAAACCCGCTGAAGATTCACCCTAACGGGAGATCCCCCCAAAAAGTTTTCAGTATTGTTATATTATAACAGAGAAAGCCGTAAAAATCATCTGTTTTCTACGGATCTCCAGGGGTTTTGGTTGAATTTTACTTTGAAAATGGTATAATAATTTTATATGATTTTTGTGGAGGTAATTTTACCATGGATCAAAAGACCTTTTATATTACCACGCCGATTTATTACCCTTCAGGGAAAGCCCATATCGGCCACAGCTACTGCACTGTGGCTACCGATGCGATTGCCAGATACAAGAGAATGCAGGGCTATGATGTCATGTTCCTCACCGGCACTGACGAGCACGGCCAAAAAATCGAGCTGAACGCCGCCAAAGCCGGGGTGACACCCAAGCAGTATGTGGATGAGATTGTCGCCGGCTTCCAGGATCTTTGGAAGCTTTTAAACATTAGCAACGACCGGTTTATCCGCACCACCGATGACTATCACGTAAAAGCGGTTCAGAAAATTTTCAAGGAACTTTATGACCGTGGTGAAATCTACAAAGGCAAATATGAGGGTTGGTACTGCACCCCCTGCGAGTCCTTCTGGACAGAAACCCAGCTGAAAGACGGCAAATGTCCCGACTGTGGCCGCGAGGTCAAATGGGCTGAGGAGGAAGCTTATTTCTTCAAACTGGGCAACTACGCCGACAGACTTCTGAAACTTTATGAGGATCAGCCGAACTTTATTCAGCCGGAGAGCCGGAAAAATGAGATGATCCAGTTTATCAAAAACGGCCTGGATGACCTGTGCGTCTCCCGGACCAGTTTCACCTGGGGAATTCCCGTGGACTTTGATCCCAAGCATGTGGTTTACGTTTGGCTGGATGCTCTGACCAACTATATCACCGCCATGGGCTACGGCTCCGACGATGATTCCGATTACCGGAAATACTGGCCGGCGGATGTTCATTTCATCGGTAAGGAAATCGTCCGGTTCCACACCATTATCTGGCCCGCGATCCTGATGGCTTTGGATCTCCCCCTGCCCAAGCAGGTCTACGGCCACGGCTGGCTCTTATTCGGGGACGGGAGCAAAATGTCCAAGTCTAAAGGCAATGTGGTGGATCCGGTGATCCTTTGCGAACGCTATGGCGTGGACGCCATCCGGTATTTCCTTCTGCGGGAAATCCCCTTCGGCGCCGACGGACTTTTCACCAATGAGGCTCTGATCAACCGTATCAATTACGACCTGGCCAATGACCTGGGAAATCTGCTTTCCCGGACTACCGCCATGGTTCAAAAATATTTCGGCGGTTCCATTCCCGCCCAACGTCAGGCGGACGACCTGGATCAGGATTTGATCGCTATGGCTACCTCGCTGCGGAAGCGCTATGAGGAAAGCATGGACGGTTTCCAGTTCTCCAATGCCCTGGCGGAGGTATGGAAGCTGATCGCCCGCTCCAACAAGTATATCGACGAAACTATGCCCTGGGCTCTGGGCAAAGATCCGGAAAAAGCGCCGCGCTTAGCGGCGGTGCTGTACAACCTGTGCGAGTGTCTGCGGATCGTCTCGATTCTCATCACGCCCTTCATGCCGGAAACAGCGCCTAAGATTCAGACTCAAATCGGCGCCGGCGCCGAGGTCTGCACCTGGGAAAGCGCCGAACAGTGGGGTCTGCTTCCCGACAGCGCTGTCATCAGTAAAGGCGAAACCCTGTTCCCCCGAATCGACGTAGCCAAGGAAATCGCCGAGCTGGATGAGATCCTGATTCAGACGCCCGCCGAGAAAAAAGCGGATGCCCCAAAGCAGGAAGAACCTATCGAGGGTGTCGCCATGATCGGTATTGATGATTTTGCCAAGGTAGAGCTGCGGGTAGCGGAGATTGTCGCCTGTGAGCCGGTCAAGAAGGCTAAGAAGCTCTTAAAGCTCACCCTGAACGACGGCCAGGGTCAGAGAATCGTGGCCTCCGGTATTGCGAAATATTATACTCCTGATCAGCTGATCGGCCGGCACATTGTTTTGGTGGCCAACCTGAAACCCGCCATACTGTGCGGCGTGGAAAGCTGCGGCATGATTCTGGCCGCTGACTGCGCTGACGGCAACGTAAAAGTGATCTTTGTCGATGACATTCCCGCGGGGAGCAAAATTCGATGAGCGGTTTGATCTTCGATTCCCACGCTCACTACGACGATAAAGCTTTTGATGCCGACCGGGAGGAACTTCTCGCCGCCCTGCCCCAAAACGGCGTGGGCGGCGTGATCAATTGCGGCGCCTCCCTGGAAAGTTCCCGGGCCGCCGTCGAATTGGCGGAGGCTTATCCCTATGTTTACGCCGCGGTAGGGGTTCATCCGGAGGATGTCAAAAGCGCTCCCGCGGATTATTTGACCAGACTGGAGTCACTGGCCGCCAAACCTAAGGTTGTGGCCATCGGCGAGATCGGCTTGGACTATTATTGGGAAGAAAACGCCTCTCCCGACGTACAAAAGCGCTTTTTTGAGGCTCAGCTTTTGCTGGCCGATAGGCTGCGGTTACCGGTCATTATTCATGACCGAGAGGCCCATGGAGACACTATGGAGTTGCTGCAAAAGCACAAACCCCGGGGCGTGCTCCACTGCTTTTCCGGCAGTGTGGAGACTGCTCGCCAGGCGGTAAAGCTTGGATTGTATCTCGGATTCGGCGGCTCCGTTACCTTTAAAAACGCCCGGCATCCTGTTGAAGTCGCCCGGGAGATTCCCCTGGATCGTCTCCTGCTGGAAACCGACGCGCCCTATATGGCCCCGGTTCCCTGCCGGGGAAAACGGAACGATTCCTCCCTGATTCGTTATGTGGCGGAAAAGATCGCCCAAATCAGAGGAATTTCCGTTGAACAGGTGCTGAACGCCTCTTTCGAGAATACCCGCGCTCTTTTCTCTATCTGACCTGCCATGCCAGGGACGAAATTTCTATCCCGCTGTGTGTTTTCTGATCTCAATCCTCGCCGGACATCGTTTCATCGGGCGGTTCCAGATTTTCTGAAACAGAGAGACGCTGTCTGTGTTTCAGGAAAACGCTTTGAGTCTGATGGGCCTTGTTTTTACGAAAGCTCATAAAAGCTTATAAACGCTACCCTGTTTTTTATATTTCCCCTGGCTTGGCGTTTGCCAATTTGACAGGAGACCATTCGAAATCATTCTTTATATTCTTAATATTTGATTAATTGATTTAAAGGACTGTTTTATCTTGACCATTACTTATACCTTAGGCGGAACACTGTATGTAAACCTGACCAATCGCTGTCCCAACGCCTGCGATTTTTGTCTGCGGACTCACGGTCCCGGCGTAGGAGACGCCGAATCCCTGTGGCTGGACCGGGAACCTACCCGGGAGGAAATCTGGGAGGATCTTTCCAAACGGGATCTGAATGCTTATCCGGAGCTGGTATTCTGCGGCTATGGAGAACCTACCTGCCGTTTAGAGGATATGCTCTGGCTTTGCGGAAAGGTCCGCCAGGTCAGCCATATTTCTATCCGAGTGAATACCAACGGCCTTTCTGATTTAATCAACGGCAGAAAAACCGCGGCGGAATTCGACGGGCTGGTGGATATTATTTCTATCAGCTTAAATGCCTCTACGCCGGAAAAGTATCAGGAAATTTGTCACTCCCAGTTTGGCCTGGATGCCTTGCCCGCTATTCTTTCCTTTACCCGTCAGGTCAGCGTTTATGTGCCCCAGGTGGTGCTTTCCGTGGTAGATAAGGATATGTCCCACAAGGAGCTCGCAGAATGTGAACGTCTGGCAAAGCAAAACGGCGCTTTGTTCCGTGTACGCGCCTATATCGAAAATTAAAAAAATAGAAATCCGTAATGAAAAGGCTCTGAATGTTTTCAGGGCCTTCTTTTATACTCTCATATGTAGGAAAACTCGCTCACAAAACTCTAAAAAATAAAAAGCGCCATCCAGCTCTCAAAGCGGAAAGCACCTTTCAAACTCCTGAAAGAAAAAACACCGGCCGAACCTCCAAAAAGGAAAATGCTGTCTACCCCCAAATGAAAGAGACGTCGACCAAACCTTCGAAAAAGAAAAGCGCTGTCTAACCTCCCGAATGAAAGAGACATCGGTCAGAACTTCGAAAAGGAAAAGCACCTTTCAAACCCCTAAAAACACCGGTCAAACCTTTGAAAAAGAAAAGGCACCGACCAAACCTTCAAAAGTGGAAAAACATTGTTCAAATTCCTAAAGAAAAAGAAACCACACCGTTCCGACCCTCGAGAAGGAAAATACATCGGTCAAAATCTAAAAAAGAAAAAGCAGCGTCATGAATCATAAAAAGTGTAAAAAGGGAAGCAAGGACTCATTGGTGTTCCTTGTCTCCCTTTTTCCGTGTATGTCGCTATCGGTCCTATTGCTCCAGGCGGTCTGCATTTTGTATAAAGCTCTCTTTAAACCCGGCATTTTGTATTGCGTACAGAGATACAGCGATATACAAATACAGCGTCCTATGCGCTGTTGGAAACTTATCTAAGGCAGTTCTTAAGATGGGTGGTCTTCCAAACAGCCTTAAGATCGGGTCTGAATGGTAGCCGCCAGCACTGTGATGTCGTCGTCATGCCCGTCCTTTCTTTTTTCCCGGGCTAACTCCACAATTTTTTGGGCGAATTCCTCTTCCCCTTGGTCCTCCCAGGTGAGGAGCTCTCCCTCCAGCCAGGCATCCCCATCTGCCAAAACGCCGTCGGATACCATCAAAAGCCGGTCTCCTTCCTGAAGCTGATAGGTTTCCTTGGCAAAACTGATTTCCGTCAAAATCCCAGCGGGCAGAGAGGGTAGATCTACCCGATGGATTTTTCCTTTCCTCACTATATAAGAGATCGCCGCGCCGGCTTTACAAAATTCCACTTTGCCGGAAAACAGATTCACTCTGGCCACATCCAAAGTGGCCAGTGATTCCTCGCCGGATTTTACCAGCAGAGCGGAATTGACGATCCGCAGTGCACAGTCAAAGCTGATCCCCGCTTTCGCTAGCTTCGCTAAAATTCCCGCCGCCATAGCGCCGTCTACCGCGGCTCGGCCACCGCTGCCCATACCGTCGCTGATAATCATTACCATACGCCCCAAGCCGTCGTTAAAGTAGGTACAGTGATCTCCGCAGAGGCTGCCATTATTGCATACATGCTGCGCTACCCCTAACACTGGCTGAAACGTCGGCTTTTCACTGAACTGAATCCGGCACCGGTCCGGCGCCGTACTGATGCAGGGGGCATCCATTTTTCTGCCGCATACCCGGTCAATCTGCCGCAGCAGATCCTTTTTGAACAGTGCCGCGGCTTCCTCTTTAGCCGCTTCGATCTCCACGGAAAGCCGGTGATAACGGTCCACCCGGCAGCTCACGTCGATGGGCAGAACACCGGAAGCTCGAAGCATGGCGCACAGCTGCTCTCCAAGGGCAAAATCATATTTTTCATACAGCTCCAATTCCTGAGCCATATCCTCTAAGATCTCGCTCATCCCGCAGAACTGGTCATAGACTACTCCGCGCACCTCGCTGATCCTGCGGTCTGCCGCCGCGTTGGCCTGATAGCCAGCATAATACCGATTAACCGCTCTGACCACCTCGGAAATTCTATTGCACCGTTCCTGGAAATGCTGTGGAAAATCCTCTGGGGTGATTTTGTGCTTCGTCTTCAGTACTTGAGTCAGATCATTAAAGGCGTTCATGGTGTTAGAATACTCCTGCTGCCAGCAGAGCGCTTTCAGCCCGCAGTGGTTGCATACCGACGTAGCCGTCTTCTGGTACACCTGGTTGATATCGGCAACGGAGATCTGTTTCAGTTTTTTGGAAACCTCATCCACGCAACTGGATACATCCGACAGTGTCTTAGAGGCAAAATCCAAGCGCATGATCACACTCCGCCGCATACCGTCCCCATTGGGCTTGTCCGCCGGCGCAGTAAAAATCTGCGCTAGTCCCTGGGTCGCGGATTTGGGAACCAGCATAAAAATCAAGGTCGCTGCCATCACTTCATAAGCGCCCGCCACCACGGTGGCGGTATTTCCCGTTTGCAGAGCGACGATTCCATTGGAGAGGATAAACGCAGCCGCCACGGCGATTCTACCCAATGGAGAAAACAGTCCGGAGATCAGACCACCGAAGGCATAGGCCCCGGCCACATAGCTTAACGAGGCGGAAGACAGGCTGAAAATAATGCCTGTGGCGATGCCCGAGACGCTGCCGCCGCCTACACCCCCATATTGCGCGCAGTAAAGCACCGCCAGCACCGCTAAAATCCTACCTACCGAAACATAGCCGATCATCACATTGGAAAACGCCAGAATCCCGATACATCCGGTCAGGGCCACACAGGCCAGTTCCTGTTGGCTTAAAGTAGAGATTCCCCGGCTACCGGACAAAACCTTTACGGTTTGCGTAAAGAAATAGGCCGCTCCGGCGGACAACAGCGCCTCCGTCAGATTAGAAATAATGGTCGTTGACGTAATCAGGCTGGCACTACTCATCGCCAGACCAGTAGCGAAAATCGGTACAAAGGCCACAATAGGGGCGTAAAGCTGGTTTTGATTCAACCTTTTCAGGTCATTCAGTGTCCATCGGATAGCGGCTGTGGCCAGGATCGCCGCCAAATAGCGTATTCCCTCGTTCACCGCACCGGGAAGAAGACTCCCCACAATAGTTCCCGCGGTCACCGCGATTAGATTGGGAAACGGCGCCGCGGCTGCCAGCGCCACGCCAAAGGGCGAATAGCCGCCGAACACTGTTCCTCGGGAGGCAAGCACCCCTAATCCAAAATAAATGATCTGCACCAACAGCTTGGCCAAAGCCTGGGAGGCCAAAGTTTCCCGCAAAATCTCCCTGGACTGCCGTTTCGTTCCCACAGTTCCGATTATTACCCCTTTGGTTCTCAAAATCATTCACCAACCTTTATAATATGCACCCATTATAAGTCTTATGCCATATTTTTCCTGTCGGATTTTGTGGGGACCAATTATTTCTCAAAAGTTATTTTGTAAATGACCAGAGATAGCGCTAACTTGTGGACCATATTAGGCCCTGATTAAATCAGAGAAGCAGACTGCGCTGACGATGGAGGCCTAACCAAACAATCGAAACTGACATAATTTTGAAATTCGCATAAAAAAGAGGCCCCCCTTTGGGGGACCTCAAAGTCCTATACGTCTCAGAAAAGCCATAGACTTCCGAAAACGCTATTGGATAATTCCTCAATTTTCTTTTCGGGAAAGCCAGCCGGCAAGATCTGCGAGGACGACAAGCCGCTAATCAGCTTCCAGCGCGATATCAACAGCGGCCAGCGTCAGCTTTTCTCCATCACAGGAAGCTACAATGGTATGCTGCTGGTCGGTGCGGTAGACTGTCACATTTTTCTTCTCCAGTCTCTCCAGTGTCTCTGGATGGGGATGACCGTAAGAATTATCCTTTCCGCAGGAAATAACGGCATACCCCGGCGACACACTGTCTAAAAACGCCTGGCTGGTCGAGGTAGAGCTTCCGTGATGGCCACATTTCAGCACATCCGCCTTGATATCGCCGAAACGATCCAGGATCTCCTGCTCAGAGTCCGCCTCCGCGTCTCCCATAAACAAAAATTTCCTTTCCCCGTAAGTTAGCAGCACCGCGATGGAATAGCTGTTTAAATCCTCGTACGCGTCACTGTTAGGCGCCAACAGCTGGGCGGAAAGTTCATCCCTTTGAAACAGCATCGTTCCCGCTGTGCCCCGGTTCACCGTCAGTCCTTTCCGATCGATCGCGGTCAGTACATCCTCATAGGTTTTGGTTGTGGGAACCTGGCCATCCGCTACTTTGGGCAGGTAAATCTCCCCAACATCAAAAGCGTCAATTACTTTATCCAATCCGCCGATATGATCCTCATGGGGGTGCGTACCGATCAAAAAATCGATTCGTTTCACACCCTGTTCCCTGATATATTCCACCAGCCGATCCGCCGTAGCATTACCCCCGGCATCGATCAGCATGGTCTGACCGTTCGGCAGCCGGATCAAGGAGGCATCAGCCTGTCCCACGTCTAAGTATTGAATTTGCAGTTCCTGCCCCTCCTCCGGCGCGGGAATGGAAACCATCTGTCCCGCTTCCGTCTGGGACTTCTCTTCCTCTCTTGAGAACTCCGGACCACCCATGGAAAAATAAGTGCATAAAGCGGCAATCACTACGATTACCGCGGAAAATAAGGTGCTTTTCCGTTTCCTCGATATTTTTTTCATTGTAAAACTCCCTTTAAAAAGTACAAATAGTAATATTAATAAAAATTACTTATTGTAATATAAATTATACATTATACTAACATTATACTAATTTCTCGTTTCTTTTTATTATTTGGCAAGATTCAACCAACGCTCCGCTTTTTCCAGAAGAAGCTCGCGTCTGTTCTCCAGGGTTTCCTCCAGCACCAGCTCAAGCAGCCGGTTCAGTGTGTTTCCGATTTTTCTACCCTCCGGATAGCCCAAGCGGATCAGGTCCTCTCCGGTAACAGCCAGCTGGTTTAGAGAACAGCACAGCCCTTGGGTGTTGATCTCCTCCAGCCATGCCAGCAGCTCAGGTTCCTTTCGGAAGCGAAGCAGATCTTCCGCTGTTTCCCTTCCCAAACGAGAGACCAATTTTCTAGCCTGGCTTCTGGTTTTCTCAAGAGACGTTTGGCGGTACTGCTCTAACACCGTTACTGTTCTTATGGTTTTCCCATCGTACCGCAGTCTTTTCATCGCCAGACTTCCCTCCTCGGGAGTACAGCCGGAAAAAACGCCGGCCAGCCGAATCTCTTTTTTCGCCGGAAGGAGATTCAAAGGGATCTGGCGCAGGCCAGCCTCTGGTAAAAACACCTGGATCACCGAAAGATATTCTGTCAGCACCCGTTCGGCCCACTCTCCCAGGATTAATTTGGAAAATTCCGCCTGAAGCCTTTCCGGCGCGATTTTCCTCAGCAGCTCACGATGGTCCAAAAGAGCTTGTCTCGTATTTTTCTCTATTTCAAACTTCAGCACCGCGGAAAACCGCAGACAGCGGAGAATCCGCAGGGCATCTTCCTGAAAGCGTCTTTCCGGTTCCCCCACGCATGTTAGAAGCCGGTTTTTCAGGTCGCTTTGGCCTCCAAAGCAATCCACCAACCCTTTTTCGGGGTGAAACGCCATGGCGTTCACCGTAAAATCCCGGCGGGAAAGGTCCTCCTGCAAAGACCGGGTAAAGTGCACTTTATCCGGCCTTCGAAAATCGGAATAGCCGCTCTCTGTCCGATAGGTGGTGATTTCCGCCGCATGGCCCCCGATCACAGCGGTCACTGTGCCATGCTTCAGGCCGGTATCAAAAACCGGCAGCCCTGCCAGCGCCTGTTTCGTCTCCGCCGGCAGTGAGGAAACAGCAAAATCATAATCCTCTGGTTTTTTCCCAAGCAGCATATCCCGGACGCATCCGCCCACCGCGTAGGCCTCAAAGCCCTTTTTCTCCAATCGCCTGATCAGTTCGGCTCCCCATTCTGGCAGTTGCATATTACTCTCCTAACGCTTTTCCGTAAATCCTGCCGATGGTTCCGAGCTCTGATAAGCTTTTCCATCACTGTCTCGTATCAGCCACCGGCCTCGCGCCCTTAAGTTTTCTCTTACGATGCCAAGACGATCCTTCCGCGCGGAAGGTATCGCCTTCCAGGTTTCCCACTGCCGCCGAAAAGATCGCGTTCACACGTTCTCCTTTCCAGCCGCGGGTTGTGGTCCGCGGATTTTCTTTTCCGCCGCCCGTTTTCCGCTTTCAGACGGCGCATTAAAAAATCCCCAGCTCAGCGAGTCGGGGATTTTCATTTAGTCAGCTAGTCAGCGGTATCTGCCATATTTTCCACGATAATACTTATCATCCAAAAGATGCTTTTTCCCTGTGCGGCGGTTGCGGCGGTGATAGCGCTTTCGGCCCACGTTTTTATTTCTGGGGCCGCCGCCTCTGCGGTTGTTGCTGAACAACACCACCAAAACGATGACAATCCCCAGCGCGATGAGAACCCAGGCTAAAATTCCTAAAATCTTTGTCCGCTGGTCCACCTTGGTAACCTCAACACCGGAACCCAGCAGATCAGGAATAGAATAAACTTTAGAGTCCACATCCGGCAGGCTGATGGTACTGGAAACCGGCTTTCTGGAAGAAGACGCCCTGGAAGAAGATGAGGCACGGGATGAGGACGAAGCCGCGCTGGAAACAGTGGCTGGATCCTCATAATAAACAGGCTCGCTGGAAGACGGCTCAGGAGTTGGTTCCGGGGCCGTAGAGGAAGGTTCCGGAGCTGTGGAAGACGGCGCGGGAGGTGGAGTGGTAGACGAAGGCGCTACTGAGCTGTCTGGAGCTACAGAAGAGATAGAAACCGGCGGCTCAGAGGGAGGTAATTCCTCACTGACCACTTGGCTGGAAGACGATATCTCCTCCGCGTTCTCCTCCTCTGCCCAGGCGGGCATGGCACAGATGAAGCTAATCATCAATAATATTGTAACGCATAACGCGGTCCATTTTTTTACGTTCACGCTTTATAACCCCCAAGTTACAAAACCCTTATTTTGATCCATACAATCCTTGTGTTTCACAAAAAAATCCCATGTATTTCCACGTTATATTATAGCACAGAAGCGACACAATGCAACAAATTTCCTATTTGTTGCAAAAAAAGTTTCAGAAAATTCATAATCCCTTCCGTCCCGGTTTCCACAGCCTCTCGGACGGTTCCCATCCATCGCTGAATCTGGCCCCACAGGGCCGCGGCGTTCCGGGCGAATTCTCCCCCATCAAAGCCGGCGGCGGACAGCGTATAATCCACCCATAAAAAAGCTATGGCGGAGGCCGCTAAAATAAAAGTTACGCAGAAGCCTGCGAAAAAAATTTCCTTTTCCTTTTTACGTCTTTCCAAGAGAATCAAATTCCTTCCTTTCTCAAATTCGCTAACCGATCTCTCAACGCGCCGGTCCGGCGCATTGGTTAATGCATACCCTTCTCTGTCTTAACCCTGTAATTGATTCAGCACGCTGGCCAGCACGTTTCCCAATAGCTCGCCGGTGTAGGTAGCCTCTTCGATCGTATTGGCATCCGTCCCTACCTCGATCAACAGGGAGCCGTGTGTCAGATGCATATTGTATTGTGAAGGGCAAAAACTCATAGGCCGGGTCATCCCCGGATACATGGTTTCCGCTGTCTGCTGGATCTGCAGCGCCAGCCGCAGGTTATATTCCCAGTCCGGAAACTCCCAGGTGCCGTCATCGTCGCATCCCGCGATGATCATAATCTGGGCTGCCTTTTTTCCGTCCGCCACAAAGGTCGGTTTCGTTTTCCCCGTTTCGTTGTTCCCCAGCGCATCCCGGTGGATGTCCAGGACCACCTGAATTTCAGGATACTCAGCCAGATCATCCTTGACGGTCTGCTCGGAACGGTAGTAGGAACCATTGTAGCTGGGATTATCGTGGATGGTTTTATCATGAAGCGTACCGATGCCCGCGTTGTTCAGCGTCTGGGTGATCGCGTCCCCTACGGCCACCACGCTGTAACGCTCATCCGTTGTTCTCGGATAAAAGCTTTCCGGATATTGCCCTGTGTCGATATCCAGATACGCCTCACAGGTGTGCGTGTGCATAATCAGGACCTCAGGTTCCCCGTTTTTCTGGATCGTTACATCCGGTCTTTTCGCCAGTTCCGCGCCAATATCAATTTGAGTCTGACAGGTGCTTTTAATGCTGAAATTTTCATATTGGGTACCGCTGGGACCGATCTGCACCTCATTGATCGGATAGGACGCCTCGCCTTCCTCTAAAGGGCCGCCGGTATAAGGGACCTCTTCCCCGGGATTTTCAGGATTATCACCGGATTCCGCAGGTTCGGAATCCGGATCGCTTTCGGCGCTGGATGCCTGTGAGGATGATGCTTCGGAAGATGCGCTGACGGAAGAACTGTCCTTCTGAGGCTGAGAGGGCTGAGCACTGGCCGCCTCTCGGTCGGATGGAGACTGACTGTCCGTGTCTTCCGGCGCTTCCTGGGTAAAGAGATTCCTGGCCCCGTCCGGCGCGGTAAGGCCCGCCGCCAAAACCGAGAGGGAGTTTTGTCCATCCAGAAAAGCCTGAGGCAACTTCAGCGTGAAACTGAATACCGCGATCACCGCGCTTAGGCAAGCCATGCCCGTCATACATCCCCGCCTGACTTTTGGATTCCGAATCCTCACTGTTTTCACCCTTTCGGCATTTTTATGAAAAGAAAGAGTCTTTTTCCGGATGCCGGACCCAATGTCCGCTTCTTTGAAAAACTCTCTAATCCTTATGCCTAGCAAGGCCGGATTATGACACCAGGGTAACCAGGTCCTCCAGGGAAAAAGAGGGCTGGAGGGCGTGGTTGATCGCCATGCTTACCAGCTTCGCCGCCCGGTCGATCAGCAGATCGATTTCCCGGGGCGTCACCACCATAGGTTCTCCCCGGGGGGAAACCGTCTCTTCCACCCCCACCTTCTCCCGGCCCAGTAAATCCGCCGCCAGTGTCATAGCATCTACTACCGTGGGCACACCCATACTCACTACCGGCACTCCCATGGTCTGACGATCAATTTTAGGCCGGGCGTTTCCTACCCCCGAGCCCGGGCTAATCCCAGTATCCGATACCTGGACGGTACATCCCAATCGATCCAGCTTGCGGGAGGCTAAAGCGTCTACCACGATCAGCGCGGCTGGATGCAGCTTTTGAGTGACACTGTAAAGAAGCTCCCCGGTTTCAATGCCGGTCTGTCCCAATACTCCCGGTGCGAGCACCGCCACCGGTCTTAAATCATCAAGGCCCGTGCTCCGCGCCAGTTCTCCGGTAATGTGACGGGTCGCTAGCACCCCTTTCGCGGTTTTTGGTCCTAGATTATCCGGCGTGATCTCCGTATTGCCCAGGCCCGCTACTAATATCAACCCCCGCGTGGGAAGTAAAGAAGCTAATTCTTTTCCAATCAGCTTAATCCGGGAAGTCGGATCCCGAAAATCGTCGCTGAAAGGCGGAACATCAAAGGTCAAATACGTTCCCTCCGGTTTTCCCATTTTATCGGCGGCCTCCCGCGTTTTTATTTTTAATCGGGTCAAGGTTATGTCGCCATATTTCTGGGTAAAATAATCTGTACCGCCGATATCTTTTTTTAAAAGCTCCCGTGCCTCAACCGCTAAATCTGTGCGGAAAACCATTGCGTAATTCCTCCTAATATGCTATACTAAAAATCCGGTTCTTTTTCATCCTTATTATGAGGAAACCAGGACCGGATATGCTGGATTTTTTGAAAAACTTCAGAAAATCTCTTGCCAAAGCGAAAGAAAAATGGTATCATAAATTGAAGTGACCACGAGCAAAGGAGGTGTGACCATGCCAAACATCAAATCTGCGAAAAAAAGAGTAAAAGTAATTGCCACCAAAACTCTTCGGAATAAGTCTTATAATTCCGCTTTGAAAACAGCGGTGAAAAAGGCTGATCTGGCTATCGAAGCCGGCGCTGCCGATAAAACCGAGGCTGTGCGCGCTGCGATTAAGAAAATCGACCAGGCCACCGCAAAGGGTATTCTGCACAAGAATACAGCTGCCAGAAAGAAGTCCGCCCTTGCTCGCAAGCTGAATGCTTCCGCTTAAGGGTAATGAAAAAGAGACCAAAACGTAAAAAGCAGAGCTGTAGTGCTCTGCTTTTTTGTTTTCACTATTACCAAAAAGGGGGAAACGCTGTGCGAATATATCCCCATCCAAACATATAAGCCGAACAAATCTAAACCTTTAGTGTATCTTTCGCTGGCATCGGCTTACCGACCGCAAAGCCCAAACAGACTTGTATAATTTATCATCTATTCACGATTTTTGCGTTGACTTTTCTACTAAAAATGGATATCATAAGTATAGAAACTGATTTGTGGAGGTGCTCTCATTTGAAGAAGTGTCATAAAATCGCATTGTTAATTGGCTTAATTACTTCTGTGGCGGCTATCGTGGCAACCGTGACCACCATCTTCTTGCTTCATCAGAAAAAGAAGAAAGAAGACGAAGAACTTGAGCACTATCTGGACTGCTCTATTCAATGAGGACAGGCATTTGATTACGAGCCGATAAAAAACAGAATAAATTCTGGGCTGCTTTTCTTTTTTTAAATGAAAAGCAGCCCGTTTTTATTGTTGTTTTTATTGTTGCTTTTATTGTTTCCGACCGATTTTCCCTTTTATACGGATCTACTGAATCAAACCCACAAAAAGATAACATGGCTTCGCAGAACTCGCGAGGTCTTATTTTCTAACAAGGAAAATCGGCTCCTTTATGAAGCACTCTAAATGATTTCGATTCTAATATTTATTTTAAGTTTTTCTATTATTTTAAACTTTTCTATTATTTTAAGCTTTTCTATCATTCTAAACTTTTCTATTATTTTAAACTTTTAATTAATAGTTAACCGTCAATCGTCAGAAGCCGCAAATCGTCGTTAACCACAATAGCCGTGCCTACGTTTTCGAAAGTCTCAGCCCGACTGGTAGGCAGTGTCAGCAATGGGCTCCCAGTCAGTAGGTCCCTGATGCCAGGTTTTCCGTTAGCTGCCAACCTCCGCCAAGTATCAGCCCGTTATTGGCTGCCAGGCGCCTATTCTCTGATCGTTTCTTCAGCGCATAAAGAAAAGGGAGAAAAGCCAAAACCTTTTCTCCCTTTTCGCAATCCTTTTTTTCAGAACTCAGCTCTTATCGCTGGGTTTGGAGATCAGCGCAGCCAAATAACCAAAGAGCACCGCGGCCGTGATTCCCGCAGCCGCGGCGGTAACGCCTCCGGTAAGAATTCCCAGGGCACCCTGCTCCTGAATGGCCGCGACTACGCCCTTGGCCATCGTGTAGCCGAAACCCATTAACGGTACCGTCGCCCCCGCTCCGGCGAAATCCACCAGAGGGCCATAAAGCCCCACGGCAGTGAGCGCCACTCCCAAAGTGACAAACAATACTAAAATACGCGCTGGAGTCAGCTTGGTCTTATCGATGAGAATTTGTCCCACCAAACAAATCAGGCCGCCTACCACAAAGGCTTTCCCGTACTCCCAAAGCATTTCCAAAAACTATCACCTCATTTTCCTGAGGCTAGTTTTTCCAAAACTTCAATATTTATTACCGACCCAATCCGTCAAACAAGAAGATTTCCATTCCCGTTTTTATCCTTTCAGTAAAACTGCCCGCACCGGTGCCGCTTCCACCCCTTCCAGTTTCAGTGGAAACGCCGCCAAAATATAGTTTCCATCCGGCACCCCGCTCAGATCCAGGCCTTCCAAAATCGGCACCCCCGCCAGTAAAAGCTCCTGGTGCGGAAGTACCGTATCCTCATAAGGAGCAATGGAAGAGGCGTCTGTGCCTACTAGCGTGATTCCTCCATCCACCAGGGCAAACGCCGCGCTTTGAGATAAATATGCCGTTCCCTCTCCATGAAGCAGAAGCCTGGGCTGGGTAAACCGCAAAATCTCATCCGCATCCTCCCCAGTGAGGATCCCACTGACTGAAAGAACCGTACAAGGGCCATAGCAAGCCTCAAGAGGCACCTGTTCGATAGTCGCTCCGTCTTCCACAAAATGACGAGGCGCATCCATATGGGTGGCGGCATGAGCGCCGCCATAATAAGCGGTAAGGTTAAATTTATCCCCCAGCTCCATTTGCTGGAGCCTCTCTTTCCACGGCTTTGGGTCACCTGGATATACCGGCGCGGTAAAATAGCCTTTTGAAATATCATAAAGTTTCATAGTGTCACCCTCTATCCCCTCACTAAATTTTGTAAAAGGCAATGACTCCTTGCTTTATTAGGCAGTACCGTCCGGTCCAGTGGGACAATCCATTTTCCGCCTATGGATGATCCACGTCTAAAACGGTGCCGTATGAGGATCGCACAAAAGGTTCCAGATCAAAAGGTCTCGCGCGCTTTTTCAGATTTTCCGAAGGACTCCTGCGCCAGCCTGCCAATACAGCTCCTTTGTTTTCTTTTTCTATGGTGCGAAGCCAAAGCAAAAGCGAAAAATCACACGCCTTCCTAAAGCTGACCTTCCCATTCGGGGAAAACCATTCCCTCAAGCGAGCAAGGGCATCAATTCCACTAAAAGCTCAAAGGATTTTTGCACCGCTATTTTTAAAAATTTGGGATAGTCCATATGGGCGTCGTCGTTGGCGTTATCGGAAATCGCCCGCACCACGGTAAACGGTACCTTATTAATATAACAAACCTGGCCTATGCTTCCTCCCTCCATCTCACAGGCTACAGCCCCGAATTCTTCCATCAGCCGGTTCAGTTTGTCCTTTGAGCCTACAAACTGGTCGCCAGTGGCGATGATCCCCTGGTGGCATGTCAAGCCCTCTACCGCCTTTGCGGCCTTTCGCACCTTCTCATTTAAATTTCCGTCGCAGGGGATCTGAATCATATCGATTCCGGAAATAAACCCCTTGGGATCTCCCAGATCAGAGGTATCCATATCGTGCTGAACCACCGAATCCGCCACTACAATGTCGCCAATTTTGATCCCTTTTCCCATGCCGCCGGCTACCCCAGTATTGATAACCAATCGGGGCTGGTAACGGAGAATCATCGTCTGGGCGCACATCGCAGCGTTCACCTTTCCGATCCCGCTGACCGCCGCCACACAGTCTACTCCCTCCAATTTTCCCAGTACATAGGTAATGCCGCTGATCATCTCTTCCCTTTTCTCGGTCATTCTGCCTTTAATAAGCTCTACCTCGACCGCCATCGCGCCAATCAAGCCAATCATATTAAGCCGCCCTTTCTTCCTGCCGCGGCGCCGCAAAGGCCGCGGAAAATTTATTCCTAGTATACCATACCGCCATAAAAAAATCAAAAATTCCAGCGCTTTGAAATCTCCCGAAAAGCGGAAAAGTTCTCCCGTTTTCTTCCTTGGTTCTTATTGACTTTTAAGGCGTTTTCCTTTATTATAGTGTTAGAAACGATAAAAATGATAAGCATTTTTTACAATTTATTTTATTCCTTTCGAAAATCCAACTCTGATTTTACTATCTTTTAATCTGTATTTTATCTTTAAAGATAATAATCAAATAACCTGGAGGGTTGCAGTATGAAAAAATGCGCGAACCACTATGCCGTTGCCGTGGACTTAGGTGCCAGCGGCGGTAAAATGGCGGCGGCTTCCTTCGACGGCAGCCGTATCGAGCTGGCAGACTACATCACATTCCCAAACCAGCCGGTGCAGATTCTCGACACCTTATATTGGGATGTATTTGCCCTTTACCGCAGCATTGTCTCCGGTATGACCCAATACGCTTCCGAGCTTGGCGAGGCCGCTACCATCGGAATCGATACCTGGGGCGCCTCTTATGGTCTGTTGGATAAGAAAGGCAGGCTGCTGGAGCCTGTTTATCACTACCGTGACAAGCGCACCGACACGATCATGGATGTAATTTATGAAAAGGTATCCCAGAGAAGGATTTTTGAACTGACCGGCGTACAATTTAACCGGACCTACACCCTCCCTCAGCTGTATTCGTGCATTGTCAACGGCGACACCTGCCTGGATAACGCGGATAAGCTTTTATTCCTGCCTGATCTGCTGGGCTATTTTATTTCCGGCCAGATGTCTACGGAAATGACCATTGCCGGAACCTCCGCCTTGATGGAGCCCTCTCAGGAAAATTGGAGCAAGCAACTGTTTAAGGAATTCTCCATTCCCACACACTTCCTCACAGGCTTGGTGGACGCAGGCACCGTAAAGGGGACCGTCACTTCGGAAGTCGCTTCCCTGACCGGCATTGGCCCGGCAAAGCTGGTGGCTTCCGTAGGCCATGACAGCGCCGCGGCTGTGGCGGCCATTCCCGGATTTGGCAAAAACAAGCTGTACATCAGCATTGGCACTCAGATCAGCATGGGAGTTGAAACCAACGAGCCTCTGGTATCTGAGGCAGCCTATCAGGGCGGCTTTAAAAACACCGGCGGCATCGCCAGAAGAAAGATTATTTACAGAGACTTTTCCGCTTTCTGGCTCATCAATGAGCTGCGGGCCGCTTTGAAGCGGGATGGCCGCGAGTATTCTTTCGACGAGCTTCACAGCCTGGCGGAAGAAGCGAAATCTCTGAACGCTTACATAGATAATGAGTATCCCACTTTCAACACGCCCGGCGGCGATATTCGGGTTAAAATGACCGAATATCTGCAACAGACCGGCCAAGCGGTCCCGCAAACTGTCGGCGAATGGGTACGCTGTATTTTTGAAAGCCTGGCTTTGAAGGTAAAATACTGCGCTGATTATTTGAAGAACACCCTGGGTATGCCTCTGGAGGAAGCCTTTGTCATCAACGGCGGCTCCCGGAACACCCTGCTGGTGCAGCTCATCAGCGACGCCCTTCATCTGCCGATTCACGCCGGCATGCCCTATGCCACCCTGGCCGGCAATCTGCTGACCCAGTTTTACGCTGACGGTAAGGTCTCTTCCGTAGAGGAAATGAGAGAGGTCGCCGGCCGCTCCTTCCAGATGAAGGAATACGAGCCCCAGTCTGGCAAAGATTGGGAAGCCGCTCTTCAGATCGCGGTGGAAAAGAATATTTGTCATTAATCCCAGGAAAAACCGGTTTTATCTTTCGCAAAGAGAAACCGATTTTGATAAACCGGTCCTTTGGGCCGCAAAACAGTTAAAGAAAATGGAGGAATCGCAATGAACATCAACATGGACGTCGTCCGCGAAGTCATGGCGGTAGCGAAACGCCTGGACGAGAAAACGCTGGTCAACACCTTTGAGGGTAACATTTCCGCTAAGGTAGACGGCAAAATCTACATCACCCCCACCACCAAGAACAAGGGCCTTCTGACCGAGGACATGATCGCCGTAATCGATGAAAACGGCAACCAGATCCATGGTAACTGCAAACCCACCTCTGAGCTTCCCATGCACACCGAAACTTATACCATCCGCGATGACATCGGCGGCGTGGTACACTGCCATCCTCCGTATCTGACCGCCTACGCCCTGGCCAACAAAGACGTAGAAACCAGAGCTTATCCGGAAATGATGGGTAACTTCTGCAAATTCGAGTGCGCTCCTTACGGCCGTCCCGGCACAGATAAGATTCTGGCGGGCGCGATTCCGATCCTGCAAAACAAGAGAGACATCGTTCTGCTGGGCAACCACGGCGTGCTGGTAGTAGGCAAGACCGTTACCGACGCTATGAACAAGACTGAGGCTGCCGAGGCTATCGCCAAGGCGCTGTTCCTGACCGCTCAGCTGGGCGGCGAGGTTCCGCTGTCTGACGAGGAATGCAAGTTCTTCCTGGATCTTCAGAAGACTAAATAAAGTACGCACTGTAAACCGCGCTTAAAACGAATGGATGGATTGCTGTCATGGCCACTGAATCAATCATTACAACACGGAAATATTATAAGCGGAACAAGATATTAAATATCATCCGCTCCAATGAGAATATTTCACGCTATGATGTGAAAAAGATGACCATGTACAGCATGTCCACGGTTTTAGACATCATTGACGATTTGATCGCAAACGGCATGGTTTATGAGGTCGATTGCGATGAGCCTAGGGTCGGGCGGAAGCCGGTATGGCTCCGCCTGAATCCCGAGGGCGGTTATTTCATCGGGGCGGAATTCAACGCGTTTCATTTGCACTGCGCCATGCTGAATTTCACCGGCGAGATTATCTACCAGTCGGAGGAGGATTTGGACCCCGACCAAGGAAAAGACGCTATTCTGGAGCTTTTAATTCGGCACATACGTGCCGCCATCAATGCCGTAAACGGGAAGCCGGGTCAAATTTTCGCCATCAGCGTAGGCATCCCCGGCTATTTAAATGAGGATAAGAGTATCGCTCTTTCTCATTTTCGCTTGAAAGACTGGGAAAATGTCCCGGTCAAAAAGATTTTGGAGGATGAATTTCATCTTCCCTGTTATTTGGACAATAACGTCAACGTAATGGCGTTCGCTTATAAATGGCTTCGCTACAATGGCGATTGCCGAGATTTTTTATTTGTTTCTATCCGCACCGGCGTACGCATTGTGCCGGTAATCAATAATCACTTGATCTTAAGCCGCGGAGGGCTTTCCGGTGAGCTTGGCCACGTTAAAGTCGCCCCTCACGGTACCCTGTGTTCCTGTGGCGGAATCGGCTGTCTCAATTCGGAAATTTCTGATCTCAGCGTACTGGCAAAGCTCAAGGCGGGGTTCGAGTTCGGTCGTTTTCCCGAGATCTTAAACATGGCCGGCGGTGATCCGGACAAGGTGACGCTGGAAATGTTCTGTGAATCCGCGATACAGGGACATCCCGATGCGGTAAAGCTTATGCTGGATTTGGCTAACATTTTAGGAGAAGCCTTAAGCATGGCGGTGAATATTCTGGCTCCGGAGGTTGTGGTGCTTTCCGGTCACCTGAGTAAATTAGGCGAGCCCTTTTTCCAGGAAATTTTAAAGGTTCTGGAACGCAATGTGGTCCAGGAGATTTATCAGGGGATGAAGGTGACAGCCAGCGTCTTTAATGAGTATATCGGCGCCATCGGCGCCGCCGCTTACGCCATGCAGGAAGAATTCGATTTTATCGACAAACAGATTTGAGCCGGCGGTTCTGACGGACCCATCTGATCCGATCCGGAATGAAATCAGAAAAAATTCTCCTCCGAGGTTTCTAAATCGCCTTGGTATCGGCAATATGTCAGTTAGAAAATCGGAAACAGTTGGATAAAACTCAGGCGCTTAACAAGCTCTTTTCCCGTCCCGATTCAGCACAAAAGAACGCCGGGAATGGCCAAACGCGAGGAATGGCCAAACGCGGGGAAGGGCCAAACGCAGGGAAGGACCAAACGCAGGGAAGGACCATCAGATCTTTTTATGAACTATGGATTGGCCCTATCCTTTACAAGGGAAAATAGGGCCCCTTTAGCGTTTTATGGAGCACTCCTTCCAGGAAAAGAGATTCGGCCACTTTATAGGCTTACCTCTCATAAAAAAGACTTTATGCCGCTTTTATAACCTATTCCTCATAAGACAAAAGCTTCGGTTAAAAAACCGAAGCTTTTGTCTTATGAGGAACAAGGAAGATTCTCCGCGATCGCTTTCAAATTTTTCAGTCCATCCGACACAAGTTTTTCCTCAGTGCCGGTTAATTTTTCGATGGTGATCGGGCCATGATATCCGACGCGCAGCAGGGCTTGAAACAACTCCGCAAAGGGGACCAGTCCTGTTCCCGGAACGCCTCTGTTATTTTCATTCGCATGCACATAGCCCAGGTAATCCGTCCCGCAGGTCTCTACCGCTCCCGTGAAACTATTTTCTTCCCGAATCATATGGAAGAAATCTAGATGGACCTTTAGGTTTTTATTGCCTACCTCTTGACAATACCGCACCGCGTCGGCGGCGATGTTCAAAAAATGGGTCTCGAACCGGTTGACACATTCCACCGCGATCACGCCATCCCAGGTCTCCTTGGCGTAATCAGAAATCTCCCTCATCGCCCGGACAGACCATTCCCATTCCTGCTCGCTTCTGGGTTTTCCGGTCAAATACCCTACGCCCGCATAACTAACACCGCCCAGGATTTGAGACCCAAGGGCTTTATTCACGTCCACCATTTGTTTCATATATTGGATTCCCTTTTTCCGGACGGTTTCATCGGGAGAGATCAAATTGGTATCCAAGCCTAAGGAGGTCGTCGTAACCACCTCCAGACCAGTCTGCCTTTTGGCCTCCTGCACCTCTTTTAACGGGAAACTTTCCGGGTGAAAAATTGCTAAATCCACAACATCAAAGCCTAATTCCTTTGCTTTAGGAAGAATCCATAGATCATTTTTTGAAAAGTCTTTTGTCCAAATAAGACTGTCCACACCAAAACGAAACGCTGCCATCTCTTTTGTCCCTTTCCATATGTTTTCCTGCTATCTTGATTCTTGATCTCCCCAAACATATTGTCCCCTTCATAGAAACCTGCCGATTCCCTGACTTCATACCTCTTCAAAGGCCGTCGAGCCACCCTTTGGAATCTTACGCCCGCCACAAGCTAATTTCATGTTTTTAGGTTTTGTGAAGCTATAAAAAAATCCCTTCCAAAAAAGCTTCGGCGACTAGCCGAAGCTTTTTCTTTTTCCGTAGCAGAAACCCTCCCAGGGCCTTTTCGCCGGCCGGATACTCCCTAAGAAGCTGATTCTATTCTCTCCCCAGGACAGTGCCCAAAGAATATCATCTTTCCTCATAAACTGCGGCCTGAATAAGAGAAATATCCCTTCTGCAGATTTGTCACAGTGCTGAAATACTCGTCACATTGATAAATCCCGCCGGTTTGATTTCGCTTTCCTTTTGCCGGAAAGCGGCCAGTCCAGCGCTTTTTAAGGGCTCAGCGAAAATTTTCCGGCTAGCTTAACAACCTAAAGTGTTTTGTCGCAACAGCGCCTGGGCCCGTCCGTAATCCTTTTTTCGCACATAAATCACATATTCATAGGCAGCATCCAGGTTCAATCCTGCCCCGCCGGTAACGGCGCGTATTCCAGCACGGCCAAAGCCGCCAGCGATATTTATCACGTTCACAATATAGGGAATTTTATGAATCGCCAGCCTTTCCCTCACTTCCGCCTGTTCCTTGACAGAAAAAGAACCAAACAGCCTTTTCCGGTTGAATATGGTGATAATAGGAATTCCTCCTTCGGACATCCCAATTTACTGTTTTCTTAAATTTTCGCTGCGATCGCCTTTAAGTTCTTTAAGCCCTCGATGGCCAGTTCCTCACCGGTATCCGCGAATTTTCTCCAAATAGCGCAATTGCCACTCAGCTCTTCAAAGCTCGGGTCAAAGGATTCAATGGTCAGGGGGCCTTCATAGCCGACCTCCAGCAAGGCCCGGAACAGTTCCTCAAAGGGGACCAATCCCGTACCCGGAATTCCACGGTCGTTCTCATTTACATGCACATAGCCTAGATAATCCTTCCCACAGGTCTTTACCGCGCCGGCAAAGCTTTTTTCCTCCCGGATCATATGGAAGCAATCCAAATGGACCTTCATATTCTGATTGCCCACATCCTGGCAATAACGTACCGCATCGGCGGCGATATTCAAAAAATGAGTCTCGAACCGGTTGACACATTCCACCGCGATCACGCCATCCCAGGTCTCCTTGGCATAGTCTGAAA
>CAUFXR010000002.1 GCA_959596515.1 uncultured Oscillospiraceae bacterium
TTCGGTGGTATATTTGTGACAGGCGTTTTTGGAATGCTGTATTTTGGGCATCTTTGAAAACAGCTTTTACCGCATCGCCAATAGTAGCCGCGCCGCATCCAAGCCGGATATCCAACACAGGACAGAGCGCCAAGGTACATCCATTCTTTTTTCTGTAGTAGAGACAAAGTCTGCAATCGCAGTCTTTCTTGGTGTATTGATACAATCTGCGAAACCGACCTCCGCCTTTCTGTGTGCCGTAGGGCAGTTTTTTCATGATCGCCTCCATACTGTTGAGGGCGGGGGTATTGGTAAAATACATTTTGTCAGCTCCTTTTCGTGAAATGAAAAAAGCCCGAAGTCTTTTGCAAAACTTCGGGCAGTTAAACGCAAAAACGGCAGACAAGTTTTTAGCGACTTGTCTGCCGTTTGAAGCAGTTATTCTGTTGTACGGGAGTTCAATTCTATCCGCAAAGCAAAAACAGCCGTTTTATATCTACGAATATGCGTCTTGAAATCCCGGCGTTTGGACAGCAAAAAACCCCGATAAAATCGGGGTTTATGCGGAACATATCTTTTTTATGTTCCTATTATGGTGGACCCGAAGGGGATCGAACCCTCGACCTTACGGATGCGAACCGTACGCTCTCCCAGACTGAGCTACGGGCCCAAATCAACAGTTCCAAAAGCGGAACAGAAGAATAAACAATATGAAATTATAGGTGTGGCAGAAAACCGAACCCTTTACGCTCCCAGCTGAGCTACGCCCCCAAACCACCCACTGAAGTTTTCCAGCGAGCAGAAATTATTATAACACTACCTGACACAGATTTCAACTGTTTTTTTCATTTTCTAAATAAGTTTCGCAAAATTCTTTCATACAGCACTGTTCGCATTTTGGTTTTCTGGCGTCGCAGATCGCCCTGCCATGGAGCACTAAGCGGTGGCAGAAGTCATTGGATTCCTTAGGATCGAGGGCGTCTTTTAAAATCATTTCGATTTTGTAGGGATCTTTTAGGTTGTGAAAACCAAGACGGCGTGTCAGTCGGATGCAGTGGGTATCTACGACTACGGCAGGTTTATGAAAAATATCGCCTAAGACCAGATTCGCGGTTTTCCTGCCGATACCGGGAAGACGGGTCAGTTCCTCTAACGTATCCGGGACCTGTCCGTCAAATTCATCCCGCAACATTTGACACATGGCCACAATATCCTTGGCTTTGGTTTTATAGAGTCCACAGATACGGATGTCTTCCTCCACCGCGGCAATATCAGCGTCAGCGAAAGCATATACATCAGGAAAGTCGGAGAACAGCTTTGGAGTTACCATATTTACCCTTAAATCAGTGCATTGGGCGGCAAGCCGAGTAGAAATCAAAAGCTGCAGAGGATCACGGTAGGAAAGAGAGCAAATGGAATCCGGATATTCTTTTTTTAATGCGGCAACCGCTAGCGCTGCCCGCTCTTTATTTGTCATAAGATCGACCTCCCGTGTCTGATATATTCATAGTTTATAACAAACGATGGTTAAAAACAAGGAATTTCGACAAAAACCATTAGTAAAAATAAAAAGGCTTGGATAGTGAAAATATTCTGTGTAAAAAATGAACTTTTAATTTTTGTAAGCGTTCCAACTTGCTATTTCCGTAAAAAACGTGTATACTTTTTTCATATTATGTGGAATGTAGGAGTGGTTAAAGAATGAATCATTACGCAGATGAAAATTTAGCGTTTATTGCGTCTTTCGATCCTGAAGTCGGGAACGCTATGAACGAAGAACTGAAAAGACAGCGCCGCAATTTGGAGCTGATTGCCTCTGAAAACCTGGTTTCCCCAGCGGTATTGGCGGCTATGGGTAGCGTGCTTACAAACAAGTATGCCGAAGGTTATCCCGGCAAACGTTATTACGGCGGATGCCAGTGTGTGGATGTGGTAGAGGAGATCGCCCGTCAGAGAGCTTGTCAGCTGTTCGGTGCGGAACACGCTAACGTGCAGCCACATTCCGGTGCCCAGGCAAATATTGCGGTTTATTTTGCCATGCTGAATCCGGGAGATACCATTATGGGTATGAATCTTTCCGAAGGCGGACATTTGACCCATGGTTCTCCGGTTAATATCTCCGGCAAATATTTTAACTTTGTAGAATACGGTGTCGCCTCTGACACAGAGCAGATCGATTACGATAAGGTTATGGAAATCGCCTTGGAATGCAAGCCGAAAATGATCGTTTGTGGTGCATCCGCGTATCCTAGAATCATTGATTTCAAAAGATTCCGGGAGATTGCCGATGCCTGCGGCGCTTATTTGATGGTAGATATGGCTCATATCGCTGGCCTAGTGGCAGCGGGAGTTCATCCCAGCCCGGTGCCCTACGCTCATTTTGTAACCACTACGACCCATAAGACTTTGAGAGGCCCAAGAGGCGGTATGATTCTGTGCAAGGAGGAATACGCCAAGCAGATTGACAAGGCGATTTTTCCTGGTACCCAGGGCGGCCCGCTGATGCATATCATTGCCGCTAAGGCGGTTTGTCTGGGAGAGGCCTTAAAGCCTGAGTTTAAGGCTTATGGGGAACAGGTGGTGAAAAACTGCCAGGCTTTAGCCCAGGGCCTTTTGAACCGGGGCCAAAAACTAATTTCCGGCGGTACGGATAACCATTTGCTGTTGCTGGATTTAAGAGGTCAAGAAATTACCGGCAAAGAGCTGGAACATCGTTTGGATGAGGTTTATATTACTGTCAACAAGAACACAGTACCCAATGAACCCAGAAGTCCTTTTGTAACCAGCGGTGTCAGAATTGGAACTCCTGCTGTGACGACCAGGGGCCTGAAAGAAGCGGATATGGATCAAATCGCCGAATTTATCACCATGGTCATTCAGGACTTTGAAGGCAATGCGGATAAGGTGCGGGCGGGCGTAAACGCTCTGTGCGAGAAATATCCTTTATATTAAGCCGATGTGTGGGAAACGGAGGGCAGGCGCCTTCCGTTTCTTTCCATATTTTATCTTACCAAGTTGAGAAACGGATGCCGCAGGGAGTTATTAAAAGCTCCGGAAATTTGAGTAGGGGAAATTATATTAGTTCTTCACGAGGCTGTTTCGGAAGAAATGGAGCTTATCTCTACGAGAAGCGTCGCTGTCGGCAGGATCAATAAAATGATCTAAGAAGATTATCACCAAAAAAGGAGTATGATTATGGCTTCCCCATTGGCCGATCGCTTAAGACCGCAAACCATCGATGATATGGTAGGCCAGCGCCATCTCCTGGGACCAGGAAAGGCGCTAAGAAGGATTATTGAATCTGGTGAAATTCCAAACTTGATTTTTTATGGTCCATCCGGGGTGGGAAAGACCACTTTGGCATCTATTATCGCCAAACAAACCAATCGCGCTTTACGAAAACTGAATGGGACTACAGCGGGGACCGCAGACCTTCGGGAAATTTTTACAGAGGCGGAGAATACCTTTACCGCTCCAAACGGAATTTTGCTGTACTTAGATGAGATTCAGTATTTCAATAAAAAACAGCAGCAGACTTTGCTGGAGTTTATTGAAAACGGAAAGATCACTCTGATCGCCTCAACGACGGAAAATCCTTATTTCTACGTTTATAATGCTATTTTAAGCCGGTCTACAGTGTTCGAATTCAAAACTGTTGAACAGGCCGAGGTAGCGAAAGCGGTAGACCGGGCATTTTCCTTACTGGAACAGGAGCGCCAGGAAAAATTCCAAATCGAGGATAGCGTGGTAGACCACATTGCTTTGGCCTGCGGCGGAGACGTCCGCAAAGCGATGAATTCTGTAGAGTTATGTGTTCTGTCTTCACCTGCGGCGGATGGTATTAGAAAAATCACTTTAGAAACCGCCAAGGAACTGACGCAGAAAAGTGCTTTGCGGTACGATAAAGACGGAGACGAACATTATGACTTGTTGTCGGCTTTTCAAAAGTCTATGAGAGGTTCCGACCCTAACGCGGCGATCCACTATTTGGCGCGGCTACTAGAAGCAGGAGACCTTCCCTCGGTTTGCCGGCGTTTAATGGTGACCGCCTGCGAGGATGTGGGGCTTGCTTATCCCCAGATCATTCCCATTGTAAAAGCCTGTGTGGATGCGGCTTTTCAGGTGGGATTGCCAGAAGCCCGTCTTTGCCTGGCCGATGGAGTGGTTTTAGTCAGCATTGCCCCAAAATCCAATTCCGCTCACAACGCGATCAATGAGGCGATGGAAGATGTCAGAAACGGAAAATATGGTCCGATTCCCAGACAGCTTCAAAATAAGCATTATGATGGGGAAGATAATCCGATTAAGGGACAATTTTACCAGTATGCGCATGATTTCGAAAATCATTGGGTAGACCAGCAATATTTGCCGGATGTTTTAAAAAATGTGGAATATTATCATTTTGGCGAGAATAAAAATGAACAAGCTTATCGACAATATTGGGAGAAGATCAAAGGAAGAAAGCTCTGATAGTGTCTACGATAAAAAATTTATGACAAAGCTTTCCTGTTTTTTCTAGTTTTCCTTTTTCAAAGGTTCAAATAGAAAACGCTTCTATCTTTTACGGATCAACGGTAAGCGAAAAGATTAACGGCAAGCGAAAAGATCATTTAACGCCGAGGCTCGAAATTGAGATCAAAAATGCGACTTAAAAAATGCAAACAGAGATACACCAAAATAAGGGTATTTTTGTTTTTATAGAAAGCGGGGTGCAATCCATGAATGAAAAAATACTATGGTCCCTTTCCTACGGGCTTTATGCCATAGGGGTTGAGGGAGAACATTATCCTTCTGCCTGTATTGTCAATTCGGTGGTTCAGGTTACCGCTCAGCCAGCAATTTTGGCGGTGAGTATCAATCACAATAGCTATACCCACCAGCAGATTATGAAGCATAAGCGGTTTACCGTTTCGGTGCTGTCCGAGGATACCTCCGGCGCGGTAATCGGTGCCTTGGGTTTTACCACTGGGCGAAATACGGAAAAGCTAAAAAATATCCGCTATAAAATGCTGCAGGAAGGGCTGCCGGTATTAAAGGAAAATATTTGCTGCTGGATGCTTTGTAAAGTTATTCGGACGGCGGAAACGCCAACCCACACTGTTTTTTTCGCTGAAATCGAAGCGGGCAGTGAGAGAAGTGTCGGAAGGCCCATGACCTACGAATATTATCATAAGGTCATAAAAGGGATGGCTCCGCAAAGCGCTCCTACTTATCAGCCTCCGGACAGGATCGAGGAAAAATCGGTGGAGGAATGGATTTGTACCATCTGCGGCTATGTTTATAATGACCCGGATGTTCCTTTTGAGGATCTGCCAGCGGAGTGGACCTGTCCTGTCTGCCGCGCCGGAAAAAGCATGTTTCAGCGGAAATAACTTTCAGCGAAAATCGCACTGAAAAACGAATGAAAAATCCTCTGAGAAGTTTAATTCTCAGAGGATTTTTGGGTTGCAGCTTTTCTGTCGACGGATGTTCCGCAGTAAGATATCGGGTTAGTTAAGAGGAATCCGAGGAGGATGATGAGCCTTCGGAAACAGTAATTTCACTGGAGGCCGCCTGCCCAGAGGATATGGAATAAAATTCTTTGGTTTCGGGTACTCGAAGTGTTTCACTTTGATGCTTTTGGAGCAGCTTGGTAATAGCGTATAAATCGATCCAAATTTCGTTATCGCTTTCCTTTTGGCTTTCATCGAAAACCAATTCCAAGCCAAAATGAAGGTGACTCGTGTTGATATTGTTCACATTCTCTGTCGTACTGTATCCGGTACGGCCTACATAGCCTATGACATCCCCCGCATTAACCACCTTTCCTTCTGTCAGATCCACCTGGTAAGGCCGGTTTTGCCGGAGATGGGCATAATAATAATATCGCTTTTTATCAAAGCTTCGAATACCGATACGCCATCCACCGTATTGGTTCCATCCCATAACCTCTACGGTACCGCTTTCCACCGCGATAACAGGAGTGCCAGTAGCCGCCATTAGGTCGTGGCCTAAATGGGTTCTCTGATATCCATAGGAACGGGAGGCACCGAAATCATCATAGTGCTGAAAAGGGAAGGTTTTCGCAATAGGAGAATAAACCTGTAGCCCATATTTTGTCTCTGTGACCGTTTTAGAGGGATTTTCCGAGCTTTGGACAGTAATTTCATATTCCCCGAGGAATCCGGCTAAAACAGCCGAATAGACCTGATAATAATAGGGATAATATTGCATATCTTTGGTCAGGTTCTTGATATCTTCTCCGGATTGGAGTTTTTCCAAAAGATTAGTTAAATCTTTTTTCTTATAGTAGTCGGAAAAATTCCCGCCGTATTTAGCGCCTAAATAAGCTAGCGGTTCGATCCAATTGATATGAATTTCGGAATCGTAGCTGTCGATATCCGCCTGCATTGCGATTTCCAGCGCTTCGTAGGGTACATTGAATTCCGCATAACGGATAAAATCTCGTTTCGCTCCTGACGGCTGCGCTGTTACCTCCATAACCGTATCGGTTCCCAACGGAATTGGAAAAGAAATGGCTAATATCAGTAAAGCGCAAAAAAATGTCAAGATTAATTTAGGAGACCTTAAAAATTTAGACCACAAAAAAATCACCTGCACTTCATAAGATACTTATGCGAGAACAGGTGATTTTATTTCTGTTTTCAGATATTTTAGAGGTCGTCGGCATCTTGCGTCGGATGGACAGAATCTACCGGAGTCCCGGTATAGCTTCCATTGACATCGGATAAGATTTCTCCCTTTCCTTCCTTGGGAAGAATTTGAGATAGCTCCTGAGCACATTTTTCCTTCTTGGACTTCTTTCTTTTGTTTTCCAATTTCATTCACCTCAGGATTAGCTTTCCCGAACGGTACATTGGTTATTCTTAAGATCCGGTTTTTGGATTAAGTCTCGGATGACCTCTCCGGCAATCAGCAGACCGGCACAGGAAGGAACAAAAGAGATACTCCCAGGAACCTGCCGTTTCCCGTTTGCCGTTAACTCCGGCGAAAGTTTTGGCCTGATCGGTTCTTCTAAAGAGTAAAGTACCTTTAATTTCGAAATTCCGCGTTTCCGTAGTTCCCGGCGCATAACGCGGCATAGGGGACAGACGCTGGTGTTATAGATGTCCTCGATCTGAAATCGGGAAGGATCTAGCTTGTTTCCGGTACCCATACTGCTGAGGATCGGAATTTCCATTTTTTCGGCCGCTTCCACTAAAGCAAGCTTCGAGGAAACGGTATCGATCGCATCTACTATATAATCGCAGCCGGACAAAAAATCGATATCCTGACCAGGAAGATAAAATTCTTTGTAAGTGTATACAGAGGCGTTTGGATTGATATCTAAAATGCGTTCCTTGGCAACTTCTACTTTGGGCCTTCCTACTGTACTATGCAACGCGATGAGTTGCCGGTTAATGTTGGAAACAGACACAAGATCATGATCCACTAAAATAAAGGATCCGATCCCTACTCTGGCGAGAGCTTCGACAACGTAGCTTCCCACGCCACCGATCCCAAATACAGCCACTTTACTATTTTGTATTTTTTGAAGGCTGGCGTCATCTAAAAGCAGCGCAGTGCGCTGTAATTCTTCCCGCATTGAAAAAATCCTTTCCTAGAAACGATAGATACTGTTATGGCATGTATTATATCACGAAATTTATGTTTAGGATAGACCAGGAAACATAGCTTTCCGACAGGCTTTCCGGAAAGGAGCAATATTTTCGTGAAATTTACGGCGTCAAAAGCCGACTAATCGTTATTAGATATCATGATTATTAATTTAATAGTGAATCTCCGAAGGATAGAGGAAAGGATGTTAGAACTGAAAAGCCAGATGGGTTTTCTAAGGATTAGGTAAACTGAAATATTTTTATGGAATAGATTGCTTAGGCAATAACTTTGTTTTTTCCATAAGTGTGAGTAATCCAACACATAATAAAAGCGGACCTAATAGTCCGCTTTTATTTCTATGAATATTTGAAAGTGATCTGGTGAAGTTTTAAATGCTTTTGATTCGCTGAATCACGTTATTCAAGGTTCAGCAAGTAAACTCCTAGATTGAGATATCCTGCGAAGATCAGCCATAAAACATATGGAATTTGTAAATAAGCCGCTGATTTGGAGTCTTTTGCGAATTTAAGAATCATTCCGATAACAAGGCCTAATAAAAGGAGAAGCCAAAAGAAGGAAAATAGCCTCCACTCTAAATTAAAGAAAAAAATAGTCCAAAAGAAATTGACCGCCAGTTGGGCAATGTAAAATAAAAGTCCGCCTTTTTTGTCGATGCCGCTGGCTTTCAGAAATAAGACAATACTGATTCCCATCAAAACGAATAACACAGACCATACAATGGGAAATACAATGCTCGGAGGAGCCAGAGGCGGCTTTTTTAACAATTCAAATCTTGACATAGCGTCTTTGGTAAAAAAAGACGAGAGTAAACCTACGCCAAGGGCGATAGCGATAGAAATAAGATACGGTTTTATTTTTTTCAGCATAGGTAATCACCTCTATAGAGGTATCCTATGTCTTTTTTTAACGATTTATTCCGAGAACTTTAAATTTAGATAAAGAAATTCTGCCTTTTACAAGATTCTGGATTCTCCGCAAAAGAGGTTATTGAGTGTGGGTGTGACAGCAGAATGTTTCCCAATCTTTTTTACAATCTTTTTTATTTTTCGACTTGTTTTAAAATTTGTAAAAAAGAGGTTGACAATTCCGACTCCTTATGCTAAAATCTATAACTGTCGCCACGGGTGACAAATTAGATATGCGGATATGGCGGAATTGGCAGACGCGTATGGTTCAGGTCCATATGAATGCAAGTTCATGCAGGTTCAAGTCCTGTTATCCGCACCATATTAAGGAACAATCTTTAATACAAAAACAGCCTTCCAAATCGGAGGGCTGTTTTTGTATCTATGCCCGGAAAGCCTGATATTATGGGCTTTCCGGGCTTTTTCTGTTTTCCGGGAACTTGGTGGATTAGGCCGCCATCAGCCCGCTTCCTATTGCGGCCATCACATAGTCCCATGGTGGCTCATTTTTGCACACCCTTGTCCGGCCCGTATATACCAGAAACGAGGAAACGCTAAAAAGTATCCGCTCCCGGACAGCGCCACCTCTTTCAATGAGAACAATTTAGCGGGAACCTTACGGTTCCCGCTTTTTCTTATTCCCGCTCGAAAGCCTCTCCACAATCTCCGCAGATTACATTGACCTCCCGCGTTGCCCGGATGATAGTGCCGCAGCAGGGGCAGACATATTTGATACTGCGGTTAATGGATTTCTTACTCCCGCCCTTGGTGGTGCCTTCCACCGGCAAGCGGCTGGCGTTTATTTTATCCTCGCCCAAGGTTTCTCTGATCCATGCCTCCGCCTCCGGGGCCAGCGTTGTTACCGTCCAGCCATACTTGGCGTGCTTCTCAATATGCAGGCCGTGGGCCTCGGCGGTGGCCCTAAATTTCTGGTTGTGATAGTAGCCGTTGTTGCTTACGTCTTGAATACCATGTACCAGATTGTAGAGGTGCGCCATCTCATGTAGAAGCGTGGCTGCCAGCTCGAAGATGGGCCGGTCAAGGTACTCGGCGCAGAGATTGATTTCCCTATACTTTGCACCGCTGGCGTTCCATATCTCGTTGATACTGCACCAGCCATACGCCCCGCGCCCTCCGTCCGGTGATACAGTGATGGCCGGGCGGTTCAGCTCGCCCTCGTAAAAATGCTCGTTGAACAGGTCAAACATTTCCTCGGTTTTTCTCACGATTTCAGATATTTGCAGCATGGTTGCGTCCTCCTTAAAGATATGTTTTATTTCTGTGAGTGACATCTTACACACCACCGGTCAAAAAGCAAGCTCTAAAGGTCTTAAAACATATCTTTTTTCTTTCATCGGGGACAGAAAAAGCCCCGCCGAAGCGGGGCCTTCTCGTTTTATTCTGCGGCAATGAAGCCTTGTTCTTTCAGGCTTTCGATCAGCGCCGGATTTTCCGGGCCGGTTAAGGTTCCTTCTTTGTCCACTGTGTACTCGCCGATTTCATAAGCAAAACTGGGGGCCGCCTTGTATTCCGGCTCGATGTTCGTAAATTCGCTTACCGCTACTACAAGCTGCTTGCGGCGCACACCGGTCACATTATAGGCGGCCTCGATGCACTCCGGCTTACTTTTCTCCTCGGGATTTTTCTCCGGGATTTCGTCGGTTTGTGGGCTTTCTTCCGGCGCGGCCTCTATTTTCTGCTCGGTAGCCCCCACAGCCGTAACATCTGTGCTTTCCTGTGCGGCGGCTTTGGCTGCGGCCTTCGCCGCCCGGCTTACTCTGGTGCGGGCCTCCGGGAATATCTCCGGCAGTGCGCCTTCCTCATAGTGGATTTCAAAGGTGATCTTCCCGTCCATGTGTACGTTGAAATGGAAGTCGGTCATTTCCACCTCTTTCAGTTCGTCCGGCAGCTCGATGTTCTTATACCGCTTGACTTCCTCGCCGTTTACCATAAGGCAAACCGGAACCGCGTCCCTCAGTTTCGCTGTGATTTTTCCTGTTTTCATTATCATTTCCACCTTTCGTTTTTCTTGGGCTTGTGCCTTGTGTGAGTCACAGCTTACACACCACGGGTGAAAAAGCAAGGCTTTTCAATAGTAAAATTAGTATGAACTTCTCAATTTGCATCTTGACTTCTTGCGTGTTTCCCTGTATAATGTGACTTAAATTATTTAAAGAAAGGAATTGGAAGACCTACCATGGACGACGCCGACAGTAGCGACGCTGACCGAAGTAACATTCACTGTAAACTAAATACGTTTTTATATATAGGCATAACCTGCGTCTAATTTTAGATAGCAGGCTATGCCTTTTTGTATCTCTTTTTGCTGGCCACCGCTGAAAGGCGGTCAGAATATAAATTTTATCAAAGAAAGGAGTGATTGATCCATTATGGATCGACACAGACAGACGCCTTGGCACGCACTGAAACTTACGGAGGTCTATGAAACTTTACATACCTCCGAGGAAGGATTAGGTGACGCCGAGGCTGCCGAAAGGCTGAAAAAATATGGGCGCAATGAACTGCGCTCGAAACCGCCCAAAACCATTCTACAAATGCTGAAAGCGCAGATCATTGACCCGATGGTACTTATCCTCATCGGCGCGGCAGCTTTTTCCGCAATTTTACAGGAGTGGACAGAGGCGGCGGTAATCTTTATTATTGTAATCGTCAACGCCGTCATCGGTATTGTGCAGGAAAAGAAAGCACAATCCTCTCTGGAAGCTCTGCGCAATATGAGCGCCCCAACGGCTCGGGTTTTGCGCCAGGGGGAGGAGAGCGTTATACCCGCCAGCGAGTTGGTAGTGGGTGACGTTGTGATGCTTGGCGATGGAGATATGGTTCCGGCGGACTTACGCCTGATAGATTCCGCCAATTTGAAAGTGCAGGAGGCTTCTTTGACCGGCGAATCCGTCCCTTCTGAAAAGGAAGCAGAAGATATTCTGCCGGAAGACTGCCCTCTGGGTGACCGCAGTAATATGGCGTACACCTCAGCCATTGTCACATACGGACGAGCGACTGGCGTTGTAGTAGCCACCGGCATGGATACCGAGGTAGGTAATATCGCCGGTATGCTGGACAATCAGGACGATACGGATACACCCTTAAAACGGAAACTGAATGCGGTTGGTAAGACTCTGACCATCGTTGGACTAATCGTCTGTGCCCTGATCTTTGCCATCGGCGCTTTCTATCAGCGCCCGCTGATTCCGCAGTTCTTGGTTGCAATTTCGCTGGCAATTTCTATCATCCCTGAAGGTCTGCCTGCCACAGCCACGATTGTGATGGCGCTGGGCGTGCAACGTATGGCAAAGAAAAATGCGTTGATTCGCAAATTGCCCGCAGTAGAAACTCTGGGTGGTGCAACTGTCATTTGCTCCGATAAAACCGGTACTCTTACACTCAATAAAATGACGGTAACACATATTGCAGTCAACGGAGATTTTGAAAACGGCACAACTACCCCGATTGAAAATGCCGCCAAACAGCATCCTGCGGTATATAGAGAATTGGTTTATGCAGCAGCTCTCTGCAATGACGCCAGCCTTGACCCAGATAGAAAGGGAGAAATCATCGGCGACCCCACAGAGGGTGCGCTGATCTATCTGGCACAGGCGTTTGGAATCGACCATGAAGCCCTGGAGGATGATTATCCCCGCCTTTTTGAGCAGCCTTTTGATTCTGAGCGTAAGAGGATGACCACTGTTCACCGCATCAATGAAAAGTGGATTTCTTATACCAAGGGCGCGGTGGATGAAATGCTGCCCCTGTGTACTCACATTCTGACTTCGGAAGGTGTGCGGCCTATTACGGAGGCTGACAAAGAAAACATTACAAAACTTTGTCTTTCCATGTCGGAGGGGGCCTTGCGTGTGCTTGGCTTTGCCATGCGCACCCTCACGGAGCTGCCTACAGATGATGATGAGAATGTAGAATTTGACATGACTTTTGTGGGTGTGACCGGAATGATCGACCCGCCTCGAAAGGAAGTAGCCGATTCCGTGCGTACCTGCCGTCAGGCGGGCATCCGAACGATTATGATCACCGGCGACCATAAGGTGACAGCCCTTGCCATTGCGAAAGAGCTGGATATTTACCGAGAAGGCAACACCGTCATATCCGGTGAGGAACTGGATACGATGACGGATGACGAATTGGACGATGCGGTAAAAACAACGACCGTCTTCGCCCGCGTATCCCCTGCGGATAAACTGCGTATCATCCAGAGTTTGAAACGCACCGGCGAAGTAGCGGCCATGACGGGTGACGGTGTCAATGACTCCCCCGCCCTGAAAGCAGCGGACATCGGTGTTGCGATGGGTATCACCGGTACGGATGTGGCAAAGGATGCCGCCGACATGATCTTGCTGGATGACAGCTTTACTACGATTGCTTATGCTATCAAGGAAGGCCGCCGTGTCTACCGCAATATCCAGAAGGTAATTCAATTCCTACTGGTAGGTAATATTGCAGAGATTTTAACTCTGTTTGTAGCCACGCTCTTTAACTGGGATGCACCTTTGTTAGCCGTTCATATTTTGTGGGTAAATCTCGCTACAGCTACATTGCCTGCTCTGGCACTGGGTGTTGATCCGGCCAGCAAGAATATTATGAAGCACAAGCCGGTAAAATCAGGCACTCTGTTTGAAAAGGATCTGGTTCGCCGGGTTATTACGCAGGGTATCTTTGTAGCCGCCATGACCACTTGCGCTTACTGGATCGGCGCAGACCTGGGAGGTCATGTGACTGGTCAGACAATGGCGTTCTGTGTGCTGGCCTTCTCGCAGATGCTTCGCGCTTTTAATCAGCGCTCCAATACGGAGCCTATCTGGGTGCGGGCAGAAGGAATCAATCCCTGGCTGATACTTTCTTTTGTTGCATCTGCAATCTTGATGGCGTGTATTCTATTTGTGCCTGCACTGCAAAGTGCGTTCCAGTTGACTTTGTTGGATGGTATCCAATGGTTGATCGTCGTTGGGCTGTCTTTGATGTCGATCTTGCAAGTGGAAATTGTAAAGGCAATTAAAAGGCATTTTCATAAATAGGCAGAAAGGCGGAGGGTTCTCCCTCCGCCTTTTTTGAAAGAGGCAATTATCGTATATATCTCTGGAGGTGAAATTAAATGGATATTTTGGAAATTATCAAAGCGGTAGTTTTTGGTGTGGTGCAAGGAATTACTGAGTGGTTGCCTATTAGCAGTACAGGACACATGATTTTACTGGATGAGTTTGTCCAGCTTGATATGACACCGAAGTTCATGGAGATGTTCTATGTGGTGATCCAGCTTGGCGCAATTTTGGCGGTACTTCTCCTGTTTTGGAGCAAACTCTGTCCAGTTTCGCTCCATGGTAAGCCCCACCTGAAAAAGGATGTTTTAGCTTTGTGGCCAAAGATCATTGTAGCTTGTATTCCCGCCGGGGTTGTAGGCATCCTGTGGAGTGATGTGTTGAATACTCTTTTCTTTCACCCACTCGTGGTGATTGTCATGCTGGCTCTGTTCGGCGTCCTATTTCTGGTGGTGGAACACCAAAATAAGGAGAGAACGCCGACCATAGAATCCTCCGCGAAGCTAACTTATCAAGCAGCGCTATGGATTGGAATGTTTCAGCTTATCGCGGCTATATTGCCTGGAACATCTCGATCAGATGCAACTATCATCGGTGCACTTATGCAGAGCTGGGGGCCATTGCGGAACCGATTATGACAACGCTGAAATTCATGGCAGCGGACGTACTGCAGGCCATGATCCCTTTTGTGGCCCTTATGGGGGAAGGGTTACAAGGCGTTTTAGAAGGGACAGCCGGATCGGCTGAAACCTTTGCCGAGGGCCTGAGTGGTCTGGTGGAAGTGCTTCTGGAAAAAGTGTCTGCCATTGTTCCCATGATCGGGCAGGCAGTGCTTGCCAGCCTTCCGGCCCTGCTGTCCGCAGGCGTGGATATTGTGGTGGCGCTGGCAAATGGGATTGTGGCGGCCATGCCACATATTGCAAGCGCAGCCGTTACCATCATTCTGGAACTGACAAACGGCCTTTTGACTTTGCTCCCGCAGCTCATTGCGGCGGCTGCGCAGATGGTCGCTACACTGGCTCTTGGGATTGGCGAAGCCCTGCCGCAGCTTGTTCCAACCATCGTCCAGATCATTATGACGGTAGTGCAGACCTTGATTGCCAACCTTCCTTTGCTTTTAGAAGGCGCTTTGCAGCTTGTCATGGGTTTGGCCCAGGGCATTTTGAACGCCATCCCGGTTTTGATTGAGGCGCTTCCTGCGGTCATTGTTGCCATCGTGGAGTTTATCGTGGCCTCTATTCCGCAGATTATTGATGCCGGAATCCAGCTTCTGACCTCGCTGGTGGCGGCCCTGCCGGATATTATCACGGCGATTGTTGCGGCCATCCCGCAGATCATCGAAGGGTTAGTGACAGCCATTGTCGGAAGCATCCCGCAGCTCATCGACGCAGGCGTGCGCCTGCTGGTGTCCCTCATTCAGAACCTTCCGACCATCATTACCACCATAGTTGGAGCTATCCCACAGATTATTTCCTCGTTAGTGAACGCCCTGATTAACAGTATTCCTCAGATCATACAGGCGGGCGTTCAGCTATTCGTGTCGCTGATCCAAAACCTGCCCACCATTATCGTGGAAATCGTGAAGGCGGTGCCGCAGATTATTGCGGGGATTGTCAACGCCTTCACTTCCTCCATGGGCCAGATCGTCAATGTTGGTAAGAACATTGTGCAGGGCCTTTGGTCTGGTATCCAGAGCCTTGCAGGCTGGATTTGGGACAAAGTTTCCGGCTGGATTTCTTCGATTTGGGATGGAATTTGCAGCTTCTTCGGTATCAATTCTCCCTCGAAAGAGATGGCGTGGGTTGGTGAAATGCTGGTACAAGGTCTGGCTGGCTCCATTCAGGATAATGGAAAGCAGGCCGTTTCTGCCGCTGAGAAAATGTCCTCGGATATTGACGGGGTAATGAATAAGCTGGCGCAGGATATGCAGACTGCTATCCCCACGGACTACCAGTTTAACGCAAATGCAAATGTGACGGGCGGTATGACCGGCGCAGCCTTTACGGCGGCTGGCAGCGGCCCGCTCGTTATGGTACAGCAGATGATTGTCCGCAGCGAGGACGACATCCGCAGGATTTCTCAGGAACTATATAATCTCATGCAGGTCGGCTCCCGCGCACAGGGCCGGATCATCACAGCGTAAGGAGGTGGGCGCTTGGGCTTTCAATACAACGGAATTACTTCTCAATCTATGAGCGTCAAGGCCCATCTTACCGGCTGGCAGAT
Organism: uncultured Oscillospiraceae bacterium; assembly: GCA_959596515.1. Taxonomy (GTDB): domain Bacteria; phylum Bacillota; class Clostridia; order Oscillospirales; family Acutalibacteraceae; genus Clostridium_A. The sequence continues at coordinate 15,797 of CAUFXR010000002.1, forward strand.
GGTTCCCACCCTTCGGAGCAATACGGAAACTGTCCCCGGCAAGGCGGGCCTTGCAGACTTTGGGGCAGACAGCGGCGAGCGGTATATTGATGTTGCCTGCAATGTTTATCCGCAGAAAACCTTTGCCGATATGGTGGCGGTTTTGGATCAGGTGGCGGCATGGCTCGATCCTACGGCAGGGACAAAACAGCTTGTGCTGGATGATGTGCCAGACCGGTATTTTATGGCCCGCCTCTCCGATACAGTGGATTGTGAACGGCTCCTCCGGGCAGCCGGTTCGTTTACCCTCCGTTTTCTTTGCCCTGACCCTTACGGATATGCGCTGGATGATGAAACCTTTACCCTCTCCCAAGCGGGGGAGCATGAGGTGGAGTGTGAAACCGGGAATACAGATTCCGAGCCGGTGTATTCCCTGCAAGGGACAATTTCCTCTGGCGCGGTTGTGCTGACGACCAATGGAGAAACCCTGCGGGTGATTGGCCCACTGGCTGCGGATGAGGTGCTGGTAATCGACACCGGAATGGTAACGGCCAAAGTGACGGACAGTGCGGGCAATACCCTGCGAAACGGCCTGCCCTGTTTGGAGGAGCTGAATTTCCCGGTACTGCGCCGGGGTGTGAATGAAGTGGAAATTGCAGTCGAGGGCAGTGCCGTTTTTACCGAGCTTCACATACAGGCAAAAAGCCGATGGAGGTAAGCAATGGCAGTAAAGACAACTTTGACTGTGCAGGAGGATTTTACCGGAGAATTTCCAGCCGCATGGGCTGCCTCCGGCCTCTGGCGCTTTAATGAGTCCGAACCGGACAGCAACAATCGTCTGATAGATTCTTCCGGCAATGGCCGGGATTTTAATATTATTAACTGGAACGGCACCACGGCCAATCTGCTGGAAGGCTGGCGCGGGTATTATTTCCGCTTAAATCTCAATAATCCTACATCGGAGAGAACCTATCTTCATGTTGTGAACAACGGCTCCATCTTCTCCGAGTTGGGACAACGGATCGTTGTGGGTGGCTGGATGAACCCCACCATTTATTCTGTGGGTAATACTTTCTGCCCAATCTTTAACACCCGGCAGGGGCCGGGCCAGCCGATCCTGTACCTTTCGCTTTATTCCGGGCGGCCCCGCCTGATGCTCTATAATTCCTCCGGCTCCCTGATTTTGGACGAGTCGGTAACGCCTCCATTTTCTCTGGTAAACAACGGCTGGTATTTCCTCGCTGCTGTGATCGAACCGGAAGAATACAAAGCCTGCTATGTGGTAGGCGACCGCAGCACCGGTACAGTATGGATTTCAAACGAGCTGACGATTGAGGGTGAACTGAACCGTTCCTGCACCGCTGACCTCGTTATGGGGATGCACGCTGACACCTATTATTACCACTGAATTTGACAGCCTTTGTGTTACCCTCCAGTGAAACGCCGGTTTTCTTTAAATCCAATGCTTTTAAGGCTGCGACATACTCCTCGTTTGCAATCGGTCGAGTTGTAAAAATCTCTGCATATTCCACAAAGTCTTTTGCACGCTGGATGATTTTTCCCTGACCAATCAAGCGCCCTTTCCACCATGCCGAGAAGCCAATAGCTACAACAATCAAAACGACCGCTGCAATAATTCCACCCATATTTTTTTCCTCCTTGTTTTTCCTTTCGTATTTCTATTTCTGTACCGCCATTACGAAAGCTGTGGTATCAGTGCCCATTTTTACGATTTTGGTGAGAAGACGGCGGACGGATCTCCGTAGTAGATATATCCGCTCTTTGCTTTCAAATACACCGTAAGCGTTCCGTCATCATTGGGTTCAACGGTAATCTTGTAGGCATCGTTTTTCTCTTTTGCCAGCAGACCGGAAACAGAACTCTGTCCACCGGTGATCTCGAGCAAATAGCCATCGCCCTTTGCTTTGTATGTACCCGTATAATTCCAGTCCATGTAGAGCGTTACAGTTCCGTCCGATTCAAATTCCACGGCGCTGATGTCAAAGGCATAGCTCTCACATTCATAGTACCCGGACAAGAACGGCAAATCACTGCCGCCTCCGCAGGCACTCAGCATGGTCGCACACAGGATGACGGTCAGAAGTACAGACCGCAGCTACATGTTTCTTTTGCTTTCATAATCGCTTTCTCCTTTGTTCTCCCTTCAAATAGAAAAGAGTATCCATCACACTTAGAATTCGCCATCCATGGGGTCTACTTTCATCTGAAGGTAAATTTGAGTTCCGTCTTTTTGGTAAAATTCATAGCAAGGCTCGTAGACATGGGCATAGCCCGTCCCGAGATCTGCCTTGACTGTGAAAATTCCCTCGCTGTATGAATACTGGTCACCATCTGTGGTGACGCCCTCAAAGGTCACATTGTCGGGCAAGAAGCTCATGTCATCTGTAAGGGGGATATAGGTTTCGCCGGTGACGTCATAGAAGGTATTGTCTGCTCCATAGGCTTTTGCGAGAAAATACCCGCCGTCAATCAATTCAATATCCGAAGAGCCGTCTTCACACATAAAGGGTTCATACATCAGATTGCCCTGGGAATCGAAGCAGGCGTAGAATTTGCTTCCGTTGTCTTTTGCCTCCAGAATTACCCCGGCGTGGCCATTCAGGAAAGCGCCCATGCTGTCAAAATAATATCGTTCGGTGTATTCTTTCAGATCGACAATGCAATTTCCGTTGACATCAAAGTACCCGGACCGATAATCATCATGGTTATCATACGGGTAGACACTTATAAATCCAATCAAACCTTCTGCATAAACGGTATTTCCCCAACTAGGTCCGCTAGCGTGTATGTCCTCACCAAATGTCCGTGAAACATTCCCGGACATATCCATCTTTTTGCAGTCCTCGGAACCTTCAACAATATATCCGTCATAGAACTTAGCGCCGTCAAGCAAGCCGGGATATTCTGAAAGCTTGACAATACTTCGGTCCGACAAACTGCACAGCCGTATATCATCCGTCTCTGCGCTTCCCGAGGAACCGGTATTCAGCAGGTACATCCCTTCACCCAGATCATAGTCATATGCGAATCGGTCTGCTACGTCCGTCCAGGCTTCCGGCTCCGAACCATATGGATCGGTAAAAGAAATCTGATAGGTGGCGTCAACGTTAAAGCCCTGCAAATAACGCTGCACCAAAATGGTGTTCCCATAGCCTCCAAGGTAGGTCCAATCATGCTCATCGTCCTTTGTGCTGTCATAGATGATGCTTTCGGAAATACTGAGAATTGCGAATTCGTCGTAATAAACCGCAAAATGGACACCTTCTCTTGCCACCACCAGCAGGTCATCATTGAGCCAGTTGGTATATTCGTATTCCATGGCAAAGGGGAACCGGGCAACCTCGATTCCGTCCATATCAAAGACAGCAGAGGTTCCGTCATTGAAGGTGACGTAGTTGTACCCATTGTGATAGCCGGTGGCGTTCTTTATAGTTGATCTGTCAACGGTGATGAATTCTTCTTCCGACTCAGTATATTCGGATTGTTCTGATTCGGAATATTCAGCTTCCTCTGATTCTTCCATATTCTCTGTATCGATACTTATGCTGTTTTCTGGTGAACTCGTATCCGTCTTGCCGCAAGAGGCTAAAGCTAGAAGCATGCAGAAAATAAGGGAAATTGTGATGCATTTTTTCATTTAGATTTCCTCCGTTTTTAGTATTTCCGTATTCTCATCCAACAGGGATGTCCTCATAGTTCAATATGGTTGCCTTGCTCCGTATGATCACTTCCTTTGATTGTGGGACGCTTTGTACCGCAGGCACCGCAGAAATCCTCATCCGGCGGAAGCTCTCTGCCGCAGCCAGTACAGAATACCTTTTGTGCGGCGTCTGAAACGCCAACGCTCTGATAGACCGGCTGTCCGTAAGGCTGTCCATATGGTTGCGCAACAGGCATTTGGTAGACAGCCCTTTCCTTTTTATAGGGATGCGTCAGCCACCAGCCCAGCAAGAAGGTCATGGGGAGCCCCACTGCCAGAATGGTAAACATAGGTCATAAAAATGCTTATTAGCCCCAGTAGCACATTGGCTGTGCAGAAAATCGCTGCTACCGGAAATTTTATTTTCTTTGTTTCGTTCATGTTTCTACCTCCAAGAAATACAATTAGACCGCCAATGGCCGCAATCGCTATCAGCAGAGCATATGCGCCGCCAAAAGCCTAGATCCTTTTCTAGCTCTCTTTGGAAAGGATGATCTTGTCCCCGGAGATCGCATACGTTCCGCCGCCTGTGATACCGGTTGCCGAATAGGTGTAATAAAAATGTGTTTCATCCATCGTATAGGTATAATCAAGCCAGCTTCCGTCCTCGGCTCTTAAAGTCATCGTACCGTCAGCGTTCAGTCGAATCAGGTGACGGCTGACATTTTCCGTATTGGGCTGCGCAACTTCAAGCGTCCACTCGCCCAGCATAGAGGTTATGTCAAATTCCGATTGACCGGTCTGCGTTGATGAGATCTCCGGAGCTGTAATTCCCAGCTCATTCAGCATATATTCCATAACTTAGCGCCTTTTTCGTCGAGCTTTTTGAAAAGATCTGCTAGGCGAACATGATTTTCGTAAGAAAATCCCTCCTTCGTATAGTCTACAAAATTCGCGGTTTTGCTTTCAGGAATATATGGTGAATCGAAATATACGAAATCGCCAGCCGAAACGTCTCGACATGCGTCTTCAAAATCGCCAGTAAGAATTATTGCGCCAGATCTATTCAAATAATTGCTGACAGCCTGGATGTTTTCCGGAATGGCGGTTTGGACGTTGGTAGTATTATTAAATGGAACGTTAAATAGACCTTTAGAATTGACACGATAGATGCCATTAAAACAGTGCTTATTTAACCAAATCATGAGGGCCGCACACTCTTCGTCGAGCTGGTTACTCGATATTTTTTCATTATATCTACTTCGGATTGAATAGTAGTAGTCTTTAGTACAAGGAATTGCATCAATCTTACGGATTTCCTCAAATAGTTTTTGCGGATTGTTTTTAATTTGAAGGTAAGTGTTTGTGAGATGAGGGTTAATATCGTTTATGACTGGAGAATGCGGTGTAAAGTTAAAAAGAACGGAACCGCCGCCTAGAAAAGGTTCAAAATATTTGTCGTAATTCTTCGGCGCACGTTTTTCGATTTCTGTTAGTAACTGCCTTTTGCCGCCAACCCATTTCAGAAATGGTGCTGGGGCTTGGCTGGCTCTAGCCTTTGTCATCTACCTCCTTGTTCTTTTTTCATTATACACCAGTTAACAGATTATCCCGAGCATTGAGTAGCATTGATATAATTTAGAAGAATATGTATTATCGTTGATACAATATTCTCATCTAAAATTGGTGCAAATTCTCATTTTCTCACGGCTTTCGCTCTAGGCGTACCGCAAAGCAAAGCCGTGAGAAATATATATTCCGCTATCAGAGTGACGTCCTAACACAGTCGAGAGCCTCGACACGCACTTCGCGTTCGGGGCTTTCTTCTTTTTTGCAGTAAGAAGCTCGCGTGCGTGCGGCATCTTTTTTAGTCCTTGGTCCCAAAAATTCCGGACGCAAACAGCGTCCGGAATTTTTTTAGGAATCAAAATGCTTGCGACTATGGTGGATTTGATGTAATATGATGTAATGTAATATAATCATATATTATATTATATTTTATAGGAACTAACGCTATAATAGACTTAAGGCTGTGATATTATGAATGACAGTGATAAGGATTTGGAGCAAGAATACGATTCTTTAAAGAAAGTTAAGGATGTTATTGAGTTTCAAAATAATATGTATAACCCGGGATATTACATTGGTACCGGTAGAGTTCCTCCTACAGTATCGGCACCGGGAAACGCAATGCCATTAGCAATAGTGGGCTTCATTGGGTTTGCTCTTTTTTTGGCATTGGGTTTATTCTTATTTTTTTCGGATGTAATTGTTCATTATTCGGACTTGATTAAATCCCCTCTGGCAAATAAAATTATTACTTTAATCATAATGTCAGTAATATCATTGTTTTTCCTGCTTTTGGGCATTGCTTATCTAAAGAAAGCAAAGCGATACCGTATAGAAAAAGCGAAGCTAGAAAATGAGGTTGTTGACGAAACAGTAGAAGATAAAATTTTGCAACGAACTTGTCCCAAATGCGGAATATCTCATGATATTGATTATCCTAAATGCCCAAATTGTAAATACGATTATTTTAAATGATAACTCAAGATACCCGTACCGATACGGTTTATAGTCCCATTAAACAGGCAGGGCTTGGAGCTAACACGCTCTGAGCTCTTTCTTTTTGATCGATGAGGCACGCGCTTTCGGGTAGCGGATTTAGTCCGTCTTTACCAATAGAGCTCAGAGCATATTTAAACACCGGGCTTTTTGTTTCAATAGGTGACAGCGAAAAAATTGTATCTTTTCTAGCTTTGTTTTTTCAGTAAGACTTGAAGCTGATTTACGCTCCAAGTCTTCTAATTTTTATTATTCCTATTAAAAGTACCCGTGACCAAATTGGCCGCCATTTTTATTCTTACGGATTACGGAAATAACATGCGTCCGCAATATCCTATTGTGAATATTTTGATCAACCCCGCTATGAAGACCTGCGCCCTAAAACGTTCAGATGTAAACCACGTCGGGACCTTTTACTATTCTTAAAGAGATTTACCAATCTTCTCAAAGAAAACGCGTCGTGACAAGTATGGCTTTACGCCTATTATGACGTTTCTTCTAGCATCAGTATGGCGATTAAGCTCCAAACAAATTAAATCCCAGTACCGTTTTTCTTAGCATCAAAGTGGTTAACCTAATATCTTTTTGAGTCCTTTCACAGCCGACTCTCTCAATCTGCCAGCTATGTTCGCGACATTTAAGATGTTTTCCGCTAGTTTCACACCGACACCGTTTAGGCGATAATGAAAACTGTCATTCCTTTTCCAAAGAGATTCAGAGAAAAGGACTAGTAGAAACCGTTTCTTTCATGTTATTTTTCAGATGTGTTTAGAAGTTCTATGAAAAACAAAAATCCGGAGGCGATCTGCCACCGGATTTTCTGATAAATTGCGGAATAAAATAACGCCTCTAAATAGACATAAGCGTGTTAAGCTCCCAATAAATGTTCGATTAGAATTTTACTGCCAATAATAATCAGCACCAAGCCTCCCAAGAGCTCTGCCTTAGAGGAAAACAGATCGCCGAATTTCTTTCCTATGTAAACACCTGCAAAAGAGATGATAAAAGTTGTCAAACCGATGAGACCTACGGCGATCAACATCAACAGAACAGTAGAAGCGCCAACGACAGAGGGGAGGATAATTCCTGTTGCTAAAGCGTCGATGCTGGTTGCCACCGCCATGACCATCAGCATTTTAAAGCTGATCGGATCCCTGCATTCCTTTGGTTCGTGGTTTTTGGCTTCTTTTATAGCGTCATAAACCATTTTCCCGCCGATGTATCCCAACAAAATAAACGCCACCCAATGATCGACCGACTCAATGATACCTTTTCCCGCGATTCCGACCAGCCAGCCTATCGTGGGCATTACTGCTTGGAAAACACCGAACGCTAAAGCGATACCAAAGGCGTGTTTAAGCCTGAGATTTCTGGTAACCGCTCCGTTTGTCAAAGAAACCGCAAACGCGTCCATGGAAAGGCCTACGGCGATTCCAAACAACGCAAGATAATCCATTCTGACTCCTCCCAGATATAAAGATTCTTTATACTATATCACAATTATATTTTGAAAGCAATAAAATATGGCTGTAAACTGATGAAAAGAACAACAAAGTCTATTTTTAACATTCAATGATTTTCGATTTTTCTTAGCTCCTCAAGCTCTTAAATTCCGGATTTTATGAGAAGGTGCCACGGAATACAGCGAGAACTTTTGTCGGGATAGGAAAGGTCGCGGCGCTGCCTCAGCTAACGCTTGAAAGTAACGCTCAAAAATCCTTTTCCAACTCGTTTAAAGAGAATCAAATTGACAAAGGGATCGTCTGGAATCAATAAACGACATGAATGATACGTTTTTTTAAGAACCTTTGATAAGTTATTTGCCATTTAAAGAAGAAAATGCTAAAATAAGCCGTAGCCTTAATAAGGTGGTAATCCAATCAAAGGGATGTGGTTATTGTGATCGCTGTAATCGATTATGGCGCTGGAAATCTGCAAAGTGTAATAAAAGCACTTCATTATATCGGCTGCGACGCTGTTATTACCAAAGATCGGCAGGTACTACAAAAGGCGGATGGAGCAATTTTGCCTGGGGTAGGCTCTTTCGCGGATGCTATGGACTGTATGAAAGCTTCTGGCCTGACGGAACCTGTGATTGAATACGCCAATAGCGGAAGGCCTTTTTTGGGAATTTGTTTAGGGCTTCAGCTTTTGTTTGAGGCCAGTGAGGAGAGCCCCGGCGCAAAGGGATTAGGGCTTTTGAAGGGAAAGATCACAAAAATTCCGGCGGGAGAAGGATTGAAAATTCCCCATATGGGTTGGAATGATCTGACGATTCCGCGCCGGACCGGACTGTTTGCCGGAATAGAAGGAAACCCTTATGTGTATTTTGTACATTCCTATTATCTGACTGCTGACGACCCGGAGATTGTTTCGTCTCGGACAAGCTACGGCGTCTCCATCGACGCCTCGGTGCAAAAAGGAAATATTTTCGCCACACAGTTTCATCCGGAAAAGAGCGGAAGCGTCGGATTAAATATGTTGCGCAATTTTGCGGCCATTACCAGAGGGGAGGAACGCTGAATGCACGCGAAAAGAATTATCCCCTGCCTGGATGTAAAAAACGGCAGGGTGGTAAAAGGAACTAGTTTTGTAAATTTGCGGGACGCCGGGGATCCGGTGGAAGCGGCGATCGCTTACGATCGTCAAGGCGCAGATGAACTGGTTTTGTTGGATATTACCGCTTCATCCGATGCCAGAGGGATTATGCTGGATATTGTCAGTCAGGTGGCGGAAAAAATATTTATTCCCTTTACTGTGGGAGGCGGCATCCGCACGGTAGAAGATTTCACTCAGCTTTTACGGGCTGGTGCGGATAAGGTATCTGTCAATTCCGCCGCGATCAAACGGCCAGAGATCATCAATGAGGCGGCGTATAAGTTTGGCAGCCAGTGTGTGGTAGTCGCTATTGACGCCAAGCGTCGGGAAACAGAAGGCTGGGACGTCTATATTAACGGCGGACGAATTAATATGGGAATCGACGCCCTAGAATGGGCGGTGGAAGCCGAACGCCGTGGAGCGGGAGAGATTCTGTTGACCAGCATGGACTGTGACGGCGTGAAAGAGGGGTATGATTTAGATCTTACCCGGGAGGTCTCGCAACGGGTAGGGATTCCGGTGATCGCTTCCGGTGGCGCTGGAAAGCTTTCTCATTTTTACGACGCTTTTACACTAGGAAAAGCAGATGCAGTTTTGGCGGCTTCTTTGTTCCATTTTGGAGAAATCTCTATTCCGGAACTTAAGACCTATCTGGCGGGAAGAGGGATTTCTGTTAGAAGATGAATACATTTTCTTTCAAAATTTTTTCTTCCTTATGGAAAACGCCAAAAATTTTTGTTTTGGGCCTTGAGCCTCGGAATCTCTTGAAATCGCCATTTTAAAAATGGTATAATAATTATCGATATCACAATGAAAATCAGCCTTTCGGCTTAAGCGTTCCAAGCATTTATTTGGAACGTTTTCTTTTGAGGGCCGCGCCGCTGGGCTTACAAAATTTCGTATGGGGGAAAGCAGAATGGCAGAAATGGCAAAAACGCCGCGATTTACCAAAGAGGAAATCATACGCATCGTAAAAGAGCAGAACATCCGCTTTGTACGTCTGCAGTTTACCGATATCTTCGGACAATGCAAAAATGTGGCCATTACGGAAAGCCAATTGGAGAAGGCGCTGGCCAACAAATGCATGTTTGACGGTTCCTCGATTGAGGGCTTTGTGCGAATCGAAGAATCCGATATGTACCTATATCCAGATTTGGATAGCTTTATGATTTATCCTTGGAAACAGGAGCACGGCAAAGTGGCCCGTTTAATCTGCGATGTCCATAAAACCGATGGTGCTCCCTTTGAAGGCGACCCCAGAAGCATTCTTCGCCGTACGTTGGCGGAGGCCGCCAAAATGGGCTTTACGTTTAACGTAGGGCCGGAGTGTGAGTTTTTCCTGTTCCAAACCGATGACGAGGGATATCCCACCACTACCACCATCGATCACGGAAGCTATTTCGAGCTGGGGCCTGTGGATCGCGGGGAGGATGCCAGACGAGATATTTGTCTGACGCTTGAGGATATGGGCTTTGAAATTGAGGCTTCCCACCACGAATGTGCACCCGGGCAGCACGAAATCGATTTTAAATACAGCGAAGCGCTTACCGCCGCTGACAATATCATGACCTTTAAGCTGGCGGTAAAATCTATCGCGGAACGCCATAAGCTTCATGCCACCTTTATGCCAAAACCCCTTTTCAACGAAGCGGGTTCCGGTATGCATATCAATATGTCTCTTTGCCGAGATGGGGAAAATGTGTTCGCTGATCCGAATGATCCCAACGGCCTTTCTAAAATCGCTTATCATTTCATTGCCGGTATTATGGATCACGCAAAGGGCATGACTGCGATTACCAATCCGATCGTGAATTCTTATAAACGCCTGGTGCCGGGCTATGAGGCGCCGGTTTATATCGCCTGGTCGGCGCAGAACCGCAGCCCGCTGGTAAGGGTGCCTGCCGCCAGAGGCGCGGGTACCAGAATCGAGCTGAGGAACCCAGATCCTTCCGCGAATCCTTATTTGGTGCTGGCGGTTTGTCTGGCTGCTGGTCTGGATGGTATTAAACGGGAGTTAGCGCCTCCTGCTTCGATCGACAGCAACGTCTTTAAACTGACTGACGATGAACGGGAAGCCATGGGCATTGAAAATATCCCGGATAATTTAGACAGGGCGATCAGGGCGATGAAAAAGGACAGCTTGATTCATAGAACTCTGGGATCCCATGCGTTCATGAAATATGTGGCCTATAAACAAAAAGAGTGGAATCAGTACCGCAATGTGGTAACAGAGTGGGAAATTAAAAATTACTTGAGCAGATATTAATAAGCGTGTCACGCTTATGATTTTGATAAAGGAGATCCTGCCAATGCTGAACTTGAAGCTGCCTGACCAATATGACACAGGTATGTCAATTCGGGAAACAGAGGTTGCCATTAAGCTGATCAAAGATTTTTTTGAACGAGAGCTTTCCCAAGCCCTTTCTCTGACCCGGGTTTCCGCGCCTTTGTTTGTCACCCCGGATTCTGGCTTAAACGACAATTTAAACGGCGTGGAGCGTCCTGTTGCTTTTGGAATTAAAGAACTGGATGACGCGCCGGTAGAGATTGTACATTCTTTAGCCAAGTGGAAGCGCATGGCGTTAAAGCGTTATGGCTTCAGTAAGGGAGAAGGACTTTACACCGATATGAACGCGATCCGCCGGGATGAGGATATGGATAATCTTCACTCCATTTACGTGGATCAATGGGATTGGGAAAAGATCATTGGCAAGGAAGAGCGCACTATCGATACCTTAAAAAATGTGGTGAATCGGATCTATGAGGTTTTAAAGCGCACCGAAATGTATGTGGCTTCTTTCTATCCTCAAATCAAGCCGGTGCTGCCGAAGCATATCACTTTTGTCACTACTACTGAGTTGGAAGACCGTTATCGCGGTCTTACCACTAAGGAACGGGAGCGCCAGATCGTAAAAGAACACGGCGCAGTATTTTTGATGGAAATTGGCGGAGCTTTGCGAAACGGCAAGCCCCATGACGGTAGGGCGCCTGATTATGATGATTGGACCTTAAACGGGGATATTATCGTGGATTATCCTATGCTGGATACTGCCCTGGAGCTTTCCTCTATGGGAATCAGAGTAGACGCAAAGGCGTTAAAGGCTCAGCTGGAAATCGCGGGATGTATGGAACGGGCAAAGCTGCCTTTCCAAAAGGCGCTTTTGAACAACGAGCTTCCTGATACCATCGGTGGTGGAATTGGACAGTCCAGAATCTGTATGTTTTTCCTGCGCCGGGCACATATCGGTGAGGTGCAGGCATCTATTTGGCCGGAGGAAACTGTCCGGCTCTGCGAGGAACATAACATTCATTTATTATAAAAGCAGCAGCGGAGGAAGATTGGTGTTAAGCAGCTTCTGCCCGCTGCTTTTCTTGTTTGTAAATTTAAGTCAATGTCTATTGTCACTTGGTTTCGCGTGATTTCTATTGTAACTTAAGCTAAAACCCATAGGGAACCCTGTTGTTTTTTCTAGTGAAATGCGGGAATTTCGCAATCTCTTTTTTCGCTTATTGCGAAAGTTGTCGAGGCAAGGTATAATAAAAATAGATTTGTGGCCAGTGAAAGAGATATTTGCTGTGAATTAAAAGGAGGCATTCAATCATGCAAAAAGCACAAATGATGTATGAGGGAAAGGCAAAAAAGGTTTACGCTACGGATGATGACCGGTATGTCATCGTATCGTATAAAGATGACGCTACCGCGTTTAACGGCCAGAAAAAAGGCACGATCGTGGGAAAAGGCGTTGTTAATAATAAAATGTCCAACTATCTGATGCAGATGCTGGAGAAGAATGGTGTGAAAACTGATTATGTGGAGGAACTGAATGACCGGGAAACCGTTTTGAAGAAGGTTCAGATTGTTCCTCTGGAGGTTATCGTTCGCAATAAGGCTGCTGGCAGTTTTTCCAAACGTTTAGGTGTTGCCGAGGGAACTGAGCTGAAATGCCCCATTTTAGAGTTCTGCTACAAGAATGACGATCTGGGCGATCCGATGGTCAATGAATACCATGTGCTGGCCATGGGCTATGCTACCAGAGAGGAACTGGATACCATTACTTCTATGACATTTAAGATCAACGATCTTTTAAAGGAGTTTTTCGCTAAGACCGGTGTGGAACTGATCGATTTCAAACTGGAATTTGGACGCTGCGATGGCGAGATCCTCTTAGCGGATGAAATTTCTCCTGATACCTGTCGTTTCTGGGATATGGAAACCCACGAAAAGCTGGATAAGGATCGTTTCCGCAGAGATATGGGCGGTGTAGAGGAAGCATACGCAGAGATGATGAAGCGCGTAGGACTCGCTTAAATTAGGATGGTGTCATGTTGAATCATTCTTATTGGAATTCTGAGGAACGAAATAACATAGAATTTGCCGAAAAGCCGCATGAAGAGTGCGGCATTTTCGGTTTGTATGGAGACGACGTTATGCCACCTGCTTACGCGGCTTACAACGGTCTTTTAGCGTTGCAGCACCGAGGACAAGAAAGTTGCGGTATCGCTGTAAATGATCGTGGCGTTATCTCCTATCACAAGGATATGGGACTGGTAAGCGAGGTGTTTCATCCCAAGAATTTGGACAAGTTGTCCGGACAGATGTGTGTCAGCCATGTACGGTATTCTACCGCAGGAGACAGCGTACCGGAAAACGCTCAGCCGCTGGTGATGCGCTATATTAAAGGAAGCCTGGCTATCGCTCATAACGGAAACTTGACCAACGCTCACGAAATTCGTCGGGAGCTGGAACATCGGGGCGCAATTTTTCAAACCACCATTGATTCTGAGGTAATCGCCTACATTATCGCCAGAGAACGGATGCACAGCGGCTCTATTGAGGAAGCGGTCTGCCGGACTATGCCGCAGATCCAAGGGGCCTATTCTCTGCTGGTGATGAGTCCCCAGAAGTTGATCGCCGCCAGAGATCCCAATGGCTTCCGGCCCTTGTGCATGGGAAAGCTGGGCAAAGGGTACGTCTTTGCCAGTGAAACCTGTGCCTTAGATGCCTGCGGCGCTGAGTTCGTCCGGGATGTTGAGCCAGGAGAGATCGTGGTGGTAGATCCCACCGGAGTAAAATCCATTCGGGATCATTGTACTGGAAAAATCTCCCCGTGTATTTTTGAGTATATTTATTTTGCCAGAACGGACAGCGTGATTGACGGTGTCAGCGTGTATGAAGCGAGAAAAGAGGCGGGCCGGCTTTTGGCCCGGCAGCATCCGGTAGATGCCGATCTGGTAATCGGTGTGCCGGAGTCCGGAATCGACGCCGCCATCGGTTATAGCGAAGAATCCGGAATTCCTTATGAAAAGGGTATTGTGAAAAATAATTATATCGGCCGAACCTTTATCAAACCAACTCAGCAGGAACGGCGCAATAGCGTTCGGATTAAGCTCAACCCGCTAGTTACCGCGGTGAAGGGAAAACGGATTGTTATGCTGGATGACTCCATTGTCCGGGGAACAACCTGCGATCGTATCGTCAGCATGCTGCGGGATGCGGGAGCCAAAGAAGTGCATTTGCGGATCAGTTCGCCGCCGTTTACCTGGCCTTGCTATTATGGAACGGATATCCCGTCGAAAGACGAATTGATCGCCTGCAAAATGACGGTGGAGGAAATCGGAAAACTCAGCGGTGCGGATTCTATCGGTTTCTTAGAGCTTGATAGTCTGTGCCAGATGATCGGCAAGCGGGAAAAATGTTTCTGCGACGCTTGTTTTACCGGAAATTATCCGGCTCCTGTTCCAAAGCACATGATGGAAGGCAAACCAGAACAGCGCTGTACTCCGGTGCATCGTTAAGGAGGATTATTGATGAAAGATATTTATGAATCTCCCTTGTCATCCCGCTATGCGGACCAAGATATGAAATATTTGTTTTCTCCGGATATGAAATTTCGTACCTGGAGAAAGCTTTGGATCGCTTTGGCGGAAGCGGAAAAAGAACTTGGCCTGCCGGTGACTCAGGAACAAATTGACGAGATGAAGGCGCATCAGGACGATATTAACTATGAGGTGGCGGAGAAAAGGGAAAAGGAAGTCCGCCATGACGTTATGTCCCACGTATACGCTTTTGGCGTTCAATGTCCGAAAGCCAAGCCTGTTATTCACTTAGGTGCCACTTCCTGCTATGTGGGAGACAACACCGATGTGATTATTATGACGGAAGCTCTGAAGCTGGTACAGAAAAAGCTGGTAGGGGTTATCAGCACTCTGTCTGAGTTTGCCAGGAAATATAAAGATCTGCCTACGCTGGCGTTTACGCATTTCCAGCCGGCCCAGCCAACCACGGTGGGAAAGCGCGCCTGCCTGTGGATCCAGGATCTTTTAATGGATTTAGAAGATGTGGAATATCAGCTTTCCAAGGCCAAGCTGCTAGGCTCTAAGGGAACAACAGGCACTCAAGCCAGCTTTTTGGAGCTGTTTGAGGGAGACCATGACAAGTGCCGCAGGCTGGACCAGTTAATCGCGGAAAAAATGGGATATCAGTCCTGCTTCGCTGTTTCCGGACAGACCTATTCCAGAAAGCTGGACAGCCAGATGCTCAACGTGTTGGCGGGAATCGCCCAAAGCGCGGCTAAATTTTCTAACGATATCCGTCTGTTACAGCACTTGAAAGAAGTGGAAGAGCCTTTTGAGAAGAACCAGATTGGTTCCTCCGCTATGGCCTACAAGCGAAACCCAATGCGCAGCGAGCGCATGGCTTCTTTGGCCAGGTATGTGATGGTGGATACGCTGAATCCCTATATGACAGCGGCGACCCAGTGGTTTGAGCGCACCCTGGATGACTCGGCCAACAAGCGCTTGAGCGTTCCTGAGGCTTTCTTGGCGGTAGACGCTATTTTGAACCTGTATATGAACGTGTCCGACGGACTGGTGGTTTATCCCAAGGTGATTGAGCAACGCCTGAAAAAAGAGCTGCCTTTTATGGCTACGGAAAATATTATGATGGATGCGGTCAAGCGGGGAGCGGACCGGCAGGAGCTCCATGAGAGAATCCGCGTGCATTCTATGGCGGCTTCCCGAGTGGTAAAGGAGGAAGGCGGCGAGAACGACCTATTGGCCCGTATCGCGGCTGACCCAATCTTCGGTGTCTCCATGGAGGAACTGGAAGAAATCATGCTTCCTGAAAAATATGTGGGAAGGGCGCCTCAGCAGACAGAGGACTTTTTGGATCATGAGGTGGCAAACGCTTTGAAAAAATACGGAAACATGAAAGTAGAACAGGCGGAAATCAACGTCTAAACATGAAAAATCCCGGAGGAAGTAAGAATTTTTATAAATTTATCTTCCTTCGGGTTCTGTTTTATGGTATGATAATTACCGTATGTTGTTCTAATTTTAAATTGGAGGATTCAGACTTATGGTGAAAGCGATCGTAGGCGCCAACTGGGGCGACGAAGGCAAAGGAAAGATCACGGATGTAATGGCTGCGCAGTCGGACGTGGTAATCCGTTTTCAGGGCGGCAGCAATGCCGGTCACACCATTATCAATAATTATGGGAAATTCGCTCTGCATCAGCTTCCCTCGGGAGTATTTTACAACCATATTACGAATATTATAGGTAATGGCGTCGCGTTCAGTGTTGAGAATTTTGTCAAGGAAATGAAATCTTTAAAGGACCGGGGCGTTCCGGAGCCTCATATTTTAATTTCTGACCGGGCGCAAATCGTTATGCCTTATCACATTATGTTCGACGTGTATGAGGAGGAGAGGCTCTCTTCCAGAAAGTTTGGTTCGACTAAATCTGGCATCGCGCCGTTTTATGCGGATAAGGTGAGCAAAATTGGATTCCAGATTAACGAGCTGTACGATGATGAAGCCAGCCTGCGGGAAAAGGTGGCTCATGTTCTGGAAATTAAAAACGCAACCCTGCAGAATCTTTACCATAAAGATCCTCTTTCTGTTGACGAGATCTTTGGAAAACTGATGGAGTACAAAGTGGCTATCGCTCCCTATGTGGCGGATACTTTTGACTTTATGTATCATGCTATCCGGGAAGGTAAAAATATTTTGTTGGAAGGCCAGCTTGGTGCCTTAAAGGATACCGACTTCGGTATTTATCCCATGGTAACCTCATCCAATACAATCGCGGGATACGGTGCGGTAGGCGGCAGCGGAATCCCTCCCTATGAGATCAAAGAGGTCATTACCGTAGTCAAGGCCTATTCCAGCGCGGTAGGAGCCGGTGAGTTTGTCAGCGAAATTTTTGGTGAGGAAGCGGATGAACTGCGGCGCAGAGGTGGCGACGGCGGAGAATACGGTGCGACCACCGGCCGTCCCAGAAGAATGGGGTGGCTCGATTTGGTGGCAACCCGTTATGGATGCCGTGTACAGGGCACGACCTGTATTGCCTTTACGGTGCTGGATGCCTTAGGTTATCTGGATGAGATTCCCGTTTGTGTAGGTTACGAGCTAGATGGCAAACGGATCGACTCGTTCCCGTCCACTACAAAGCTTAAGAGGGCGAAACCAATTCTGGAGGTCCTACCCGGCTGGAAATGCGATATTCGGGGCATTAAAAAATACGAGGATTTACCGGAGAACTGCAGAAGATATGTGGAATTCGCGGAAAAAGAAATTGGTATCCCGATCGGTATTGTTTCCAATGGACCTTCTCGTGATGACATTATTTATAGAAATACGAAATAAGATCTGATGATATGTTGAGACAGAAATCAAGATATGAGGTGAAGTAATCTTGTGTGGAATCGTTGGCTATATCGGTTATGAACAGGCGGCTCCTCTTTTGCTAAAAGGATTGGAAAAGCTAGAATACCGTGGATATGACTCTGCCGGTATTGCTGTTTATGATGGTTCTGGTCTTGAAATTTATAAATCAAAAGGCCGTTTGAAAATATTGAGCGATATGATCGAGGGTGGCACTAAAGTTAAGGGAACCGTTGGTATCGGCCATACCAGATGGGCTACTCACGGAGAGCCCTCGGATATTAACTCCCATCCCCAAGTGAGCGATTCTGGACGTTTCGCCGTAGTGCACAATGGTATCATCGAAAATTATATGTCCTTAAAAGAATATTTAATAAATCACGGTGTGGAATTTGTCTCCGAGACAGACACCGAAGTAATCGCTCAGCTGTTTGAGTACTATTATAACGGCGATATGCTGGACACCATGATCAAGGTTTTAACCAAGGTAGAGGGGTCCTATGCCATTGGCGTGATCAGCCAGGAACATCCAGATGAGCTGATTGCTGTGCGGAAAGACAGCCCTTTGATTGTGGGAATCGGGGAAGGGGAAAACTTTATCGCATCAGATATTCCCGCGATTTTGTCTCACACCCGCAATATTTACCGATTAGAGGATAATGAGATCGTGACGCTGAAGGCGGACAGCATTACCGTTTACAATATGGAAAAAGAGGTTATCTCCAAAACGCCGTTTCATGTAGACTGGGATGTTTCCGCAGCAGAAAAGGGCGGCTACGAGCATTTCATGTTCAAGGAAATTATGGAGCAGCCGGAAGCGATTCGGAAAACCATCAGCCCGCGTCTCAAAAACGGAAAAATCATTCTGGACGATGTGTCACTTTCCCAGGAAGATTTACAAAAAATCAGTAAAATCGTGGTTTTGGCCTGCGGCTCTGCCTATCATGTGGGAATGAATGCGAAATATATCTTAGAAAAAGTCGCGCGGATTCCCGTAGAAGTTGATTTAGCCTCTGAGTTCCGGTATCGCGATCCCATTATTGACGAGAGCGTTTTGGTCCTGGTTATCAGCCAGTCTGGTGAAACCGCTGATACTTTGGCGGCTTTGCGAGAAGCCAGGCGTTTAGGGGCTCGAGTTCTCTCGATTGTAAATGTAGTTGGCAGTTCTATCGCCAATGATTCTGACGATGTCCTTTATACCTGGGCTGGTCCCGAAATTGCCGTGGCCACCACAAAAGCATACAGTACCCAATTGGCTGTGGTGTATTTATTGGCCCTTTACATGGGGGAAAAGCGAAATACCATTACACAGGAACAGCTAGAACGATATGTGAAAGGGCTGGAGGCTCTTCCGGATCAGATTCAGCAGATTTTGGATCATCAGGAAACAATTCAATATTTAGCTTCTAAATATTTTAATTCCAGAGATATTTTCTTTATCGGTAGAAATCTGGATTATTCCATGTCATTGGAGGGATCTCTTAAGTTAAAAGAGATTTCCTATATTCATTCTGAGGCGTATGCCGCCGGAGAATTAAAGCATGGAACAATTTCGTTAATTGAAGAAGGAACTTTGGTGGTCTCTTTGGCTACGCAAGACATGTTGTTTGATAAGATGATGAGTAATGTCAAAGAAGTGAAAGCCAGGGGCGCTGTCGTTTTGGGCTTGACCACCGAAAAGCATAAGGAAATCGAGAAAACTGCGGATTATGTGTTTTATATTCCCGGCACTGAAGATATTCTTCTGCCTTCTTTGGCGGTAGTACCGTTGCAGCTTTTCGCATATTATGTGGCTTCTATGAAAGGCTGCGATATTGATAAGCCTAGAAATTTAGCAAAATCCGTAACTGTTGAGTAAGAGAGGAATGTCGAAATTGTTGGGAAATGAAGCGATCCTAATTTTAGATTTTGGCGCTCAATACAGCCAACTCATTGCCCGGCGAGTCCGGGATTTGAATGTGTTTTGCGAAATAAAGTCCTATCAGACCTCTGCGGCCGAAATCGCAAAAAACGGCTATAAAGGAATCATTTTTTCCGGCGGCCCAAACAGTGTTTACGCCGAAAAGGCCCTCCGTTGTGATCTCGGTATATTCTCTTTGGGAATTCCGGTTCTAGGTATCTGTTACGGCGCACAATTAATGGCTCACCTTTTAGGTGGTACCGTTCAACAGTCAGATGCTAGGGAATACGGTAATACTGTGGTTCATCTGGAAACGAATTCCCCGGTGTTCTTCGGTGCACAGCCAGAAAATATTTGCTGGATGAGCCATACTGACTATATTTCGAAAGCGCCTGAAGGCTTCTGTGTGATTGCTAAAACAGACGGTTGTCCGGTCGCCGCAATGGAAAACCGGGGAAAAAAATTGTATGCGTTTCAATTTCATCCGGAGGTAGAGCATTCCCGAGAAGGAAATCTATATTTAAAGAATTTCCTCTATAATGTTTGCGGATGCAAAGGCGACTGGGTTATGTCCTCGTTTGTCACGGATACCATTCAAAATCTAAGAAAAAAGATCGGCGATAAAAAGGTCCTTTGTGCATTATCTGGCGGTGTAGATTCTTCCGTGGCTGCGTTATTAGTCCACAAGGCGGTAGGCAAGCAATTAACTTGTATTTTTGTGGATCACGGTTTGCTGCGCAAAGATGAGGGAGATCAGGTAGAAACTGTATTCCGTAAGCAATTCGACATGAATCTGATTCGTGTCAATGTGAAAGACCGGTTCTTATCGAAATTAGCCGGGGTATCTGAGCCGGAAAAGAAGCGTAAAATTATCGGTGAGGAATTTATTCGGGTTTTTGAAGAGGAGTCTCAAAAACTTGGAAAAATTGAATTTTTGTGCCAGGGTACCATCTATCCGGATGTGGTAGAAAGCGGCGTAGGGGAAGCCGCTGTAATTAAAAGCCATCACAATGTAGGAGGATTACCTAAGGATGTTGGGTTTGAGGGAATTATTGAGCCCTTGCGTGACCTGTTTAAGGATGAGGTCCGTCGAGCTGGCTTGGAACTGGGAATTCCAGGTCCATTGGTATGGCGGCAGCCTTTTCCGGGTCCAGGACTTGCGATCCGGATTATGGGAGATATTACCGACGAAAAGTTAGAGATTTTAAAAGATGCAGACGCTATTTTTCGTGAGGAAATCGCTGCTGCTGGATTGGATCGAAAGATTAACCAGTATTTTGCGGTACTGACTGGAATAAAAAGCGTAGGTGTAATGGGCGATGGAAGAACCTATGATAATACCATTGCCCTTAGAGGTGTTACAACCTCTGATTTTATGACGGCGGATTGGGCTAGAATTCCTTATGAAGTTTTAGAGAAGGTTTCCAATCGCATTATCAATGAGGTTAACAATGTGAATCGGGTGGTTTATGATATCACCTCTAAACCTCCAGCTACCATCGAGTGGGAGTGATGACTCTCGGCTGAGATGTGCTTAAAAAGCCAGTATTTATGCGGGTTTGCGGACATTACCCAAATGGTTAAATTGTTTTTGCAACATTTTTGCAACACCTTGAAAGCAAAAAGTATTTTGCAACAGATGAAATAATGATAAGTGGCTTTGAAGTAAAGCCATAAATACGATCAGGACTTCAACCATAAAAAGTTGGAGTCCTTTTTTATTGTGAGAGGCATAATTGAAATTTTAGTATCTTTTTTGTATAGTGATGGTAGTCAGGAGGTGTGGCAGATGAAACAAAAAGACTACCATATTTATTTAGATGAACAAGAACGCTGGCAGATTATACAATCTCTTATTGACCTTAAAAACGCTCTTATAGCACAAGGCAGATATACAGACGCAGTAGATGATGTTCTCTGTAAATTCTTCAAAGCAAAGCAGAAGAAGATCAAGGTATTTGACGAGATGATTATGGATGTAAATACCGACTATTTTGAACAGAACGGCGGCTATGAATATGCCTGCCGATTCTATGAAGAAGCTTTCCATTTTGCAGAAAAACTTTACGGTAAAGACAATATTGTATCTGCTGTAATGCACGCTGACGAACTGAATACAGCAATGACCGAAAAGTACGGCAGACCGATTTACCACTACCATCTGCATATTATGGCGCTGCCGGTGGTAGATAAAGAGGTGCGCTGGACGAAACGATGTAAAGATCCTAAGCTGGTTGGAAAGGTGAAAGAGGTCATTCATCAAGTGAGTCATTCAAAGAAATGGAAGTCAGAAAAGGCTCTTGATGAAAACGGAAATCCGATTCTGAACAGCAAGGGGAAGCAAGTCTATCACACTTCCTACAGCATATTGCAGGACAAGTTTTATGAATATATGCAGGAAGCAGGCTTTAACGGATTCAGCCGTGGAGAGCGTGGAAGTACTGCTGAAAACTTAGCTTCACTTGAATTTAAAATCAAGAAAGACAAAGAGAAACTATCACATCTTCAAGAAAAAATCGCTGGAGAACAGGTACGGTACGAAGAAAATCACAATGCCTTTATGACCTTTAATGAGATTGACAATTCAGGCAAAAAGTCTTTTACGGGCAAATATACCGTGTCGGCTGATGACTACGAGAAGCTGACAACCCTTGCGAAACAAAGCTACTCAGCGGTATCTGAAGCAAAGAAATTACAGGAAGAAAATCAGTATCTAACAAGGCAGATATGGTCATTACAGTCGGAAGTTTCACGGCTTAAAACCGCATTATCTGAGCTGACGGAAAAGTGCAGACCGTATCTTGAAGCGTTAAAAGCGGCACCTAAAGCGGTCAAAGAATTTATTGACGGTATCATTGAGAGATTCAAAAAACAGGAAAAAAGCATTTATTATGAGCCAATTCCTGCACCAAAAATACAGTCACAAGAGCGTGAAAAACGCTTTAGAAAAAAAGATTATGAAAGGTAGGAAAACAAAATGACAAAGACGATTTTTGAAGAAATGGGCGGGACTTATGTACGGCAGGGAGATTATGATCTCCCTTGCCTGTCCTTACCCACCGAAAAAGAAAACAAGCCTATTGGAGTATGGGGACAGCGGCACCTGCGCTATCTCAAACAGCACCGCAAGGTGCTTTACACCAATCTGCTCACAATTGGCAAGTTGAACAGTTATCTTGCAGATATTGACGAGCAGGCCGAAGATATGTTTCTTCTGCTGGTAGAACAGATGGCAGAGCGTGAAGGCGTGACTGAGCAGCTAAAAGCAGAAAATCAGATGGAATGGGTTTGCAGGATGAACAACATTCGCAGTAGAGTGGCGGAGATTGTAAATGCCGTGTTGATTTTCAAGAGATAATCAGAGAGTGTCGCAGGTAAAACAGGTTTATCTGCGGCACTTTGTTTTCTGGGAACAAACAGGTATCTTTTTTTACCCATTCCATTGCTTTTTTGCTGCGATCGTGCTATAATAGGGATAAATCAGGTATTATTTCTTTCCCAGGAGGGATTTGCATGGCAAAACAGATTCATATAAGAATTGATGATGATACATATGAAGAGTTAAACAATTATTCTACTGTGAGCAGTCAGACCATTCAGGATTGTATGCTGGTTGCTATCAGACAGCTTTTGATTAAAGCGAAGGAAGAACCCGGCAAGAATCTTGATGGTTATACCTTTATAGATTTATTTGCTGGTATTGGTGGTATGCGTATCGCTTTTGAAGCTGCCGGAGCCCAATGTGTGTATTCCAACGAGTGGAACAAATACAGCCAGCAGACTTATTATGCAAACTTCGGCGTTCAGCCTGATGGTGATATTACGAAAGTCCCGGCAGAAAATATTCCTGATCATGATATACTTGTTGCCGGGTTCCCCTGTCAGCCTTTTTCAATTGCCGGGGTATCCAAGAAAAACAGTCTTGGTCGTGCAACCGGTTTTGAAGATAAAACACAGGGTACGCTTTTCTTTGATATATGTCGTATTCTGAAAGCAAAACGACCCAAAGCGTTTATGCTGGAAAATGTAAAAAACCTTTGCAGCCACGACAGAGGAAGAACATTTAAGGTTATTCAGGAATCCCTTGCGGAGTTGAACTATAAAATTTTTTATCAGGTTATCGATGGACAGGGTTATGTTCCTCAGCACAGGGAACGAATTGTAATTGTCGGTTTTGATATGTTGCGCTATGGAAACGATATTGATTTTCATTTCGAGCTGCATCCGCTGAAAAGACAACCTGTATTAAGAGATATTCTTGAATCAAAAGTCGACAGCAAATATACCCTGTCTGATAAATTGTGGACTTATCTGCAAAACTATGCTGCGAAACACAGAGAGGCAGGAAATGGCTTCGGTTACGGTATTGCGCCGCCTGATGGGATTTCCCGGACGATGAGCGCACGCTATTATAAGGACGGATCGGAAATCCTGATTGAACAGAAAGGGAAAAATCCACGCCGTCTGACTCCGAGAGAGTGCGCAAGGCTTCAGGGATTCCCGGATACTTTCAAAATCCCGGTTTCAGACACGCAGGCATATAAACAGTTCGGAAATTCTGTTGTCGTTCCATTGATGACGGAAGTTGCAAAACTGGTTGTTACACGATTGGTGCAGCTTGATGATGCACAGAAGATCAAGAAGAACTTTGAAGGAATATCGCAAAGGCAGGTGATATGAAGTGCCGGACAGTTATGCCGTACAGGCGATTCAGGCTGTACTCAACAGTCGGAAAGCATATTGTAAGTTTCTCTCTGCTAATGATACCGGGTTGACCGGTGGTCATCAGGCTGGCATTTATATTGCCAAACCGTCTGTTCCCATTCTGTTTGATGAGCCGGGAATCAAGGGCGAGAACAAGGAAAAATGGGTAAAGGTCAAATGGCAGGATGACATTGAAACAGATACCCGCTTTATTTATTACGGTCAGGGAACAAGAAATGAATACAGAATTACTAATTTCGGCCGGGGATTTCCTTTTCTGCGACCGGAATATACCGGTGCTCTATTCATCTTTACAAAATGCAGTGATGAGTATTATCAGGCATATATCCTGAATTCCGAAGATGATATTGACCAGTTCCTTGATGCTTTTGGCATCGGGCCAACCGAAACAAACAGGCTGATTGATACCGATCAGGTGCAGACTGAAACACGGGAACAACTGGCAATTCAGGAGTTTATTTCAGGCCTGACTGTTGATTTCCCATTGTCCGAAGAGATGTCAGCGGCAGCACGCAACATTCAGAACAGCGTCTATAACCATTTGGAATATATCAGAACGAATCCAGATCGAAAAATCATTGAATGGACAAATACAGAATATGCCCTGTTCAGAGCGATTGAACATGCCCGTTATGGAGAGACAATTTCCCGTGGCTTTGATTCTGTTGATTCCTTTATTACGATGGCAAACATGGTTTTGAATCGTCGCAAAAGTCGTGCTGGAAAAAGCCTTGAACATCATCTGTCTGCCATCTTTGACGGAAACAGTATTTTGTATTCCGCACAGGCAGTAACGGAAGGAAACAAAAAGCCAGATTTTATCTTTCCTTCGCAGGAGGCGTACCACAATGCGACTTTTCCAACAGACAGATTGATTTCTCTTGCAGCAAAAACAACCTGTAAGGATCGATGGAGGCAGGTAATCAACGAAGCTGATCGGCTGCGGGACAGACCTAAATATCTCTGCACTCTTCAACAGGGGATTTCTCCTGCACAGATGGATGAAATGCAGAGTGAAAATGTAATTCTTGTTGTTCCAAAACCGTACATCTCATCCTATCCGGCAGATCGTCAGGACAGGATATGGACGCTTTCCCAATTTGTGAACTATGTGCGGGAAGTGGAGGCTCTTTGATGGCTGATATCCTTTCACCTGAACAACGGAGCAGAAACATGGCGGCAATCCGATCCAAAAACACGAAGTCGGAAATATATTTTCGGAAGCTTCTGTTTGCAAGAGGATACCGTTACCACATATCGGAAAAAAGCGTCCAAGGACATCCCGATATCTTTTTGAACAAATATAATACGGCCATCTTTGTTCATGGGTGTTTCTGGCATCGTCATCAGGGGTGCAAATATGCATATATGCCAAAGTCAAGGCAGGAGTTCTGGCAAAGGAAATTTGACGATAATGTCAGGCGAGATCAAATCGTAAAAGATGAATTACAGAAGCAAAATATCAAATGTCTGATTGTGTGGGAGTGTACGATTAGGAAGATGATGAAAAATCTGGAAACAGAAAGTTGTATCATTGAAAAATGTATAGATTTTATGCTTTCAGATGAGAAAATACTTGAGATATAGGAAAGGATTAAACTATGTATGCTAACAGAATCGAATTATATCAAAAATTAGAAGAAAACTTGGGTAGTAAAGTGCTTGTATATATTACAAGTGATCGTGCTGGTTTCGAAGCAAATATTGCACAAGATGTTATTGATCTATTTATTAATCAATTAGACAACATCGGTATTCAACAAAAAATCTCACTGTATTTGTATACCAGAGGAGGAGATACTGCTGCTGCTTGGAATATTGTTAATCTTTTGCGGCAATACTGTGATGAACTAGAGGTCGTAATTCCCCATAAAGCACATAGTGCAGGAACATTAATAAGTATTGGTGCAAATTCTATTATAATGACTAAGCAAGCTACATTAGGACCAATTGATCCAAGTGTAAATACTCCGTTGAACCCTCCTATTCCTAATGCTCCGCCTCAAAATAACTATCCTGTAAGTGTTGAAGCGGTCAAAGGATATCTTGCTTTTGCAAAAGAAGAACTGTCAATCAAAGAAGATATTGCTTTATCTAACATTATGATTAAGCTGTCAGAGTATGTCCATCCGCTTGTGTTGGGTCAAGTCTATAGAGCACGAGCACAGATAAAAATGTTGGCAGAGAAATTGTTGACAAATCAAGTGACAGATAACGCAAAAATTAAAGATATTATTTCTTTCCTTTGTAGTGATTCTGGTAGTCATGACTATACCATTAATAGAAGAGAAGCAAAAGATACACTTGGTTTGAATGTAAGAAAACCAGATGACAAACTTTATTCTATTATCAAAAGTATATATGATGATATTAGCGCAGAATTAGGGTTTGGGCTTCCGTTTGATCCAATGGCAGTGTCAAAAATCAACGGTGGCACATATAGTGTTACCAGAGCTTTAATCGAGAGTATTGATGGAGGTTGCGACTCTTTTGTTACTGAAGGGGTTATCAAGCAAGTAACTGTTTCTGGTGTTCCAGGGCAAGCACCACAACAAGCTATCCAGACAACCAAAACATTCGAGGGGTGGAAACATGAAACAATTAACACCATTAGCGATACAACAATTATTACTGACAGAACAACGGAATCTACAAGTAATTAATGCAGGTTGTGTAGCGTCTATTCGATCTGGATACGCCAACTATAGTCGCAATTCAACAACCAATGATACTAATGCACTTATAAACTTGCTTGAAGATTTGATTATTATTGAGCCGTCTGTGCAGGATTAACTTCTTTGTGACAACAAAATGACAACAGAAATTTGGAGAGTCCATATTTTATGGATATTTCAGATAACTAAAATAACTCGTGCTAAATCACCAATACAAAATTGTTTAAGTGGTGGTTTTCAGGAGCGAGTGGGAGTGATGACTCTCGGCTGAGATGTGCTTAAAAAGCCAGTATTTATGCGGGTTTGCGGGTATAGCTTGAATCGTCGATTCGTTTTTGCAACACTTTTGCAACACATCACGCACAAAAAAGTTTTGCAACAGATGAAATAGTTATAAGTGGCTTTGTGGTAAAGCTGAACAATGAGTAATAAAAGGACTCTGACGAAAAAGGTCAGAGTCCTTTTTTCGTCTGTCGTATAACACTTTTGGAAGCTTTTGCATACTTGTTAAGCAAATTGCGATCGTATATAGTATGCTTAGGCAGGAGGTGCGACAGATGAAACAGAAAGACTATTATATTTATTTAGATGAGCAGGAATACTCTCAGGTTATACAATCCCTTATTGCTCTCAAAAACGATCTCATAGCGCAAGGCAGATATACGGACGCAGTAGATGATGTCCTTATCAAATTTACAAAAGCACGAAAGAAAAAGATTACCGTGCAATACATCTGAATAAAATCGCAGTTATGCCGCTTGTTTCTCTACGGAGAAGCAGGCGGCTTTTTTGCGTTTTAGGGCAATTTTCAAGGGCAAAAAATTTTTTTCAAATTTTTTTGAGATTTAGGGGGTGCATTTGACCTCTCCCAGTGGGAATAAGTGAAGGGGTTGTTTCCCGCAAGGGATTTTCCCCTTCACAGTTCCTTGAAAATTGAATAGACAGGCGCTAAGGACATTAGTTCTGATGAACAGCCCGAAGGTGGGTACGCCGGGACTTTTCCTATTGATATACGGAGAACGAGCGAGAATCCCCGACCTGAAATTCAGCTTGCTACTGAAACGGCAATGACAGTCAGAATGATAATGATACTTCTCTACGGAGCTGGCGGAGTACCCGGCAGAGGTGAGATTCCTATGATACGGTTTCGCAAACTGTAACCTTAGTGCTTCCCGTACAAAGCGAATCGCTTTCCGCAGGGGGCGTTGAGAACAAATACTGCGGTCTTTACATAGCCGCCTCTTATTGAGGCAGGCTGTGAAATCTATGAAAGGAGGTAAAGCCGGAGATGTCAAACTGCAAGACGATTGCGGTATGCAATCAAAAAGGCGGTGTGGGCAAGACCACGACTACGGTTAATTTAGGCGTCGGACTTGCTATGCAAGGGAAAAAGGTGCTTCTGATTGACGCTGATCCGCAGGGCGATTTAACGACCTGCCTCGGCTGGAGGGATAGCGACAGCCTTTCCGTAACGCTGACAGAGAAGTTACAGGCGATCATATCGAAGCAGGAGCAAAATCCCTTTGACGGTATTCTGCACCATAAAGAAAAAGTAGACCTTGTACCGTCCAATCTCAGTCTATCGTCATTGGAAATGACGCTTGTAACGGCGATGAGCCGAGAGAGCGTCCTGAAGAATTATCTGAGCCTTGTAAAAGACAAGTACGATTATGTCCTTATTGACTGTATGCCGAGCTTGGGTATGATTACCTTTAACGCTCTTACGGCGGCTGACAGCGTGATTATCCCCGTTCAGGCGCAGTATCTTCCCGCTAAGGGAATGACGCAGCTTTTGGGGACGATTGCGAAAGTAAGGAAACACACAAACGCCGATTTGAAAATCGACGGTATTCTTCTGACGCTTGTGGACGGAAGGACAAATCTTGCGAAAAGCACAGTGGAAGCACTCAGGGAGAATTTCGGCAGCCATATCAGGATATATAGATCAATGATTCCGGCAGCCGTAAAAGCCGCAGAGGTATCTTCTAAAGGCACAAGTAGTATGCCTGCTTTTCTTTGTGATGAACTCAGAGAATACATTGATATGCTCTACTTTCCTGCTCCCGATCAGAGAATTTTTACGATTACTAAATCAAAACTTACAAATCGTTTTCACAAGTTATCTGAAGAAGCAGGATTGAGGCGTATTACCGTACACGGGTTGCGACATTCTCATTTATCCCTTCTTATAAGCAAGAAATATGATATTTTTGAGGTGTCAAAACGGATAGGACACAAATCCATTAAAACGACGCAGGATATTTATGGACATCTGTTTGATGAAGTCCAAAAGACGATTGCAAATGACCTTGACAGTCTTAGGAGGAGGTAAAAATATGTCAGCTAAAAACTGTGATACCCATAATAGGTTTCGAGATAAAACAATAGCCTTTCGTGTTTCTTCAGAAGAGGACAAACAGATCAACACTGTTGTAGAGCTTTCAGGAATGACAAAGCAGGATTACATTACATCCAAGTTGCTTGACCGAACTATTTATGTGAAAGGCAACTGCAAAGTCCATAGAGCTGTTTATGATAAGCTCAATGAAGTATTGGCTGAATTGCAGCGAATTGAAAACGGAGGAACGGTAGATGATGAGCTGATGGCGAATGTAAAATTGATTGCAGAAATCATTGATAACCTATATATCAAGAGCGCTATCTAACAATGAAGTCCGGTTGACGAAACCGGGCTTTTTGTTTATAATGAATTAACGATTTCTACATACCCAACCTCAAAACCGTGTGGTATCATTTCTTTGCAGTAATTGCAACACTTTTTGCAACACGAGGGACGATAAATAAAATACGACATAGAAAAATGCCCTCAAAAACGCCTGAAATGATAGGAAAACGCACTGAAAATAGGGTGTGGGAGAATATTGTAAAAGAGTGGGAGTAAAGGTCAAAGTTCCACAGAGTATCTATTCTATTTTTAAAGCAACTAACTTTATAAAAACAAAAAATATTGGTTATGTTAAATCAACCAGCTTTTAACCTTCTAATAGGTAATACAATACACAATATTTTTTATAAAACAAAAGGCTATCTGATTTGAAATCAGATAGCCTTTTGTTTTATAAAATTAATGTACTTTAACTTCACTTTTAAACTATTATGGCCATTTATTCTAAGCGATTTATCCAATCTATCTCAAAACGCAAGGACTCAGATTAAATAGAAACGTTGTGTCATAGTATGACTTTCATTTGGAACTAAGTGAATGATATCCTTTTTTGTTTTTAAATCTCCATTATGACCTGTTTTTTGGAAAAAACCTTGCCAAGGCTCAATACAAACAAAAGGAACTTTTCCCTTTGGGGCCCAGAGAATCAAATTTTTTGCGTCTGGGAATTCTATTTTGGTTCCATAGGGAGATTTACGATTACGAATTGTAACCGCCCTAGATTTTAATTCGTTTAAATCCAGCACGATAGCACCGCCCTCAAATAGACCGACCAAAGATTTTTCTTTAGAACCGCGCAAGAAAGGCTTCTTCTCACCATCAATCATTTCGTCTTTTAAAACATAATAGTCCACAGTTTCCTCATGCTCGAATTCTAAATATCCGTCATCAACATCGCAATTGGAATCAATCGGAGAACTATAGCTCTCATGTGAGCCGACAGAATAATACATGTCATGATCTCCAATATTAGTAATTTGATAAGTGAGTTCCACATGATCTGTAAAAAGTTTATGGATTAAATCAAAACGGAAGTCAAAAGGATACATCACTCTGGTCTCGTCATTTGATTCAAACCGGTAAATAACATGGGTTTCGTCCGCTTCAACAAAAGACATATCATTCAACTTTAAAAAGCCATGCTGGGGCATGGGATAGGTTTTTCCTTCAAATAAATATTGATCATTAACAAACTTTCCGCAATGGGGAAAGGTAATCGGAAGAATCGTGTCGGCATACCGAGTGTCCAATTGCCACATATGCTCTTGACCAGTCAGTTTATTAATCATGCTAGCGGTGGCTCCTTTTTCGGAACAAACAGTTAACTTGATACGGTCATTCTCTAATACGGTAATCATAGTATTTCCTCCTTAATATCAATAACGCTTGTTCTATTTTATCACAAAATTTATAATACAAACAGAATCAATAACTCCCTAAAGTAATAGAAACTTTTTAGACAGATTGCACCGTATAACAAAATATGATTTCTTTGCCGATTCAATCTGACGGAATCATCGACTCATTTAAATAGAAAAAATCCGAAATAAGACTGTTCTTGCGAATAAGATACTTTTCCCTTATAATTGGAATGAATCTTTTAAGAAATATTGGAGGCGTTTTTGTGAGAAATCCAACCAAATCCGCATTAATCGTTATCGATATGGAGTACGGTTTTTTAAATAGCGAGTCGACACATTGTATTCGTGGAGCCGCCGCAACCATTCCCACTTGCGAAAAAGCGGTAAGGCTCGCAAGAGAAAAAGAAATCCCCGTGTTTTTTGTCAAGCGAATTTACAGAACCGATGGAAGTGATGTGGAGTCTACTCGTTACCAGTCCTGGCTGGCAGGCGGAAAAAGTATGAGTCCGGGATCAATTGGGGAACAGCAGCCGGAAGGCCTTAAGGCGCAGCCTGGGGATTATTCCATTGTCAAACCTCGCTGGAGCGCTTTCTTTCAAACGGAGTTAGATCTTTTGTTACGGCGTTTAGGAGTGCGAACTGTAATTTTAGCGGGAACCACGACGCCTAATTGTATACGCACTACCTGCTATGACGCGAATGCGTTAGACTATAACGTTGTGGTATTATCCGATTGCACCTCCTCGCAGACAGATGAAATTCAAAGAGTAAATTTAGAGGATATGGCACGGATAGGCACAATGATTATAGATACAAAAGATTTTGAAACTTATAGCGTAGATTCTGTGACGGATTGGGCAGAACAGATCAGAAAAGATATTATGGAAAATTCATAATAATCTTACTGAGATTATAAAATGACGAATCATTGCTTGCCATGATTTTTGGAAAAAATAAGGCAGTAAATATTCCAATAAAAGGCTATTCATCGATACGGACAAATGGTTTTGCGCATATCGTAAATTGGTTCTTTTTAAAATCAATGATCCCTTCGGCTTTTAATTTGCTCAACACCAATGACAGTGCACTGCGGTCGACTGCTAAATAATCCGCCATTTTTTGTCGATTTAAGGGAACCGTAAAGCTTGGACTGTTTTGACGTCTAGATTGCTCACTTAAATAAGAGAGCACCTTTTCTCTCAACGTACGTCTAGATAAATGTCCAATGCGGGAATTTAAAAAAATATTTTTATTTGCGAGGATTCCCATCATGTTTTTAATCACCGTTGCATGGAAAGGACAAACGTGTTCACAAGGAGATAAAAGCTTATTATAATTTAGCCATAAAACTGTGGAAGTTTCTGAAGACTGTACCGTTACCGGAAAAGGAACCTCAGAAATCGCAAAGGCTTCTCCAAAAAGTTGTCCTGGAGAAATCTGAGCGATAATGATAATATTCCCCTGAAAATCTTCTTGCAAAATTTCTAGCGCACCGGATAGTAATATACC
This sequence comes from uncultured Oscillospiraceae bacterium, assembly GCA_959596515.1. Taxonomy (GTDB): domain Bacteria; phylum Bacillota; class Clostridia; order Oscillospirales; family Acutalibacteraceae; genus Clostridium_A. The sequence goes on from CAUFXR010000002.1 coordinate 48,121, forward strand.
GAATTGGGAAGCTTCGCTTCCACAAGAGATCACGTTTTTTCCCTTTTCATACCGCTTCTCTTTCGCTAGCATACAGGACAGTAACTTTTCTATTTCATTTTCCGATATGTTAAAAAACAGTGGACAGGATTGGGATAAAATTATTTTCATAAAAGCCTCTTTTTGTTGTAATTACAACCGAATTTTGTTTCTGATTTTACTATACTGTAATTACAAAGTCAAGAAGAAGGAGAAATGATTTGTGATTAGAAAAATAATTAAAATTGATGAGACGAAATGTAATGGATGTGGCCTTTGCGCACAAGCCTGTCATGAAGGAGCTATTGGTATGGTAGGAGGAAAGGCCAAACTGATGCGTGAGGATTATTGTGACGGCTTAGGTGACTGTTTGCCAGCTTGTCCCACCGGAGCAATCTCCTTTGAAGAAAGGGAGGCTCCAGCTTATGATCAGGCGGCGGTGAAAGCGGCTCAGGCCCAAAAAGAGCAGCGAAATGCCTCTGACGCTCCTCTGCCTTGTGGTTGTCCGGGAACGCAATCGAAAAGGATCCAACACTCAGTACCATCCGAAACCAGCCGGGAAAAATTTATTCAGGAAAGCCAACTTTCCCAATGGCCTGTACAAATCAAGCTGGTTCCCATTTCCGCACCTTATTTTGACGGCGCAAATCTTTTAGTGGCAGCCGACTGTACCGCTTATGCCTATGGTAGTTTTCATGAGAAGTTTATTAAAAATAGAATCACATTAATCGGATGTCCGAAGCTGGATGACGTGGATTATACGGAAAAACTAACTGCTATTTTGGAAAACAACAATATTAAAAGTTTAACCATCATTCGTATGGAAGTTCCTTGCTGCGGTGGAATTGAGCAGGCAGCGAAAACCGCGCTACAAAAAAGCGGAAAATTTATTCCGTGGCAGGTTTACACAATCTCCACAGATGGAAAAATTTTAGACCAATGAGCATATTGAGAAAGAGGCTGGACGCTATTCCTATCCAGCCTCTTTACTTATTTCTTAGCTTTTTATTCTTTTTTTGCATTGGTCCGTTGAATAAACCGGGAAGCAATGGCAACCATTGCCAGCCATAAGGGGACAACGAAAAAAGCCAGCCTAGTGCCAATAGAATCATTCAGTAATCCAATAAGAAGGGTGGAAAGCATAGCGGTTAAGCTGCTGGACATCATGATTAATCCGGTAGCTTGGGAAGTCTCTTTCCCAAAAGAACTCGGAATAGTAGTAAGAAGCGTGGGATAAATAGAGGAAAATGCTAAACCTGACAAAACAATGAGGAACAGTCCGGGCCTTCCCAAAGCGATACCAGCGGTCATCAAGAGAGCCGCCACAACGGCGTAGAATAAAATTGTACGGAAATATCCCAAATATCGAATAATAAAGCCACCAAATACAAGCCCCACGGTTTTTAATAAAAAAAAGAGGGAAGCGTATAAAGAACGATCATCCGCACCCATATGAAATGACTCACTCATATAGTTGACGAACCAGCAGCCGACGCTGGACTCAGCGGCAGAATAAAATCCTGCTACTAGCATGTATAAATAAACCATTGGGTTTTTAAAGAGCGCTTTCTTCGCGCCGATATTCTTAACCACTTGTGGCTGATAAGGTATTTTAAGGAAAAAAGTCCAAATAAGCATAATTCCAAAAGGAATCAGTAAAAACAGAAAAAAGTTGCGCCAAGGCACTCCTTGATCCAGCAAGGTTCCGGCGACTTTTTGCATGGCTGAATTAGCCAGGCCATAAGAACCGTGGATACAGCTCATCAGAATGGCGGGAGAGGTCACAACCAGCGCCGGACCTAATAGATTAATGTTCAGATTAAACATGGACATACCGATATAGAGCAAAAATATACTGGATAATAGCGCAAGATAACTACTGCTAAACACTACTAAAACAATCGCACCGCTCACTACAAAAAAACTGAGAATCAGAAGTTTTTTATACCCTAGCTTACCAACAATGAAGCTGCTAAGGTATTGAAAAATAGCTAAAGCCAGCATAGCCGCTATTGTAATAGCGCCAGCTTGGGTGTCTGAAAGTCGAAATTCTTCTTTGTAAATGGGGAGGAAAATGCCTTTCAGATTATCGCACATCGAAAAGACCGCATACAGAACCATAAGGAAGACCGCGATGAACAGTGTTTGCTGTTTTTCAGCGTGTGAGGAAAATGTGGAAGCGGGCTTCATAAAAAATTCCCCCATTAAATTATGAAATTGTCGTTGTATTTCTGAGATAAATGTAGCAGGATTTATTTCTAGTGTCAATCTGGCACGAGCACAAAATATTTGGTGATAATTTTGGTGATAAATACCCAGTATTTTAAAAAAATATATGTGAAAATTCAGAAATCTGTAAGGTGGTTTTCGGTTGCCTCTGCATGAAAACGGTGTTAAAATTAAAATAAAGACAGAGTATAAAAATTTTACATAAAATTGAGTTCAAATTTGAAAGGATTAAGGTGCCGAACATGTCTGTAGGTTTGGTGTTGGAAGGCGGCGGAACCAGAGGCGCATATACCTCCGGCGTGCTAGATGTGTTTTCTGAAAATGAAATTCAATTTCATAATATTTATGGCGTATCAGCTGGAGCTTGTAATGCTTTGAGTTACATTTCTGGCCAGACTAAGCGTAATTTTGATATTTTCTATCATTATTTAGCAGATTCCAGATATTTGAGTGTAAAATCACTGCGGAAAACTGGTTCTGTTTTTGGATTTGATTTCATTTTTGGAGAGCTTTCCCACAAGCTTCTTCCTTTTGACTATCAAGCGTTTGAAAAGGCTGCGGTGAATTTTCGAGTGGGGGCTACAGATGTAGAAACCGGCTGCGCTGTTTTCTTTGGAAAGAAGGATATTCACGATCCGTTCACAGCTGTCCGAGCCTCGTCTTCGCTGCCTATGTTATGCAATATAGTGGACTTTAAAGGCTATCGTTTGTTAGACGGCGCGATTACAGACCCGATCCCTCTAGAACGTTCTGTTTGCGACGGTAACGAGTACAACGTAGTGGTACTTACTCGGGATATCACATACCGGAAAAAAGAAAAATCTCCTTATCCTAAGCCTTTGGTTTACGCTAAATATCACGATTATCCCAACCTGATTGAGGCTCTGGAAAGCAGGGGAACGCTTTATAATCGTCAGGTAGAATACGTTCTGGAGCAAGAAAGGCGAAAAAAAGCGGTTGTGGTTCGTCCAAGCCATCCAATCGAGATTGGCGCATATGAGAAGAATCCTGATAAACTGATTGCTGTCTATATGATGGGAGTCCAGGATGCGGTACAGAAGCTCAGAGAAATTCGAAGCCTGCTAAAAGCACAGGAGACAAAAGAAAATACGTTATTCTCTTGAGGTTCAAAGGGACTATTAAAAATTCCTATCTTTATTGTAAAAGAATATTGTCGTTTGGGCTGTCGAGTAAATAATATGCAGGACTTATAAAAGTTATAAAAGCTGTCTCTTATCAGGGACAGCTTTTTTAGTGAAGTTTATCTGAAACGATTTTGATCTGACCATGGCGGTGGGAGTTCTTTCCGAATATTTCAGAAGTAAATTTTGCGATTCAGGTTGACAGGCAAAACAAAAATTGGATGATGAATCAAAAATTGATGGTAATCGTCAGAAGATCGAATCGTTTTTTTACCACAAAAATAGAAGTTAATCGACAGGCAGTCCAATACTTCCATTTTTACGGTTCGATGCACTCGGAGGTTTTTCGTTAATTTGCCCTCTGACCATTTCTCCCTTAAAGTTTCTATCATTCTTCCGCACACGAAGGAACAGGGAATAGAAAATGTAGCCGCAGTGAGGAAAATAAGGCCCAGTAAGAGTTTATGATATTGTGGTACTGTGATACCTGGACGCCCCCAAAAAGCTTCCAGAAAAGCGTTTTGTATCTTGAATTTTCCAGGTCTACTTTATAAAAAGTAAACCGAACAAAGACACGTTTGTTTAGTTGCTCTGCGTAGCATTTTATGCTATAATAAATTGATTATCGTAAAAGCGGAAAGGACGGGATGGTTTGATCATTTTAGGAATCGATCCTGGCTACGCCATTGTTGGCTATGGAGCTTTGCGATTTGAGTACGGCCAATATCGTGCCATTGGCTTTGGTGCCATTACCACTGAGTCTGGGATGAATTTTTCCGCCCGGCTTCAGTACATTTACGACAATATGATGGAAATGATACGCCAGTGCAAGCCAGACGCGATCGCTATTGAAAAGCTCTATTTTCATACTAACCAAAAAACTGTTATCCATGTAGCAGAGGCGAGAGGAATTATCTTGTTGGCGGCCGAGAAATCAGGTGTGCCAATTTTTGAGTATACGCCCCTTCAGGTAAAAACAGCTGTAACAGGCTATGGCCGCGCCCATAAGCCGCAAGTGATGGAAATGACCACTCGTCTACTGAAACTAAAAGAAGTCCCCAAACCCGATGATACTGCCGACGCCCTAGCTGTGGCAATCTGTCATGCTCATGCCTCTGGCTCCAAATTTCGGTATCAAATGCTTTGGAAAAAGAAGGAGGAATAAAAATAGATGCTTTATCGGTTACGAGGAAATTTAATTCACACAGAGCCCTCCTTTGCGGTCATTGAATGTGCCGGCGTAGGATATAAATGTTATACCACTATGAATACCCAGCGTAGTCTTCCCTCCATTGGTAAGGAGGCAATCCTTTATACCCATATGAATGTCCGGGAAGATGCGGTTGATCTATTTGGGTTTTCCAGCCTTGCGGAGCTAAACTGCTTTAAGTTGTTGACATCAGTTTCAGGGGTAGGACCAAAAGTAGGTTTAGCCATTCTTTCTGTTCTTCTTCCGGAGCAGGTGGCTGTAGCTGTGGCTTCGGGAGATTTCAAAACCTTAACAATGGCTCAGGGAGTAGGTAATAAATTAGCTCAAAGAGTTGTTTTGGAGTTGAAGGATAAGCTGAAAGCCCTAGGCGGCGGGGAAGAGGTTACTGCCGCAGCTGGAGTAGTAAACGCGGCAGGAAATGCCGCCGAGGCAATGAATGCTTTGACAGTACTGGGCTATACCCCAAGCGATGTCGCACCGGTGGTAGCGAAATTTGACAGTTCATTGCCAGTAGAGGAGCTAATTCGGCTTACCTTAAAGGCTATGGCTGGGAGGATGTAATCAGTGGATTTCGAATTTGATTTGGAAAACCGGATTGTAGACCCGGAAGATATTCCTGAAGACGCGGATATTGAAAACCCGCTGCGGCCTAGAACGCTTTCGGAGTATATCGGCCAGGAAAAAGCGAAGGAAAACCTGTCGGTATTTATTGAGGCTGCTAAGCTGCGCCATGAGTCTTTAGATCATGTGCTGTTATATGGTCCTCCCGGTTTGGGAAAGACTACTTTGGCAGGGATCATCGCCAATGAGCTGAATGTGAATATCCGCATTACTTCTGGCCCCGCGATTGAGAAACCGGGAGATTTGGCGGCTCTGTTGACCAACCTGAACAGCGGCGATGTGCTGTTTATCGATGAAATTCATAGGCTTTCCAGAAGTGTCGAGGAAATTTTGTACCCCGCGATGGAAGACTTCGCCATTGACATTATTACGGGAAAAGGACAAATGGCGGCCTCTTATCATTTACCTCTTCCTAAGTTCACCTTAGTGGGGGCCACTACCCGGGCGGGACAGCTGACCGCGCCTCTGCGGGATCGGTTTGGTGTCGTACTTCGGCTGGAGATGTATACCCCAGAGGAGCTCGCTACCATTGTATCCAGAAGCGCCAAAATTTTAGGAATTGAAACCAATCAGGATGGAGCGCTGGAAATCGCTTCTCGTTCTCGAGGAACCCCAAGAATCGCCAATAGATTGCTGAAACGGGTACGGGATTTCGCGCAGGTGATGAGCGATGGTGTCATCACCTATGAAACGGCTAAAGTGGCTTTAGATAAGTTAGAAATTGATGAATTGGGTCTAGATGGAAATGACAGAAGGATGCTGGAAACTCTGATCCGCTTTTACAAAGGCGGTCCGGTCGGTTTGGAAACCCTGGCTGCGGCGATCGGCGAGGAAGCGGTGACCATAGAGGATGTTTATGAGCCTTATCTCATGCAGATCGGATTTTTGAGCAGAACCCCCAGAGGCAGATGTGCTACTCACGCTGCCTATCTTCATTTAGGAATAACCCCTCCCGGAATGGAGCGGGAGGATTCTGAACAAACAACAATATTTTAAAGGACAGGAGCTCTAGTTATGGGAAGACTTTTTGGAACTGACGGCGCCAGAGGCGTCGCCAATACGGAATTGACCTGTGAGTTAGCAATGAACATTGGCAGGGCGGCCGCTATGGTGTTGACGGATAACGCTCACCGGCATCCCCGTATTCTAATCGGAAAAGATACCCGGATTTCCTCTGATATGCTTGAGGGAGCGCTGACTGCTGGTTTGTGCTCTGTAGGCGCGGATGTGATCAGCTTGGGTGTGATTCCCACTCCGGCGGTAGCTTTTTTGGTTGGAAAATATAAAGCGGATGCCGGAATTATGATCTCTGCCAGTCATAATCCCTGCGAGTTTAATGGCATCAAGATTTTCAGCGGCGATGGTTATAAACTTCCTGATGCCTTGGAAGAACAGATCGAGTCTATCGTGTTGGATCATAGAGTGCCTTATCTTTCACCCGAGGGAGGAGACATCGGCCGGGTATCGGTAGCGGAAAACGCGGTGAAAGACTATATCGATCACATTAAAGCTACGGTTCCCTTCGCGTTGGATGGTATGAAGATCGCTTTAGACTGTGCTAATGGTTCAGCTTCCAGAACAGCAGAGCGTTTGTTCACCGAATTAGGCGCAGAAGTCTATATGCTTTCAAATCAGCCCGATGGCGTGAATATTAACGATCATTGCGGCTCTACCCACATGGAAAACTTAATGGCCTATGTAAAGGAAAACCAGCTGGATGCCGGCGTAGCCTTCGACGGCGATGCGGACCGCTGCCTTGCGGTAGACGATCAGGGAAATTTGGTAGACGGCGATTTTGTGATGGCGATTTGCGCCTTGGATATGAAATCCCGGGGAAAGCTGGCCAAAAACACAGTGGTAGGCACCATTATGACCAATATGGGATTTATCCGTTTTTGTGAAGAAAACGGTATGAATTTTGTAGCCACTAAAGTAGGGGACCGGTATGTACTGGAAGAAATGCTTCTGGAAGAATACAGCTTCGGCGGAGAGCAGTCCGGTCATGTCATTTTTCTGGATTTCGGCACTACTGGTGACGGTCAACTGACCGCGGCTCAGTTGATCAGCATTTTGAAGCGTCGTCAAGCGAAGCTTTCCAGCTTGGCCACCTTAATGGAAAGGTATCCGCAGGTAATGGTCAATGTTCGTGTCAGCCCCGAGGGTAAGCTTCGGTTTTATACCGACGCCGATATCAAGGCTGCTACAGAAAAAGCCAAAGCTGTACTGGGAAAGACAGGGCGAATCGTTGTGCGAGTTTCCGGTACAGAGCCTCTAATCCGGGTAATGGTAGAAGGCGAGCAGGAAGAAACTATCAACCGGCTAGCTAACGAGGTAGCGGATGTGATCCGGGATAAGCTGGTATAACAAAATTTCAATGTTAATGAGCGGAAGCTTAATTTATGAAATGTCTCGCTTAAATAGGTTTTCTTAATTCTCACGAGAGAAAAATTTTGCTGTTTTCTCTTAAAAACATGAACTGATAGTGCAGAGAAGCTTTCGGGAAACGGAAGCTTCTCTCAACACTCAAAATTGCAAATGATGACACTAGCACAAGATATCGCGGCGAAACCGCCTGAAAATTATTTTTCGATCCCTGAGTGGACAGATCATTTATATTTCTTAACTATTCTTTGAAAACTAATAAATTACTTGAATGAAACGCCGCTGCCCTTTGGAAAGATAAAAAAATCTGGAGAAGGCTGTGAAAATAAAATTGGGAGGAACTGTTTTGAGAGCTGCCAATTGGAAGGATTATGAACTTTTGGATACCAGCGCTGGTGAGAGGCTGGAACGGTGGGGTGAGGTTATTTTAATTCGTCCAGACCCACAGATCATTTGGAATACTCCCAAACAGCTTGCCTTATGGAAACAAGCCCACGCCCGCTACCGCCGTTCTAATACGGGAGGTGGTTCGTGGCAGATTCTCAAAAAGATTCCGCCTGTTTGGAAAATCAATTATGGAGACCTACGGTTTCAGGTAAAAACTATGGGATTTAAGCATACTGGCGTATTCCCGGAGCAAGCGGTAAACTGGGATTTTACCGGAAATTTGATTCGGAACGCAAAGAAGCCCTTGAAAGTGTTAAATTTGTTCGCTTACACTGGAGGAGCGACCTTGGCCTGCGCTCAGGCGGGAGCCAGTGTATGCCATGTGGACGCTTCCAAAGGTATGGTGGCGTGGGCCAGGGAAAACGCCGCAGTGTCCGGTCTCGCGGACAAGCCGATTCGCTGGCTTGTGGATGACTGTATCAAGTTCGTTCAGAGAGAGCAGAGAAGAGGAAACCGATACGATGGAATTATTATGGATCCTCCATCTTACGGAAGAGGCCCCGGCGGCGAGGTTTGGAAGCTGGAGGAACAGCTTTTTTCTCTGGTGGAATTGTGCCGAAATATTTTATCTCCCGATGCTAAGTTTTTCCTGCTGAACAGCTATACCACAGGTCTGTCCCCCTCGGTAATGGAATACCTTCTAGGCGTTCTTCTGCAAAAAAACATGGGCGGCAGGGTGACTTCTGATGAGATCGGTTTGCCGGTGACCAGTACCGGTCAGGTGCTTCCCTGCGGTTCCACAGCAATTTGGATAGGAAAAGACGTAGAGTAATCAAACATTGATGATGGTAGCGTCAAATTCGGCGCTTACAGATAGGAATTGTAGGTATGAGTTTTATTAATGTTGAAAATGTAACCTTTCGGTATGGATCAGAAGATCCCCTAAGCCTAAAGGAAGCTTTGTCCGGGATAAGCCTCTCTGTAGAAAAGGGAGAATTTGTGGCATTGTTGGGCCATAACGGCTGCGGGAAATCCACGCTGGCAAAGCATTTTAACGCGATGCTGTTGCCAACCAGCGGTAAAGTGTTTGTCGACGGAATGGACACCGCGGATGAAAGTTTAAAATATGAGATTCGGCGACGCGTGGGATTAGTACTGCAGAATCCGGATAACCAGCTAGTGGCATCCATTGTGGAGGAAGACGTAGCCTTTGGTCCGGAAAATCTGGGAGTACCGCCCCAAGAAATTCGTCAAAGAGTGGATGCCGCCTTAAAAGCGGTGGAGATGTATGATTATCGTCTAGCCGCTCCCTATAAGCTTTCCGGGGGTCAAAAACAACGGGTCGCTATCGCGGGAATCATCGCCATGCAGCCCGAGTGTATCGTTTTGGACGAACCTACCGCTATGCTGGATCCAAGAGGCCGGACCGAAGTATTGGACACTATCCATAAGCTAAATCGGGAATTGGGGATTACCATCGTTCTGATTACCCACTACATGGATGAGGCGGTTACCGCGGACCGTGTGGTTGTGATGGACAGCGGCAGGATTCTTACCGAGGGAACACCGAAAGAGGTGTTCTCCAAAGTGGAGCTTTTAAAACAGCATCATCTGGATGTCCCTCAGGCGACAGAGCTTTGTTACCGGCTGCGGGCTTGCGGCTGTAAAGTGCCTCTGGGTATATTGGATGCGAAAGAATGCGTCGGGATTTTAGAAAAGCTTTTGGAGGCAGAGAGATGCCCATCTTAGAGACACAGGATTTAACATATGTTTACGGCGCGGGAACTCCCTTTGAGAAAACCGCCGTTGACCATATCAGCCTTCAGATCGAGGAAGGGGAACTGGTGGGCGTAATCGGCCATACCGGCTCTGGTAAGTCTACCTTTGTGCAGCAGCTTAATGGCCTTTTGAAACCGACCTCAGGAAAAGTCCTTTTAAAGGGAAAAGATATCTGGGCGGAACCAAAGAAAATCAGAGCGATCCGTTTTCAGGTAGGCATGGTGTTCCAATATCCGGAGCATCAGCTTTTTGAGGAAACCGTGGAGAAAGATATCGCTTTTGGCCCCCAAAATATGGGCCTTTCAGAGGAAGAAATCAAGAAACGTGTAAAAATGGCAGCGGCTTTTGCTGGATTAAAGGAAAATTTGCTCAAAGCGTCTCCGTTTGAGATTTCCGGCGGGGAAAAGCGGCGTGCTGCCATCGCCGGGGTCATAGCGATGGATCCAGAAGTATTGATTTTGGACGAACCTACCGCCGGACTGGATCCCAAGGGCCGAGATGTACTTCTTTCTCAGATTGTAGATTATCATCGGCAAAAGCATAATACCGTCTTGCTGGTTTCCCATAGTATGGAGGATATCGCCCGAATTGCCAATCGAGTTCTGGTGATTGATGACGGAAAAGTTGCTATGTTTGAGAAAACAGAAAAGGTATTTTCCCAAAGCGCGCGGCTGGCGCAAATGGGACTTAGAGTGCCTCAAATCACCAAAGTTATGACGATGTTGAAGGAGAAGGGATACCCGGTTTCCTCTGGAGTGCTGACGGTAGAACAGGGTGTCCAGGAGATTCTCCGCGTTTTAGGCAGAGAGGAGGGGTCCCGTGGTCAGTAATATTACATTAGGACAGTATGTCCCGGGAAAATCCTTTCTTCACCGTATGGATGCCAGAGTCAAAATTGTTTTAATTATTACGTTCATCGTTTTGGTGTTCGTAGGCCAGAACTATCCCGCTTTAGGAATCGTGGTGATTTCTATCCTGGGGGTTATGGCATTTTCTAATGTACCGGTAAAGCTCTATTTTAAAAGTTTGAAAATGATTATTTTTGTGGTAATTCTTACTGCAGGGCTGAATTTGTTTTATGGAAAAGGTGAACCGCTTTGGCAGCTTGGATTTATGACCATTACCGAAGCGGGTATTACCAACGCAGTATTTATCGCTTTGAGGATTATTTCTCTGATTTTTATCAGTTCGGTGTTAACCTTTACCACATCCCCCACTGATCTTACCGACGCCCTGGAACGTTTGATGAAGCCATTAAAAGTACTCCATATCAGCGTGCATGAGATCGCAATGATGATGACTATCGCTTTGCGGTTTGTACCCACACTGTTGGAAGAAACCGATAAGATCATGAGCGCCCAAAAAGCTCGTGGAGCTGATTTGGAAAGCGGCGGTCTGTTCCAGAGAATCAAAGCTTTGGTGCCGATTTTAATTCCCTTATTTGTGTCTTCCTTCCGCCGCGCCTATGAGCTGGCGATGGCAATGGAGTGCCGCTGTTATCAGGGAGGCGCCGGAAGAACCCGAATGAAAAGTATGCATATGACTCAGCTTGATGTTTACGCCATCATTGGTATGTGCCTGATTTTAGTTGGGGTAGTGCTGTGTAATATTTTTTTACCGGCAGCTGTCCGATAATTTAGTAAACACCTGAAAAGCAGCCGGGAGGGAAAGCTCTTTTGGAAAAAAGAAATCTATTATTAACCATTGCGTATGACGGTCGTGCTTATCATGGCTGGCAGGTTCAGGAGAATGCCCTTTCCGTGCAGGCGGTCTTTCAAAACGCTCTGCGGCAAGTGATCGAAGACGATTTTGATGTAAAGGGATGTAGCCGTACAGATTCCGGCGTTCACGCGAACCAATATTGCATCAGTCTAAAAACCAGCCATCGGATCCCCTGTGAGCGGCTGGCGGCCGCTTTGAACCGATTTTTGCCAATGGATATGGTGGTAAAAAGCTGTCGTCCGGTCCCCATGGAGTTCCACGCCCGATATTCCTGCAAAGGGAAAGAATATCAGTATTTAATTTGGAATAATCCAGTGAGAAATCCTTTTTTAGACGGCCGCGCTTTTCACTACTGGTATCCTTTGGATACTGACAAACTGAACCAGGCGGCTCAGGCTTTTGTAGGGAAGCATGACTTCACCTCCTTCTGTACTTTAGACCATCGCGAAAGGGACAATATGGAGCGGACGGTAAAATGTTGTTCTGTGACCCGGGAAGGGTCTTTGGTGACGTTTCGTGTAGAGGCCGACGGTTTTTTGTATAACATGGTGCGTATTATGGTTGGTACTCTTTTGCGGATCGCTCAAGGGAAAATCCCGGAGGACGGAATCCCCGCAATTCTCGCAGCAAAGGATAGAAGTAAAGCAGGGCCCACAGCTCGGGCCTGTGGATTGTATTTAAACCGTGTATTTTACGAGGAGGACCTATAAATGCCCAAACGACCCGTACGGTATGAAAAGCAGAAAAAAGCCCGGGAAAGGGCATTAAGGGAGCGAAAAGCCCTCAGTTATGAGGATGTGCCTTTAGAGCAGTATGACCAGGAAGAAATTAAGCTGAAAAAGCCGCCAAAAAAGGTTGTGCGTTTGCTGCTGATTTTAGTTTTATGCAGTTTGGCGGTGATCTTATGGGCTAACCGGGAGTCTCTTTCGCCACAGCGGGTTGGAAATTGGTTTCAGAATACCTTGCTGGGAATGGGAGTAGGCAGTGGCTTTCCGACTCCGATTTCCGGCAGTGAGGTGCAGGAGGGCAATTTTCAGCTTTTGGATTATCAGGATGCAGTGGTGGTCAGCGATACGTCTTTTACCTTGTACAATGACAGCGCCAAGGAATTGGCCCAGCGCCAGCATAGTTTTGGCTCTCCGGTATTAAGAACTGACGGTAGTCTGGCGATGGTTTACCATCAAGAGGGAACAGGAATCAGAATTGAAAGCGCCTCGGAAACTTTAACTAACAGGAATCTGGAACAAAAAATTATTTCAGCGTCGGTTTCCTCCTCAGGCGTTTACGCCGCGCTGACCCAGTCCAAAAACTATCTGGGGGAGCTTACTGTCTATTTAAGTGACGATACAGAAAAGTATAAGTATTATTTTTCCGAGTGGTACCCGGTTGACATTTCTTTGAGCGCAGATGGCACTTGGGGTGCTGTCACAGGAATTGCCGCTCAGGACGGAACCATAAAATCAGTGGTTTATATTTTTGACTTTAACGAAGAAGAGCCTAAGGCTAAATTTGAGTTTTCTGATAATCTTTTACTGTCGATTCGATGCTTAGAAAGCGGAAATGTCGCCGCAATCGGCAATAGGAGCGCCAGTATTATGATTCCATCTACCCAGGAAAAAATCGATTATGATTATCGAGGGAAAACCCTTTCCACGTTCCAGCTGGATCCTTATTATGGTATGGTACTCGCTTTGGCCCAATCAGAGGATGGCAGAAACTGTACTGTGGTAAGAATTGATAATCAAGGAAAAACAGCTATGGAATATTCTGTAGCCCGGAAGATTACCTCTATTGGTTATAATAACGGGGTCGCCGGCATTCTTTCATCTGGAAAAATTTATACCTATTCAGATCTGGGAGAGGAGACCGGTACTTACGACGCCGGCAACGACGCTAAGAAAATTCTTTTGTATTCCAACAGTCAAGCCTATGTGCTCGGCGTCAGCGAAATCCGGCAGGTGTTTTTTCTTAACGCAAGGGGGAATTATATTTGAATTATGTTCTTGACGCTATCATACTTGTCATTTTAATCTTTTTTATTTGCGGAGGAATCCGGCGGGGCGGTATTCGTTCCTTAATTGGCCTAATTTGCGCCGTGGTGGCAGTCTGGGGGGCTAGTTCTCTATCAAATATAGTTTCCCAGGGATTTTATTCCACATTTTTAGAGGCTTCATTGACTCAGCAGGTAGGTTCAGTGCTGCAGGGATCTTCCGGGGATGATCTAACAATCGCGGTAGAAAAAGTTTTGGAGGCTTTACCGGGACCTATTTCCTCCATTTTGGTCAAAGGCGGATTTGACGCCGCCTCTTTTCAACAAGGTACTCAGTGGGCGGCGGCTCAGGCGACGGAGACCATTATGGCTGGAATCTCCAAAATCATGGTGAATTTTCTGTCTATCGTGTTTTTCCTGATCCTGATGGTTCTCTTCTTTGTGATCTTGATTTTGATTTACCGCTTCGTCATTCGTCCGGTATTGCGGTTACCGGTACTGCGGCAAATCGACAGTTTTCTCGGCTTTTTCATTGGTGTTTTGCAATGTATTCTGTTTTTGTTAGTCGCTACCACAGTGCTGCATTGGGTAGTATCTGCTATGGATCCCACACCGGTCATCTTCTCAAGAGAAACCATTGATCAGACATTTTTATTCCACTGGATCTATGATTGGAATCCGTTCTCTTTCTTTTTCACTGTGTAGGGGTTAGAAATTTAACATTCCTTAACAAATCATTAGAGCTTGAGGTGTATACTGTAAATGGCGAAAAATCCGCCAAAAAAGGAGAAACATTATGCTTTGTTCAAGATGTAAAAAAAGACCTGCGGTAGTGTTTATCGCTACCAATACCAATAGTTCGAATACTCAAGGGCTATGCCTTACCTGCGCGAAGGAGCTTGGCATCAAACCGGTAACGGATTTGATGGATAAAATGGGGATTGACGATGAGCAGCTGGAAGCGATGCAGGAACAGTTCGGAGGCCTCATGAATCCTGAAGAACTTGGAAACTTCTTTGAAGGAGAATCCAACGGGGAAGAAGGCGACCATGATGACCTGTTTACGCCGGGAGGAGCGGCGACATTTCCCTTCTTACAAAATATTTTCGGGGATTCTTTTCAGAATGGGGCCAATGGAGCCCAAAATGCCGATCCACAAAAGGCGACGGCGGAAAAAAAGCAGAAAACAGAAAAGCGTCCCAAACGGAAACATTTGGATACTTACTGCTATAATCTGACACAAAAAGCGAAGGATGGAAAGCTTGATGCCATTATTGGTCGTGATAAGGAAATCGGCCGGGTAGTGCAGATTCTTTCCCGCAGAACAAAAAACAATCCTTGCCTGATCGGTGAACCCGGCGTAGGTAAAACCGCCATCGCCGAGGGCCTCGCTTTGCGAATCGCCTCAGGTAACGTTCCGGCAAGACTAAAAACCAAGGAAATTCATTTGCTGGATTTGACAGCATTGGTAGCCGGAACTCAGTTTCGTGGGCAATTTGAAAGCAGAATTAAAGGCCTGGTGGATGAGGTGAAAGCTGACGGTAACGTCATCCTTTTCATCGACGAGGTCCACAATTTGGTTGGCACCGGCGACGCAGAAGGTTCTATGAACGCGGCTAATATTTTGAAGCCGGCGCTTTCTCGCGGGGAAATCCAAGTGATTGGCGCCACTACCTTTACCGAATACCGGAAATATATCGAAAAGGATAGCGCTTTAGAGCGTCGGTTCCAGCCAGTAACCGTAGCGGAACCTTCTATTCAGGACACTGTAGACGTTTTGATCGGGATTAAATCGTATTATGAGAATTATCACCGGGTAAAAATCTCCGACGAGTTGGTGAAAAAGGCGGTGGTTTTGTCTGAGCGGTATATTACAGACCGTTTTTTGCCAGATAAGGCCATTGATCTTCTGGATGAATCCTGTGCCTGCGCAGCCCTGCGGAACACAGTAATGGACGAATATGACGCGGCAAGCGCCCAATGTGGTGAACTGAAAAATCAGGAAGACGCTTTAGCGAATGAAAAAGAGATTGATTACGAAAAGTTAGCAGAGGTGCGCTGTGAGATTGCTCGTCTGGAAAATAAGGTCCAGGAGCTTGCGCCGAAGGCTCTGGGCGCTTCGGTAACGGAAGAGGATATTGCGAAAGTTATCGAGCTTTGGACCGGAATTCCCTCCTCCCGAGTTAAGGAAAACGAACTGAAAAAGCTTGCTGTAATCGAAGATAAACTAAAAAGCAAAATTATTGGGCAAGATGAGGCGGTAAAAGCGGTTTCTGCGGCGATCCGCCGCAGCCGGGTACAGATCAGTCCCAGGAGACGGCCGGCTTCATTTATTTTTGTCGGTCCTACAGGCGTTGGAAAAACAGAGCTGGTGAAAGTATTATCCCAAGAGCTGTTTGATACACCGGAGACCTTGATCCGTTTGGATATGTCAGAATTTATGGAAAAACATTCCGTTAGCCGGATCATTGGTTCTCCTCCAGGTTATGTGGGATATGACGAAAGCGGTCAGGTGACGGAAAAGGTACGCCGCCGTCCTTATTCTGTGCTTTTGTTCGACGAGATCGAAAAGGCGCACCCCGATGTCATGAATATTTTGCTTCAAATCTTAGATGAGGGAAAAATTACGGATGCCCATGGCAGAGTTGTCAATTTTGAAAATACTGTGATCATCATGACCTCAAATGCGGGCAGTGACCGGAAGGACGCGGCTTTAGGCTTTGCTAAGACCGAATCTGAGATCAGCAAGGAAAAGGCATTAAAAGCCCTTTCTGAGTTTTTAAGACCTGAATTTCTTAGCCGAATCGATGAGGTCATCGTCTTCCGTCCTTTAGAGGAAGATGACTTTATCAGTATCGCCCGTTTAATGCTTTCCGAATATGTGGATAGCCTAAAAGAAAAGGGCGTCCAGTTTACTTTCCAGGATAGCGCCTGTCGCTGGTTAGCCCATCGAGCCATTGGCGGTAAAAGCGGCGCCAGAGACTTAAGAAATTTAGTGCGCAGGGAAGTGGAGGATCGGATTACCACCGCTTTTATCAATGCGAATGATGTGCCGATTCTTGGAATTGATCTTTTCGCAGAAGACGATCAACTGAAAATTAAAGTGCTCTAAAATTTTTTAACAGAATCAAAAGAATCCGCTTGACGAACGGCGAGTTTTATGGTAATATATAACTCGCCGTTGAAATGCGGGTGTAGTTCAATGGTAGAACCCCAGCCTTCCAAGCTGGTCGTGTGGGTTCGATTCCCATCACCCGCTCCATAGTTATTTCACCCCTGAGCGGGCAAAATAATGACCCATGCGCCAATAGCTCAGCTGGATAGAGCACCTGCCTTCTAAGCAGGGGGTCAGGGGTTCGAGTCCCTTTTGGCGCGCCATGTTATGGTGGATGTAGCTTAGTTGGTTAAAGCGCCAGTTTGTGGCACTGGAGACCGTGGGTTCGAGTCCCATCTTCCACCCCATAGCTGTAAGCAATATGCGGACAAGCTTGTATTGTCCGCATATTGCCCCTAAGCTCCTTTTATTGGGGTGTAGCCAAGCGGTAAGGCAACGGACTTTGACTCCGTCATTGCGCTGGTTCGAATCCAGCCATCCCAGCCAGTTTATTAACCCATATGTGGTTTTTGATATTGAAATGTGAATCATTAGCTCAGTTGGCAGAGCACTTGACTTTTAATCAAGGTGTCCGGGGTTCGAATCCCCGATGGTTCACCAAA
>CAUFXR010000003.1 GCA_959596515.1 uncultured Oscillospiraceae bacterium
AGCTGGCAACCAGTCTAACCATGTGCTGCTGATGTCTTTGCTGAACAACGGTGTGGGCTGCTGCAAGTATGACAGCGAAGGCAATGTAGTACCCGCTATGTCTGATCCGGAAAACAAGCATATGCTTCAATATCTGGTCGATATGTATCAGGAAGGCCTGGTTCCTCAGAGCTTGTCCACCTATAAGCGTTCCGATCTGATGAAGGTTTATCTGGATGGTCAGGCTGCCGTGTTCATCGGCGATTTGGCTTTGGATGTTATTGGCACAGATCTGGAAGAGGTTACCGGTGTTCTGGATGTACTCACCGGCCCTGATTCTGACGAGAAAAGAGCATTGACCTTCTACAATGGTTTAGGCGTATTCGCCCAGTCTGAATGCCCAGAAGTGTGTGAGGATGTTATCGCTTATCTGGTTACCCATATTTATATTGAAAACCACTGGGCGACAATGTGCGTCGCATCAGAACTGAAAAAGGTCATGGACGCCTGCGCCCATCCGAATTTAGGTGTGTTAGCTCACCTGGGGCGCTGGTTCAAGGGAGATACATTATGGATAAGTGGGTCTTTCTCGTCAAACCAAATATCGGTGGTCTTTTCCTGTTTGGTAAGCCCTGTTCTCATGCAAGCTCCTTTCTGCGCCCCTGTCACGCAATAGGGGCATTTTTCGGGTGTTTTCTCCGGCTCTTGACTTGGAGAAAACGGCGTTTTTGACGATAAAAACCGCCCGGACGGGGAATGGTTCGTCGGGGCGGCTGTTATCGCAAGATTTCTGTTTTTTCCGGCTCTTGACCGTCAGACGCGGATAAACGCGAGCTGTCGGCAAGCACCAGTTTGAGCAGCTTGTCGCGGAATGTTTCTGTGCTGCTGTGATTGAAAAACAACTCCGCAACAATGGTCTGCCCGTTCCTCTGGGTCGTGATGATACTGTCGGGGGTCTGTTCTGCCATAGGCGGCTCCTTTCTCCGGGCGCAAAAAAGGGGATTCCCCGTAGTTGGAAAATCCCCTCTCGGCTGTCGGTTATTCTGTTTACAGTGCGGGCTGTGCGGCGGCTGCCTGCGCCTTTTTCCTCGCCCTGTATTCCCGCGCTTTCATGCGGTCGTATTCCCGCTGCTTTTCAAGGTTTCGCGCCCGGTACTCCCTTGAATATGCCCTGTGGTAAGCGCGGCTCTTTTCTTTTTTCGCTTCCTCGATTTCCTCCCTCATTTGCCGGATTTCCTGCTCTGTCGGCTCTGCAAGCTGCGTCACTTCGTTCTCAAACCTGCCGATATAGTTAAAATATATCCCGATGTGCTGAACAGCCTGTTTTGCCCTTTTCTTGTCGCGCTCATGCACTTCAATTCGGCTGATAAACTCGTTGAGAATGGCGGGGGTCAGGTCGGTAAAGGCGGCATAGCGTTCCGTCAGCTTCAAAAACTTTTGCGCCCGTCCGCCCGCGTTCTCAAATGCGGATAGCTGCTCTTGCAGCTCGGCAAGCTCCGCTTTCAGCGCGTAGTATTCTTCCGTATACTTCTGCGACATTTGCTCATAACGGTCTTGCGGGATCGTGCCGAGGGCGTTATCCTCATAGAGCTTGTTCAGCACCTTGTCGATCTGTTCAAGGCGCGTCGTGATTTGCGGGATACGCTTCTGCTGTTTCTTGGTCTTGTCGGTCTGCTGCATGGCAAGGCTCTTTTTCACTAAGGCTTCAAACTCCGCCCGGTTGCTGATAGAATAGTCCTCGATTTTCTTCAGCACTTCCGCGATGGTCTGCATGAGCAAGTCCGCGTCCATGATGTGCGGGGAATGGCATTTGGGGTTCTTGGCTTTTCCCTTGTGGTACTCGCTGCAAAAAGCAACGTGCCGCTTGCCGCCGTTCCGGTAATCTATACGAATGTGCATTTTTGCGCCGCAGTCCTTACAGAAAAGCAAGCCGGACAGAGGGTGGATTTCCCCGTCCCCGTTGGGGCGTCTGACGGGTGCGTTTTCCAAAATCCGCTGTACGGTTTCAAAATCGCTGCGGCTGATAATCGGCTCATGCACATTTTCTGTGATGTGCCACTGGCTCCGGTCTACATAGTGGTTATGTTTATCCCGGAAATGCTTTGTAGTCTTGAAGTTGACTACATCGCCGCAATACTCCTGCCGCGTGAGGATATGGGTCAAGGTGGCTTTGTTCCACTTGCAGCGGTTATCCTCGTTGAGCGTCTTATTTTTACAGGTTCCCCGCCCCCGGTCTTTCATATAGAAAGTGGGGGTAGGGATTTGCTCGTTTTTCAGATGTACGGCGATTTGGTTGCGGTTCTTCCCGCCGATAAACAGACGGAAAATCAAACGGACAACCTCGGCGGCTTCCTCGTCGATTATCCAAAAATCCTTGTTGTCCGGGTCTTTGACATAGCCGTAAGGGGCTTCGGTGACAATCGGCTTTCCACTCATGCCTTTGGTCTTAATGCCCGTTTTCACTTTCTTGCTGATGTCCTTTGCGTACCACTCCGACATGATGTTGATAAAGGGCGCAAACTCCAATGTGTCGGGCTTCTCGCTGTCTATCCCGTTGTTGACCGCGATAAAGCGCACATTGTTCCGTCTGAATATCTCCATAGCGTTGCCGACTTGGAGATAGTCGCGCCCCCAGCGGGTAAGGTCTTTCATAATGCAGACACCGATTTTCCCGTTTTCCACATCGTCCATCATGCGGGAGTAGGCGGAACGGTCAAAAAATCTGCCGCTTTCGTCATCGTCGATGTAGTGCCGGATATTGGTTAGGTGCTGCCCTCTGGCATAGTTCTCCAAAAATATTTTTTGGTTCTGTATGCTGTTGCTCTCGCCGCCGTCCCTGTCCTCGTCGCCCACGGAAAGGCGGGAGTAAAGGGCGGTGATTTTGCTATAATCAGTCATGTGCATAACCTCCTGTGCGTCCATATAGGTGTCCTTTACACTTAAAATTATGCACTCCAACGGGCCGAGCCTGACTCCTCGCCCGCGCGGTAGTTGCCGATGAAGGCGACGTACCGCAGCCAGAAGAGCCAGATGACGATGACCATGCCTAAGCCCACGAGCACCGGCGTGGGGCTGGGGTCGATGTGAGCCGGGTTCGCCCGGATGAGGTCCCACATGGAGACGAACGCCTCGCCCCAGTGCTCGAAGAACTGACCCGGATAGGAGGCCAGCGCCTCGCCGTAGCGGTCTCCGAGATAGAATCCCACGACGGAGATGGCAAGGGTCGCCAGAGAGGAGCGGGCGAGCCTCTTGCTCACCTCGGGGTTGCCTGACGCCATATATCACACCTACCTTACCGGGTTGAGCTTGTCGGAGATGTCGATGTCACGGTCGATGACGCCGCTCTCGGTCTCAAGTTGCTTGGAGGAGGCGCGGCACTGCTCGGCAACGGTGCTGAGCGACCGGTCGTCCCCACGGGCCTGAGCCTGCTCCTCGCGCACCTTGGACGGTGCGACGTCGGTGCCGTTCTGCTCTCGCTCAAGGCGAAGCGTCCGGGCGTCGGTGTCCATCCCGTCATGGGACTCGATGCCCTGATTGATGTCCGGCGTGCGACCGTCTGCGTCGAGGGACCCGTCCGTCGCCTGCGGCTCATGGTCCCTCTTCGGTCCGACCGTCGTCCGCTCGTGCTCGGCGGCGCGGCTCGCGCGCTCCGCCATCGGGGCGGGGCTGCTGGGGCCGCCGCCGGAACCGGGGTCCTTGGGGGTATTCTTCTCGAACCAGTCGTGGGTGGCGTCCACGCCATAGTGTTCCTTGAGGGTCTTTGCACCAACGGCCCAGTCCCGGTTGCCAGAGTCGTCCCGACCGAATGGCAGGAGCTTCCCGTTCTCGCCGTGGCGGGCCTGATAGAACATGTTCTCGCCGTCCTTGGTGGTGGTGACTCCGATGCCGCGCTCCGCGAGCTTTTCCTTGAAGTCATCGAAGGTGCGGCACTCCTCCCGCGCCTCCCTCACCCGGTCGGCGATGCCCTGCGTGAGACTGGTCTCTCGTGCAGAAGCAGCCTTGGCTTCATGCGCCACCGTCCCAAGGTCGGGACGCCCCGAACGTTGCTTCGGAAGGTCGGGCAGGTCCCTAATCTCCCGAAGCCTTTCGACCTGCCCCTCATCAAGCGCCTGAGACTGGTCGATTCGCTCGGCGATTTCCCGCTCCTTGAGCCGCCCAGCCAGCTCGGAGAACTCCCGGCAGCAGTCCGCGAGCCTGTCCGTGTCGGCGGGGTCGAAGCGGACGAACCCGTTCCCGGAGTCGTCCGTGAGCGCGTCCATCTCAATCCCGTCCTCGCGGCAGATTCTCGTGAAGTACGCAGCATCCTGAGCGGACCCGAAGGGGACGCAGACCGTATCCGCCCGCACCGGCTCCGGGTTCTGCGGCGCGCCGCCCTGAACGTCCTGCTCGCTGGCATCCTGAGCGCCCTGCTCGCTGGCGTCGTGGTCGCGGCCCTTTTCCTCCGCGAGCCTCCGCTCCATCCGACGCTCGTAGCGTCGGTCGTTGTAGGCGTCGCGGATGCGGTTGCTTATCCATCTCCGTATGGTTTGGAAGATGAAGTCACCCATGTCGTCGCCGAAATCCTGTGCCATACCCTTCTCCTTTCCTCGAAGGCTATCCGGGGCACACACCCCTCTCTTTAGCTCTTAATCGTAGCATGAGAACGGCGAGGGACCTCTTCCGATGGATGCGTTGCGTCTTGGGCGTCCGTATGGTCCGAAAGGTCACGCGCCTCTCTCTACCATATACACGCCGGAATGGTCCGGTTTTGCCGAGTTCATATCAAAGTTCGCAGCAGGTCGTTCCCAACTTCGCCTTTCCCGGCAAATCTTGATGATTTAGCGTGTTCCTTATGAAAGGAGGAACACCGATATGGGTTCAAATCAAGAGAACTGCAAAGGAATGAGCGAGGAGGAGCGACTTGAAAAGTTCTGCGCCTATTGCAGAAGGGTGCTCAGGAACGCCAACACCGACGTACTGCGCGCGCAGGCGCGGAGAGCGAGACGGGTGACGCTCTTCTGCGACCTGTGCGAGACCGAGCTGAGTCGGCTCTCGTGCCCGTTCGTGGTGGACGAGCAGGAGGCAGACTTCGAGGTCGGTGGCAAAAGGGTCGTCGTTCTGGGCACCGAGCTGGCGGACGCCATCCGCTCGCTGCCCGATGACGAGCGCACCGCCGTGCTGCTCTACTACTTCGCCGGTTGGAAGGACCACCACATCGCACAGGAGCTTGGCTGCTCGCGCTCGACGGCGCAGTTTAGGCGTGCCACGGCGCTCCTGCACCTGCGCGAGGCTCTGGGAGAGGGGGCGTGTCTCGATGATTTCCTATGAGACCATGCTTGCAGCCATGGAAGGCAGCCCCGTTGCCGCAGAGGAGGTGCTGTCCTTCTTCGACAGCTACATCGACCGGCTCTGCACCCACGCCTTCGTAGACGACTCAGGCCGCGTCACCTATGACGTGGACACCCAGCGCAAGACCTATCTGCAAGGCAGGCTCCTTGCCGCCATCCTGCGCTACGAGGCATGAGCGAGAAAGAGCCGCAGCAGATGGCCGCTGCTGCATAAGAGGGAGGTGATTTCATGGCAGTGAGGGACGTTCCCGTCTGGGAGAAGTACACCCTGACCATCGAGGAGGCGGCGAGGTACTTCCGAATCGGCGAGGGCAAGATTCGCCGTCTCGCGACCGAGGTGCCCGCGCCCGACTGGGTGGTGATGAACGGGAACCGGATTCAGGTCAAGCGAAAGAAGTTCGAGCAGTTCATAGACGCGACGGACGTAATCTGAGGGTAGAAAAAAGAGCCTTGATATGCTATAATTTCTCGTAGCATATCAAGGCTCTTTCCTTTATGGAAAGGAGCATATGTTGGATGTCAGAACAAAGACGTGACAATAGAAACCGCATCCTGCGCACAGGAGAGAGCCAGAGACAAGACGGAAGGTATGCCTACAAGTTCGTGGACGCCCTCGGCAAGCCGAGGTTCGTCTACTCGTGGAAGCTGGTCCCCACGGACCGAGTGCCGAAAGGGAAACGCGACAGCCTGTCCCTTCGCGAGAAGGAGAAGGAGATACAGCGAGACCGCGACGACGGCATCATCCCCCTCGGGAGGCGGATGACGGTCTGTCAGCTCTACGAGCGCTACACACGGTTCCGCCCGAAGGTGCGCACGCACACGAAGCAGGGGCGCGACCAACTCATGAGGATTCTCCGGGAGGACGAGCTGGGAAGCCGCAGCATCGGGGACGTAAAGCCCTCGGATGCCATCGCGTGGGCGCTGCGCATGAGCGAGGAAAAGGACTACGCCTACACGACCATCAACAACCACCGGCGCTCTCTGAGCGCCGCGTTCTTCATGGCCGTGCAGGACGACATCATCCGCAAGAACCCCTTCTCCTTCAAGCTGCACGACGTCCTTGAGGACGACACGCAGAAAAGAGAGGCCCTGTCGTTGGAACAGGAGGAGGCGTTCCTTTCCTTCATCAGGGGGGACGCCGTTTACCGAAGGTACTACGACGAGGTGGTCATCCTGCTCGGAACAGGGCTTCGCATCTCCGAGCTGTGCGGCCTGACGAGGGTGGACATCGACCTCGACAACCCCGAGGGTCGCTGCCTGCGGGTGGACCACCAGCTCCTCAAGGCACCCGGTGTCGGCTACTACGTGGACAGGCCCAAGACGGGTCGCGGCGAGCGTGTCATCTATCTGAGCGCCCCTGTCGCGGAGGCCCTTGAGCGGGTGATGAGAAGGCAGGGAAAGGCAAAGAAGCTCGTCATAGGCGGACGGTCCGGCTTCCTGTTCCTCACCAAAAACGGCCTCCCGATGGTGGCGGGGAACTATGAGGCCGTGTTCCGCAGGATGGTCGCCAAGTATGCAAAGACGGGCGGCGTGCCGCTGCCGGAGGCGATGACGCCGCACACGCTGAGGCACACGTTCTGCACCCGCTTGGCGCACGCCGGGATGAACCCGAAGGCCCTGCAATACATCATGGGGCACGCCAGCATCCGAATGACGCTGGACTACTACGCGCACACGGATTCGGCGTCGGCGATGTCCGAGATGAGGAGGCTTGCCGCATAGCGACGGGTGCGGGGAATACTACCCGGTTTACTACCATGGCGCGCCAAAACTTGTGGGAATACAGGAAGACTTGCGAAGATAGCCCAATGACGAAAAAGCCGGTGAGGCGCATGAAATGAGGCTTCACCGGCATATGGGTCGTTTCGAGAAGATGCTCGAAAACCCTATTCAAAGTTTCTATGAATCATTACCTATAATAAAGTTAATAAAAAATTTATTCTAATTTTGACAATGGAGGCGGGTAAAATGGATAAAAGAATTATTATCGGTGCAGATGACAGCGGGTTTACTCTGAAAGAAGCTGTCAAGGAATACCTATTAAAAAACAATTACGAGGTAACTGACGTTGGCACACTGTCGTTAGACGAACCTGTGGTATATTATGAGGTTGGCCGTCGCGTCGCCAAAGAAGTAGCCGATAAAAAATTTGAGCGCGGTCTGCTATTTTGTGGCACCGGCATGGGTGTCAGTTTGGTCGCTAATAAATTCCCTGGGGTTTACTGTGGCCTTTGTGAAAGCGTCTTTGCCGCCAAAAAGTGCCGGATTATCAATAACTGCAATATTCTGGCTATGGGAGGTTTTATTGTCGGTCCTAAAATGGGCGTGGAAATGGCTGAGGCTTTCTTAAATACTGATTTTTCCTATGGGTTTGATCTGGCCACTCCTGAATTTCTGCAAGAGGGTGTCAAAGCGGTAGATCAGATTTCAGCTGATATTCTTAAGGAATACAGTAAATAAATCAGAGGACTGCTGATCAAATATTGTCAGCTGGTCATAATAAAGCGACTAAAGCAAACAATAAAAGCCCCATGGAGATCTCCATGGGGCTTTTTGTTTCTTACTAGACTTCCTTGTAATAATTTACAACACTGTCCCCCACACAATACTGGGAAAGCTGAGGACAAATTCTGGTGAAATGCTCACTGCTGTTATGCGAAGCGATGGCCTGTTCATCTTTCCACTCCTCAAACATAGCCACCTTATTCTCATCCACCTTGTCCTGATAGAGTCGATAAGAAATGCACCCTTCCTCCTGATTGCTTTTCTCGATCAGCTCCGCAACCGCCTTCAGATAATCTTGCAAAACTCCAGGCTTTAAGGTACTCACCGCAACAATTTTAATCATCTTTGTTCTACCGTCCTTTCGTTATTTTAAGCCTTCCGATTTTAATCTTCCCGGCTTGCTTTTAGTATATCGGCCTTCTGATGCGAGGAACACCGGACAAACTAGAGATGTTGGGTAACTCACCGGCTTTTCAGAGGTGCTTTCCCTTGTGCTCTTCACAAAAATGGTATAAAATAAAAGCGAAAGATTCCGTGATCGTAATTCGCAATGTCAACGAGGAGATTGATAAAATGCCGGATAAAACATCCATGCTGCGGGAAAAGCTTTTGGATTTATTTATGGACACCCCAATCGCCGCGGCCGCAAAAAGTTTTCAGGAATTAGAACAAAGCCTGGAATCAGACAGCGGCGTGGTATTCATTCTATTCGGGGATATTTGTAATATCGCCGCTATTGTAGAGCGTGTGAAACAAAGAGACAAGGTGGCGATCGTTCACATGGATCTAATTGATGGCCTGGCCTCTCGGGAAGTCGGAGTGGATTTTATCAAAACCCAAACTAAGGCGGATGGTATTATTTCCACAAAGGCTCCTCTGATCCGCTACGCCCACCAGCTTGGACTGCTGACCATTCAGCGCTATTTTCTTCTGGATTCTCGGGTAATGGAAAATATTTTAGGCTCCAAGCAGCATTCTTCCGCCGACTTTTTGGAGGTGCTCCCCGGGGTTATGCCGAAAATTATCCGCCAATTAGCGCAAGAGTGTGATAAACCTATTATTGCCGGGGGGCTCATTCGGGATAAAGAAGACGTAGTGGGTGCTTTATCCGCTGGCGCGGTGGCGATCTCCTCTACCAATCCCAATGTCTGGTTCTTGTAAAGATCTGCCTTTCTCGTCTTTATAAAAACTTTTTTCGCCACCCTATGCCTAAAGCGCCCGAGAGGATTAAAAATAATTTTGTCCTATGGTTTCATTTTAACGCTGCCTTGCTTTTTAATGAGGCCTTATACATTGATTGCTTTTTTAACACTTCATTACACTGAAAATCTTGAAAACATTTAGAGAGCCTAATCCTATAAAAATATAGAAAAAGTGATTGATTAATCTACCAGAACCTGCTATAATAGGGATGGAAGCACAGAGAGAGCATTGAGAGTGCGCTATTCCGTTTTGGAGTAGTGCGCTTTTTTTATGCTTCTCCATCAAATTATAAATTATTTTAGGAGGAAGAAACATGGCGAAAACAAATATTGTGGACTGGAAAACTATCACCAACTTTGTCATTGATGCTTTTGTCGGATATGGCATTCCCAGAGAAGATGCGGAAATCTGCGCCGATATTCTGCTGGAATCTGACAAGCGGGGAATCGAATCACACGGTGTCAATCGTTTCAAACCTATCTATCTGGATCGCATCAAGGCCGGAATCCAGAAGCCTGTCACGGAATTTGAGGTAATCAAGGACTTCGCCGCCACCGCGGTGGTGGATGGACACGACGGCATGGGCCAGGTAGTCGGCTATAAAGCCATGACCATGGCGATCGAGAAAGCCAAAAAGTACGGCATGGGTATGGTTGTTGCCAGAAATTCCTGCCATTACGGTATTGCCGGTTATTACGCCACCATGGCCACCAAAGCCGGTATGATCGGTATTACCGGTACTAACGCCCGTCCTTCCATCGCTCCTACCTTTGGTGTAGAAAATATGCTGGGCACCAATCCTCTTACCTTCGGTATGCCTACTGACGAGGAATTTCCCTTTGTGTTAGACTGCGCCACTTCTATTGTCCAGCGAGGAAAAATTGAATACTACGCCCGTATCGGTAAAGACACCCCGGCCGGCCAAGTTATCGGCAGAAACGGCGAAGCTCTCACCAATTCCGTAGAAATTCTTGACGATCTGAACACCGGTAAGGCGGCTTTAGCGCCTTTAGGCGGCATCGGCGAGGATCTAGCCGGATATAAGGGCTATGGCTACGCTACAGTAGTGGAAATTCTTTCCGCCGCTTTGCAGCAGGGTAACTTCCTGCGGGCACTGTCCGGTATCGGTCCCAACAAGGAAAAAATTCCTTATCATCTTGGCCACTTTTTCATCGCCATCGACACCGAGGCCTTTATGGGACTGGAGGCTTTCAAAAAGACCGCCGGAGATATCCTGAGAGATCTGAGAAATTCACAAAAAGCACCTGACGCTGAGAGAATTTACACTGCTGGCGAAAAGGAATACCTGGTCTGGCAGAAGAGAAAGGATAGCGGCGTGCCGATCAATGCTGCTGTGCAAAAAGAACTGATCGCTGTTCGGGATGAGCTGGGCTTGACTCAGTATAAATTCCCCTTTGAAGACTAATTAAGGACTGATATGCTATGAATATACGTGAAGAATCTTTACAGAAGCATTATGAATGGGGCGGGAAAATCGAAGTGATTTCCCGCGCTCCCATCAACACCAGAGAGGATCTGTCTTTGGCGTATACGCCCGGCGTGGCCGAGCCCTGCCTGGAAATTCAGAAAGATTACAACAAATCCTATGATCTGACCCGCCGGCACAATCTGGTAGCCGTGATCACCGACGGCACCGCCGTGCTGGGCTTGGGCGATATCGGTCCCGAAGCCGGCATGCCGGTAATGGAAGGAAAATGTGCTCTGTTTAAAGAGTTTGCCAATGTGGACGCGTTCCCCATTTGCATCCGCTCAAAAGATGTCGATGAATTGGTGCGGACGATTTATTTGATTTCCGGCAGCTTCGGCGGTATCAATTTGGAAGATATTTCCGCTCCTCGCTGCTTTGAGATTGAAAGAAAATTAAAGGAAATTTGCGATATTCCGGTATTCCATGACGATCAGCATGGCACCGCTATCGTGGTGGCAGCCGCCTTTATCAATGCTTTGAAAGTAGTGGGCAAGGAACTTTCTTCCGTCCGCGCGGTGCTGAACGGCGCTGGTTCCGCCGGAATCGCCATCGGCAAGCACCTGATGAACCTGGGACTGAAAAATTTGATTATGGTAGACCGGTTTGGCATCATTGACGAGGGCATGGAGGAATTGAATTCCGCTCAGGCTGAAATGGCGAAGCTCACCAACAGGGAGCACAAAAGAGGAACTTTGGCCGATGCCCTGCAAGGCGCGGATGTGTTCTTCGGCGTTTCCGCTCCCAATGTGCTGACTCCGGAAATGATCAAAACCATGGCTGCTGACCCGATTGTTTTTGCTATGGCCAATCCCACGCCGGAAATCATGCCTGACGCCGCAAAAGCCGCAGGCGCTAAAGTAGTGGGCACCGGACGCAGTGATTTCCCGAATCAGATCAACAATGTAATGGCGTTCCCGGGAATTTTCCGCGGCGCTTTGGATTGCCGTGCCTCCTGCATCAATGAGGAAATGAAGGTGGCAACCTCTTACGCACTAGCATCCTTAGTTCATGAAGATGAACTGAACGAAGAATACATTCTCCCCAACGCTTTGGATAAACGGATCTCTAAGGTTGTGGCCGAAGCGGTCATCAAAGCGGCTCATGAAACCGGGGTCGCCCGAATCTAAGCTTACATCTATCTCCTATAAACTGAAACAAGAAAGAAACGGACGCAAGCGTAAGCATGCGTCCGTTTCTTTCTGTGTCTGCTAACTCAGAAACCGCCGAACTGGAATAATCAAAAATTAGGCTGTTAGTAAGTGTTCGACCGAGTGTTTCATCGCGTTAAACGTCTGCCTGAAATAAGTTTTATTTAGGGACAGCAGGACTTTCAAACGACGTTTTACTCAGGAACAGCGGGACTTTCAAACGATGTTTTACCCAGGAACAGCAGGGCTTTCAAATTACGTTTTACTCAGGGATCAGATCGAGAGATAAAACACTGGCATAGCGGTCGATTCTCTCTCGTCCATTCCCGTCTGTTCTTCCTATTGATCCATTTCCCGCTTATCCATTCACGTTTTTATATTCTTAATCATATTCTGCAAATCGATTGAAAAGCGACAAGAGTTTTTACAATTTCTTGACAAAACTTTCGCATAATTTTCCCATTATGTTAAATCTGTGTACATATTCTTTTCCTATACTATAATCATTCCAAGAGCGAAAAATATTTCGTAATTTTACTGTGTGCGTTGGAAAACCGGTCGATTCCCGGGCACACAGACTAACAACAATCCTTCTGCTTCAGAAGTTTTAACATACACCTTTTCAATTTTTTCATAACCCTCCTTTTTTAAAGAAAGCGCAGCGAAATGCTGCGCTTTCTTTTTTACATTGATAGCTTATTTACTTCTGACTCGCGTCTTAAAGCCTGGAATTCTAGGCAATAAGATTAACTCTACTCACAAAGCAGATCTGAACCGCGAGCTGTGTCGATCATTTTCCTTCTCCGTCTTTCGGCCAAACCGGAAAACTACCGCAAACCGCACTTCGTTTCTGGCAGTGACTTCCGATCGATTAGCGTTTTCCCTATTCATTGTCATTAAAAAGTTATAAAAGCTTTTCCGGGACGCCGGCTAAATTCCATTTCCGCATCCACCAAACGCCGTTTTCCAGATCTGCGACATCGGAAAACTACGAAATAAAGCTAGAGTATTTAGCGTGTGTCTTACTTCCTGTGGGTTAAACATTTCTTATGCTTTCCAAAGAATAACCTACGGCGAAGTGCTTTTACAGAGAGGCGGCTAGCCTTCAACAGTTTTTCTGGCTTTAACCATACGCAAGATCTTATTCGGTTCCTTTATCCCTGCTTAATAATCGATCGCTTCCAAAACCCGATCAATAATCTTAGCGTTCTCGATAGAGAACTGATGGTTGACCCAGGGCTTTTCCCCATTCAACACACAGCGGCCAAGCTGCTCCACTTCCAGCTTGTAATTATCATCCACCTGCATAGTTTTAGTGGTTACGACGTCTCCCCGGACAATAGAATAACTTAAAGCACCTTTGGCATTGTAGGGGATCGGCGCTTCCAGAGTACCCTCCGTGCCGTACAAATAGAACCGATCCGCTCGCTGGCTGGTACACATGCCGCAGGAAATACTGAGTTTTTTACCGTCTTCGTAGCCAAAATATATCCCAGTAAAATCATCCACTCTCTGGTCAGTGAAATGGGCCATAGCCTTGATCTCTTTAGGCGCTTCCTCAAACAGGGTTAAAAATAGGCTGATTGGATAACAGCCTAAGTCGTAAACACTGCCACCCAGGGTCTCTTTTTTCCAACGGATATCCTCAGGCTTTGGCGGCACGATAAAGAACGACGCTTCCGCCATAGTGACCTTGCCGATCGCTCCGTCTTTCACCTCTTTTTTGATCGCTTGAATAATCGGACTGTGAAGATATGCGAAAGCTTCCATAAAAACCACGCCAGCTTCGTCACAATATCGAATAATATCTTCTACGTCCTTAGCGGTGCCGGAAAGAGGCTTTTCACAAAGCACATGCTTTCCCTTGGCCGCCGCTTTCCGCACCCATTCTCCATGAAGACTATTGGGTAGAGGAATATAAACCGCCTGAATCTGGGGATCCTCTAACAGTGCCTCATAGCTGCCATAAGCCTTCGCAAAGCCAAAACGCTCCTGGAAGGCCTCTGCCTTTTCCAATCCTCTGCTGGCGATTCCATAAAGCTCCGCGTTTTCCGCCTGCTGCATGGCGGGAATGGTTTGCTCCGCGGCGATTCCGGCGCAGCCTAAAACGCCCCATTTGATCTTTTCCATGTCTTGAAATCCTCCTGTTCTATTTTCTCGTCTTTTCCAGCGCCAGCTATAGAAATCATTTCCCAAATAGCGGAGCGAGGAAAAAGCATCCTTACCCGATAATTAAGTCTATTCTCATAAACAAACATACCTTGATTTGTATTTTAAGTATAACTCACAAAAGCTATCAGCACAACCAAAAGCTCTCAGCATAACCGAAAGCTATCAGCATAACCGAAAGCTATCAGCACAACCAAAAGCTCTCAGCATAACCGAAAGCTATCAGCATAACCGAAAGCTATCCGCACAACCGAAAGCTATCAGCATAACCAAAAGCTCTCAGCATAACAGGAAGCTATCCGCACAACCGAAAGTTATCCGCACAACAGGAAGTTATTTGAACCATGATCCCTATTGATTCGGTTTGGGTCCTCTAGTCCAGTCTAAATTCGGTCATTCTCCGCACAAAACACCAAATGCGGCATATCCATTCCGTAATAGTGCTTGATTAAGTTTCCGCAGACTCGCATGCCGTTTCTTTCCGCCACTCTTTGAGACGGAAAATTATTATCCCGAATGATAGAATAAACCCGGGAAAATTTTAAAGAGTGAAACGCATATTCTTTGCATCCCTTTGCCGCTTCAGTGGCATAGCCAAGGTGCCAG
The DNA here is from genome assembly GCA_959596515.1 of uncultured Oscillospiraceae bacterium. Lineage (GTDB taxonomy): Bacteria > Bacillota > Clostridia > Oscillospirales > Acutalibacteraceae > Clostridium_A. Next base: position 14,427 of record CAUFXR010000003.1, read on the forward strand.
TAATCCTTTTCAAAGAGATAGCCGATCTCCGGTACTATTTTCCCATTCCAATCCTGCATGGTCAAGCCGCATTGCCCGATCATGTGACCGGTTTCTTTTAAGATTACCGCCCACAAGCCAAAGCCATCTGCATCATACCGCTTTAGCTGCCGTTCCAGCCAGTCGCGCACCTCCGCGTCGCTGAAAGCATGCTCATAAGCGTACATCACCTCAGGATCCTGCAAAATCCTGCGCAGATGGCAGAGATCATTTTTCGTCAGCTTTCTGGTGAATAATCTCTCTGTTTCAAAAATCAAACCAGCTCCCCCTTGACGTGTCGGTCCACCCGCCTCATAGCACGGATCATTTCCTTGGTTTTGGCATCCGTTTTTAAAGACTCTGTGATTTTTTGTAAAGCCTTTTCATAGGTGAAGGAATCTAAACCGGCGTTTTTTAAGTAATCCAGAGTCTCATCGGGAAACTCACGAAAACAGATGGATACCGCCCAAGCGACCGCCATTCTCACATAATAGGAATCCACGGAAATTCCATCTAAAACAGCGAAAATCTGAGGCAGATAGGGTTTCTGAATAAAATAAAAAATAGCCATTACTATTGCGAAACGGACATAGTAGGCCCGTTGGTCCTGAAACAGCGGTTGTAAAAAACTCCATATGGGTTCCGGATATTCCCGGGCGATTTTTAAAGAGCTGCAAAAGCTGTCGCAGATAGACCAATTATCGATCTTAGGTAAAAAGTCCTCTATCAGAGGAAAAATTTGATCGGGCGGCTCTTTTATACAGCCGATCACCATCCCCTGAAGCATGATTTCCTCAAATGAATCGGATCTGGCCTCTCTAAGATAACCTTGTGGGTCTTCCTTTGCAATTTCCCTGGCAATTTTTCTTAACTTCGGCAGCCGAACTCCTAATAACAAATCCGGATTTAATTCAGGAATCAAGGAACTGGCAAACCGTTGAAATTTCGGTTCCGCCAAGCTTTCCAATCTTTTCCGAAGTTCATCGTTTCGATCCATTTTCCCGCTCCAGTTCCAGCAAAAAGTGTTTTTTATCCAAACCGCCGGCGTAACCTGTCAGACTGCCGTTTTTCCCGATTACGCGATGACAAGGCACCAAAATCCAAATAGGATTGCGGCTGTTGGCAAGTCCCACTGCCCGGCACGCCTTGGGGTTTCCGATTCTCTCAGCAATCTGCCGGTAGGTCCTAGTCTCTCCGTAGGGGATCTCCAAAAGAGCCTGCCAGACCGTTTGCTGAAACGACGTTCCCTTGGGGGCTAAAGGAATGGTGAAACGAGTCCGTTCCCCTGAAAAGTATTCCTCCAGCTCTTTTTGGGTCCGCCGCAAAACCGGGGTTTCTTCTTCCACGACGGTTCCTTTCAAACTCCTGTCCATCGTCCATTTTCGGTCTAAGATAAACAGATCCGTTAAAACACCCTTTTCCTCCATCATTACAATTTGTCCGATTGCAAAGAGGCTGCTTATGTATCTTTTCACAGGGTCCTCCTATTCGCAGTAATCTCACTTTCCCGGCGGAACGCTGAACTGCGCCATAAAGCTTTCATCGATTCAAAATGATTCCCGATACTCTAGGGAACAGACCTCAATAAATCTATTTTTGTTATAACCATTCTATTTTCCGTTTTTTTCTTATTTTATTATAGCATAAATCCTAGAAAGGAAAAAGAAAAACCGCGGGAGAAAAACTCCCGCGACTTTTTACCAAGCACTGTTCATCTGACGCACCTGGACCTCTTTTAAAATATTTTCCGAAAATTGGGCTTCAAAGCTTCCGTCTTTACTGTGATGATAAAATAATTTCGTGCCCGCTCCTTCGCCGCCGTTAAGATATACCTCCACCAGCCTTCTGTCCACAAAAATCTCGATTTCTGTAACCTTTTCCACGTCTGAAGCAAAGCCGATATTTTCTGATTCCACTCCCTGAGTTTTGAATCTCGTGACTCCATTGACGCACTCCAAACGGATACTTCTGTTTTCTTCAGCACCAAGCAAGATAGAGAAATCACCGGGTTTATTAAGAGAAACCTTCGCCCAGTAGCTATTGCCTGGCACTTCACAGGAAACCCGCTGCTTTCCTTCCTCATGCAAAACAGTCTCGCCCAGCAGTGAGTAAATCTCCTCAACTGGTTTTTGGATCAGCCTATCGCCCTGGACATGGAGCTCCCGAGGCAGTCCCATACTGCCGTAAGCACCCTTTTCCGCGAACACGTGTTCATTATAGGTATCCAGGATCCAGCCAATAGCGATTCTACGGCCCTGATGCTCAAATGACTGGATAGCGTAAAAGTTCGCGCCAAAATCATAAATTCTTTTGCTTTCCACTGCCAACTGGGGGCCGTCTTTTCTCTCGCCTATATAGTACCATTCTGTCTGTCTCCTGCCATCGGGCAGTACCAGCTTCCAGGCGCAGCCAACCGCCACGGTTTTTCCATCCAGTTCAAAAAGATCTGGGCACTCAAAACAGCCTCCGATCCGGGGATCATCCTCTTGTATCACAGGCCCGTCATAAATCCATTTTTTCTGATCTTGAGAATGGAACTGGAGCATTGCGGTACTTTCTGAGATTCCCGAACCGACCACCATTTTGTAAACATTGTCTTCTACAAACACCTTGGGATCTCTAAAGTTCTGAGAAATTTCGCAATTGGGTTTTATGCGCAGGACGATTTCTTCCGGTGAAAAATGAAGCAGATCCTTGCTGACGACACGGGACTGGTATTCCATCTTAGTGCGTTCATGAGTAGGACTGAAATGCCGGGTAAAAAACAGGGAGACCTGATCGTCCTCCACCAGAGCGGACCCGGAAAACGCTCCGCCTAAAAATTCCGGGTAATCGTCTAATTCCGGCTGGGGAGCCAAAGCCACCGGAAGATAGGTCCAGTGGACCAAATCCTTGCTGACCGCGTGGCCCCAATGCATATTGTCCCACCCTTGGGAAGCGGGGTTCATTTGATAAAACATATGGTAGTAGCCTTGGAACCAGCAAAGGCCGTTGGGATCGTTAAGCCAATTTTTATACGCCTGAAAATGGTACTGTTCCCGGTAAGGCGTGTCAAAAAAGCTTTTCAGATTTTCTTTTGAATGGATTGTAATTTCGTTGTCTTGAAATTCTAAAAAGCGGACGCCATCTTCCAAAATGTTTTCATTGCCACTTAAATAGCAGTAAACCGGATCGGCGTTTTCCAGCACTACCTCATAATAGGCACCTTTTTCCAATTCAAATTTAAGCCAAGCCGCATGATATTTTCCCGCCGGTTGAGAAATTAGCGATCCATTGGGAAGCTTTTTGACGCCAACAGAGCCTTTCTCTCCGTTTTTAATTTTCGCGAAAATTTCTAAGCACTCATATTGATCTGCACAAAATTGAAACATAAAACAAACCTTCCTCTCTAAAGCTAAATAAAAGTAAAATAAGTCTGCTATTAGGATTCTTTCTCCCACAGTTTAAGACGATTTCTCGCCTGCTGCGTCATTTTCACTTCCAGCTGCAGAGCGCCGCTTCGATATAGCTCCTCTATAAAGACTTTCCAATTCGCGTCGAATTGATCCGGATCCGCTAAAATCAAATCTTTGATATTCTCCCGGATTAATTCTTTACATTCCTGATAAATCTTTTGATATTCCCGCTCCACTGGAAGCTGAAGCGTACTTAAATCCGAAAATTCCAAGGAATATTCGTCACTATCGGACCAATATAGGTCCTCCCAGCAGTCAAATCCATAATGTTCCAGTACTTCTCTTTCAATCCTGGAATAACTTTTTATAGTAAGTTCCTTGGTATAGGGAGAATATAAATTTCCCGTGGCATCTGTGGAGGATGTCCGATAGGCAGGCCAGATCTCGGAATAGGCGTTCATGCCCACCTGCTGGCGATAAGTAGGATCCATATAGAACTTTTGCCAAACCGTATCGATCACCGTACGGATACCATTTTCAGTCTGGTACTGTTCCCCTTCAATGCCCCAGTTTAAAAGGATCTGTCCCTCATCGCTGCAAAGATAATCCACGAACTGGATAAAACGTTCCGGTTCTCTGCAGGCTGTTGTGACAGCAAACCCCATATTCCCCCCGGAAAACCCGATTTTTTCTGTCTGGGCGTAAGTCACTCCTTCTTCCAGGATCAAGGGATAAAACCCATAGGTTCTGGTATCCATTCCCAACGACCGAAGAACCGAGTGGGGATATTGTATCCAGCTGTAGTCCTCCGCTAATCCGAGTACCCGACCAGAACAAATTTTCTGGATATAAAAATTTTGATTCTGGACAAAGCTTTCCGGGTCCAAAAGGCCTTCGTGATACATATGGTTCAGCCAACGGATATATTCCTTTTCCTCATCCCGCTGAATGTGAAAACGAACCATATTGTTTTGATCTACATACCAATCTCCTTGATAGGGGATCCCAGTTGAAACCACCGCCGGCTCCATCACTGTGCGTTCAAATCCCTGTTCGTCAAACAACAGAGAAAGCCCTATGGTTTCAAGCCCATAAATTTTAGGGTACTGTTCCATGTAAGATTGGATCGCGTCCTCAAAATCCGTCAGAGTGTTCATTTCGGGATAACCTAACTGGCGCGCTGCCACATTCTGTAACTGGAACCCGTGAATTCCCGCTCCCTCTGTTTCCACATCTCCCGCGCCCAAGGTGTAGATGGCAGGGTCTTCCGCACTCCATTTTAGCCGATAAAACATATCGCCGTACATCTTTTTAATATTCGGGCCATAAGTGTCAATCAGTTCGTCTAACGGCTGATAGGCTCCCGCCTGATATAAAATATTATGGTAAACACCCGCATTGATCACATCTGGATAGTCACGGATGGCAGTTAAAAGCTGCAGCCGGTCGCTAATTTCTCCCGCAATATATTCGATTTCCAGGGTGACACCCGTTTTTTCCTCTAACACCATATTGATATCGCTGTCGGTAATCTGATTCTGGCTCCAAGGCCCATCCATACACATCACGCGAAAGGACACCGGCTCCCGCTCGCTTTCCGTCTGTTCCGCTACGGTCTCCTCCCCCGAATCGCATCCGCTCGAAAACACCAGTGCCACACATAAAAGAACTCCTAAAATTCTTTTGATATTCATGGAGGGACCTCCTCTCCTACCAATCACTTATTGTTATCCTTATGAAAGTCAGAAGGAAGGGCGTTAAAATACTTTTTAAATTTCATATTAAAATAATCCAAATCCTGATACCCTACCTGGTTCGCCACCTTGTAAACCTTTTCGCCCTGATTCAAAAGCTCTTTCGCCTTTTCCATCCGTACCGAGGTAACATAATCATTGTAACTCATACCGGTATTGGACTTAAAAAGCTTTCCAAAATAAAAGTTCCCTCTTTCAACTCTGTTACCAGCGGAATCGTATCCGCTCCCGCCACCAAATCTGTACGGGGATTCTCATAAAAATGGGCGGCTACATCGTTAATATGCATATGTGAAAAACCGATGATTACTACCTTATACTGTTTTTCCATGTGACAACTCCCCCTCTGTCTTGCTTTTTAACCGTCGGAGAGCAGTTTTTATGCTCTCCGACGGTTCGGTCTAAGATAAATTTTAGGGTTTTATCCCTTCTAGTTCATTCTCCTCTTCTGGCTGCCGCCAATACGGAAAGCACTCCTTAACCTAGGCTTTCCAAAAGCAATAATTTGTTTTCTGTAAATTATTTCTCCAGTTCAGCGAAAGTGACCTCACGGCCCAGCTTATCGGATTTGTAGAAAGCTTCGATGATGGATACCACGTTCAAGACCTCTTCCTTCTTGATCGGATACTCTTCCATCGTCATCTCTCCATCCAGAACCTTCAGCGCTTTCTCAAACACATGAATATGGCCATAGAAACTGGAAAGCTTCTCATACTTATCCTCGAAAATTCTCGGCATCAAATCCGCCTGGTATCTGCCCTGTGTGGTAACCAGCTTCATGCTGTCGTCTGTCAGCAGCAAACCGCCCCGGTCGCCGCACAGGCTGATGGTCTGCTGGTTGGGCTGGTTCAGCGCCCAGGAAATCTTAAACGTAACCGTCATATTGTTTTCAAAACGAATATAACCGTTAGCGAATTCCTCTACGTCAAATTCCTTCCAGTCAAACTTTCTGGGGGTGAAAACATCGCCGCTGAGAGCGCCGCTTTCCACATTGGAGTAATAGGTAAGATAAGGAAATTCATAGGAGAGCACCGGGCGGCGGCCCTTGCCGCAGTCTTCCTGCTCATCGTCTTCGTTGGCGGCTCGGCTATGAGCGCGGTGAACGTCGCCAATCACCGTGCGCAGGAGGCTGCGGCGCAGACAGGGACACAGGAGCAGACTGTCGGCGGTCAGGACGAGCAGCAGGACGGCACGGCGGTCCTTCTCACCGACTCTCAGAGCGCCGCCATCGAGGCATATGACGACGCTGTGCTCGACTTCGTAAGCACCCTCTCTTCCAGCGTTTGGTCCGCCAACGGCGGCAGGTACACCCTCCGCTTCGAGGACGACCAGTACACGGAGACCGTGGACGGTGAGACGACGCAGCACAGCTATGCCATCCTGCGTCTCGACACCCGAATGGACGATGCGGGGAACGACACGGCCACCGCTGCTGTCGAGACGGACACCGGGACGCATGTGCTCACCTATGCGAATACGACCGGCACTTCCTTCAACGGTTCGTCTCAGGTGACCTCAACGCTCGCCTCAAGCTCGATGTTCGCGCTCAAGGACGTCTCCTATGAGCGTGCCGACGCGGTGGAGAGCATCACCGTCAAGGGTCTCAACAGTGAGGTACGTCACCTACGATGACATCTCGGAGACGTGGGCAAATGAACCTTTCGCTGCGCTCGGCAAGACCTACGACGGGAGTGAGCAGTCGGTCATCGAGGCCGTGCGCGACCTGTGGGACGCCACCGAGCCGTTCCGATATATGGAACGCGCCTATGGCTGCCCCGCAGAGGAGTGGGAGGAGCCTGAGAAGACACCTGAGCGCGCTGTATGCCTCGAAGAGGCTGTGCAAGCCAGCCGCACGGCCTCACAAGCTCTCTCGGAGCATGAGAACATCGCAGTCCCTTCTCACGAGGCGCGTTGAGAAAGGAGACGTCCCACATGGCAAAAGAAGAAAATACGAGCCGCAGGGCGTACATGGAATGGCTCAGAAACGAGGACGAGCAGACGATATAGCAAGGACGAAACATGAACGAGTACAGCACCCAGAGTCACTGTCGTCTCGCCGACGCAAGCAGTCGCCCAATGTGGCGGGACGGGGACTCCGCAAGGAAGGAACTGCCATGAACAACAAGGATTTGAGGGTGCATCACTTCACCCTGAGCGTCGCCTGCGAATACGGCGTCAACGAGGCGGTCATACTGCAAAACATCTACTACTGGGTGGACAAGAACGCGGCAAACCGCCGCCACTTTCACGACGGGCGCTATTGGACCTACAACAGCGCCGACGCCTTCGCCGAGATATTCCCCTACTTCACCAAGAACCAGATACAGTACACGCTCAAGAAGCTCAGGGAGCACGACCTCATCCTCGTCGGCAACTACAACAAGCAAGCCTTCGACCGCACCAAGTGGTACGCCCTCACCGACAAGGCGTATGAACTATTTGGGCAGGTCAACCCCGCTAATAGAACTTTCTTAGATGGAAGTGGGAATAATCCGAACTCCATTTTGGAAAATCCCGAAATGGAAGATGGAATAATCCAAAATGGAGTTCGCGATTTCCCGACACCAATACCAGATAGAAACACAGATAGAACCTCAGATGGAAACAGGCAGATGGAAACTCAGTTGCCAGCAGTGCGCTCGAGCGTGTGCTCCGGCTCCAAGTCCGTCGAAATGAGCGCACCCACCCTTGAGGAGGTCCGCGAGTTCGTGCGGGCGCGGAATATCCACGTGGACGCCGACCGCTTCTTCGAGACGAACGTGCTGCGGGGATGGACGGACAAGGACGACAGGCCCATCCACGACTGGCGACGCTACCTGCTGGCGTGGTCGCAGTACGAGGCTCCCACGGCCTCAGTGCCGTCTGGCAGCGCGGCGGACGAGAGGCCCGAGCGCTCCATCGAGGAGATTATGAGCTTTTACCTCTGCGACCGTGAAGTGGCGGAGGAGATGGTCCGCGAGGGCATCGTCTAGGCCACAGGAGCCTCGCTGATACGCGATGCGACCCCCGAACCCACGGACAAGCGTCAACGGACCGCAGAATCGCTCTCAGTGGCTCACAGAAGAAAGGACGTGGTAAGGAATGGCAGAAGCGCTCGGGAAGGTGCTGGAAGAGGCCGTCGGCAAGGCGGCGGCAGGTGACGGCGCGGCGGACGGAGACCACATAGGCGAGGACGGGCTTCTCGTCTGCGGGAAGTGCGGCTCACCAAAGCAGAAGAGGCTCAAGGTCCCCTTTCGGGACGAACCCGTGGTGGTGGGCTGCATGTGCGCCTGTGAGGTGCAGGCGGCGAGGGAGCGCGAGGCCCGTGAGGCCCACGAGCTGGCGCAGGCGCGGGCCATGGCAAGGCGCGAGAAGTGCTTCGCCACGGCACCGAAGCTCATGACCTGCAACTTCGAGGCTGATGACCGGAAGAACCTGAGCGTGTCCACGGCGTGCGAGCGCTATGCGGACACGTTCGCTAAGGGCGACCCTTACGGCCTCCTGCTGTACGGCAACGTGGGCGGCGGGAAGACCTACATGGCGGCGGCCATCGCCAACCGCCTCATCGACCGTGGCTTCTCGGTGCTGCAAACCGACATCGGCTCCGTGGCCACCCTGATGGAGTCGTCCTTCGAGAGGCGGCAGAGCAACATCGAGCGTATCCTGAGCTATGACCTGCTTGTCGTGGACGACATAGGCGCGCAGCGCAGCACCGAGTACATGATGCAGCACGTCTACGCCATCATCGACGGACGCTACCGGTACGGCAGGCCCATGGTCATCACGACCAACCTAGACGGCGAGCAGATGTCGCAACTGCAAAGCGGCGGGCCGTGGAGCCGCATCTTCGACCGCATCTTGGAGGTTTGCTACCCCGTGAAGGTCATCGGCAACCGGCGGAAGGAAAGGGAGCTTGCGATGAGAAAGTCGATGCGCGAGCGACTTGGGTTGTGATACACTGCCCCCAAGGGTGCTGTACACCCTGTCCTTTCTGTCAGCTCAGCCCTCTCGTGCGTACCTTGCGACGCATGGGAGGGCTGACTGGCGTACTGTGGTGACACGGGGCGCTTCGCCAAACCTCTGCCACCGGCCTGCGTGCCCCTTTTCGCGCCTGCCAGACGGACGACAGAGTGAAGGGCGATGTTCTGCGTCCACATGGAGCAGAGACATCGCCCTTCTCGTGTTCTCTCATATTCGCCCGTTACCCTAGCGTCTCTCGACTCGCCGCGCATATCAAGGCCCTCTCCGTCTATCGTAGTATCGAAGTAGTAAGTTCTCTTGGCCGAGTCGCGGAAGCGCCCGTCTTTCTGGGCATCTTCCGGGTTTGTATAGATAGTTTTATTGAAAATCAATCTTTATTTTTTATATGTTGGACCAATATTAAACTGTTTCCGAAGAAAAATCATCCGCGGGGAAAAGCACACCGGTTTGCTTTCTGGCTGTATCCATCAGCTCCAGTTCCAGGGCAGTCCAGTCGTTCCACTTTTTAGGGCTTTGCGCCTTATGAATCATTTGAGCAAAGGCCTCCAGCTCATAGCGCATATCCTGTTCCTCAAAAGAAAAAGGAATTTCCTCCCGTTGCCCTTGGTTCCGGCAAAGGGTGACTTTTTTCGGGATATTAATTCCCTCAATCAGCATAGTACCTTTTTCTCCTTGAATCTCGCTGGGAAGCCTGGAGTTAGAAATTTTGGAATAAATTAGTTCCGCTTGCATTTGTGGGTAAGCGGCCAAAATAGTTCCAGCGCCTTCGAAACCATTGGAAAGTTTGATGCTTTGGGCTAGGATAGAATCGGGCTTACCAAACAGGGCAACCAGGGGATGGACGCAGTAACAGCCAATGTCCATGAGAGCGCTGTTGGAAAGGCTGGGATCAAATGTGTTTCCCACGATGCCGTTTTTAAACTTATCATACCGGGAGGAGTACTGGCAGTAAGTAAAAGTAGCGCGCCGCAGGACGCCCAAGCGGGGTAAGTTTTCTTGAATGACTTGAAAACCAGGGTGAAAAACAGGACGCATAGCTTCCAGAATCACCACACCGTTCTCTTTAGCGGCTTTCACCATATGATGCCATTCCTGAGCGTTAGATGCCGCCGGCTTTTCGCAAAGGATATGTTTTTTGCTGTTTAACAGTAAAAGAGACTGAGCGGCGTGAAAAGAATTTGGACTGGCTATATACACAGCATCCACCTGGGAACTCTCAGCCAGCTGTTCTAAAGAATCAAAATAAAGCGATGCGCCATGCGCCTTCCCGTATTCCTCAGCTCTGGTAAGGCTGCGGGAATATACGGCGCTAAGCTTGAATTGTCCAGAGAAAGGAAGAGCGGAGAGCAGACGATCCGTAATAAAATTGGTTCCGATCACGGCAAGACGAATCATAAAGGGGCCTCCTTAAAGATTGAGAGTCCAATTGGATAATTGGATAACTAGATAACTGGATAACGGTGAGATATAGTCCATAAAATATGAAAATAGATTTTTTAACAGAAGGTTTTCCAAAGACTGCTTTTTTAAACGCCGAGCGAGCGCGTAGTTTCTAAGGCTCGTTTGACGCTGCGTTACGGATAGATCACTTGGGTTTGCTTTTTGAGAGCGGCCAAAAGCGTTTGCTCCGGTGGGGCGTCCGTGATGATCGCGTCAATCTCCTCGACCCGGCAAGATTTACAGAAATATTCCCGATTCATTTTGGTGCTGTCGCAAAGTAAAATTTTCTTTTTGGCGTTACGAAGCATCAGCCTTTTCATAGCGGCAGTCTCCTCGTTGGCCTCAGTAACCAGGTCTGGGGCCGAAATGCCACAGCAGGAAAAGAATAAAACATCAGCGCGGAAATGCTCCAGCGTTTCTTGTGCCAAACTGCCTACCAGCGATGAGTTGTTTTGAATCAGACCGCCGCAAAGATAGATTTTAAAGCTGGTGTTGTCATTTAGCACGCTGGCGGTTTCAATTCCGTTGGTAACTACAGACAAATTTTTGAATTTGGCCAGTTGAGTGGCCAGACAAGTGACGGTAGAACTGGAATCCAACATGACCGTCATATTATCCGCTAAGAAGTTCAGGGCAAGGCTGGCAACTATTTTTTTCTTCTCACGATCCTTTTGGGTACGGACCAGCAGAGGGGCATCCTGGCTGGGACCACTGATCAACGTTGCTCCACCTCGAACTCGTTCCAGCAACCCTTTTTGCGCCATTTCCGTTAAATCTCTTCGTACGGTAGAGCCGCTGGCGAAAAGACGGTGACATAAAAACTCCACGGTAACGGTGCGATGCTTTCTTAGTAACTCCAGTATTTCGTTTTGACGTTCATAAGAGATCATGACGAAAAGCCTCCCGACGAGCTGATTTATAACAGTTTCTCGGTACTTCCACTCGGAGTGATCTTGACAGAAATAACAGAAAGGTACCGTAAAAATTTACAGTACCTTTTTCATATACTCTTGTTGATCGTCTTTTAGCACGTTTCATTCCCTTTAGAGATATTACTTTTTCTTTTGAATCTCCTGATACATTTTAAGAAATACCTGGGCGTAAAGCAGGAAGGCCAAAAGAAGAAAAATACCGGAAATCAAAATCAAAATATTCCGCACGCCTACATCCAGATAAGGGAAAACGATAATGATGAACATAACAGTGTAAAATACGAAAGTGGAGACCTTGCCGAACCATTTGGCGCCATCCATTTTTGTATTGTGTTTTGTGAACAGGACAACCGAAGTGATTCCCATAAAAAGCTCCTTAACAGCGAATAAAAGGAATAGCCACCGCATAGGCTCGATGCGAATCATTAGACTGATAACGATAGCAGCCTGAGAAAGCTTGTCCGCAAGCGGGTCGACAGCCTTTCCAAGCTCTGTAACCATATTGAAATGTCGGGCGATAAAACCATCAGCGAAATCGGTCAGCCCAGAAAGAAGCACAATAAAAGCGGCGAAATAATAATCTAGAGGCTCTTTTGCCTTAATATAGGAAACCATAAATACAGGAATCAATAGAATGCGAAAGTAACATAAAATATTGGGAATGCTAAAAATTTCTTTCTTATTAAATTTCATGCTTGATTTCATGAAAAAGCACCTCGGCGTGATGATGTGTAAACCACAAAACTATTGTAACTATATTTATTATAACGGAATTCCTAAGAAAAGAACAGCTTTTTTGATAAAATTTAGAAAATAATAAGAGAAAATCCCCATAAAAGGGGAATAAAGACGACAAATATTAAACTTGTGAGAAAGAGAGAAAAGGCAAGTTTTCCTCCAGGGCTCCCCCAAAAAAACTTAGCGCTACGTTTCCGGCGTTTTGAACTTATTTGCGTCAGCTTAGAATCGAGACTCGATTGGTGTTAACAGCGGTTCCCATTTTGAAAGCCCAGGAAATCCTATGTCAGGAAGCCCTATGTCACCTTTTACCTGTTGAATGTAAGCTGATTTTGGTTAGCTGTTAGACGAATTTCTAATGTGTTCGGCTGCCTTTACGTGGCCCGCCATTTGGCAGCGGAGGATCTTTTGCTCCGCTGCGGCAGGTATCCGGATCTTTCAAACGTCTACTGAGCAGCCGTGAAAGAGATTTTTCAGTAAAGCGATTTCCTCACCGTGACCGGCGTCGTCATTTGGGGTTTCTAAGTAAAAAGGAAGGTTTCGCAGAACTGGATGGTTGATAATACGCTCAAAAGTCTCTAAACCCAGCGTACCTTTTCCAATATTGGCGTGACGGTCTTTATGGCTTCCCAGAGGGTTCAGGCTGTCGTTCAGATGAACTGCTTTTAGACGGTTCAGGCCGATGATGCGGTCAAATTCATCCAGTACGGAATCTAGCTGGCCGATGATATCGTATCCGCCATCGCTGACGTGGCAGGTATCCAGACAAATTCCAAGCTTGTCCTGGAGTTCCACACCGTCGATAATCTGCTGAAGCTCCTGAAAACTTCCGCCGATTTCGCTGCCTTTACCGGCCATGGTTTCCAAAAGCACAGTAGTCTTTTGATCGGAAAACAGAATTTGATTCAGCGCGTCAGAGATCAAAGCGATTCCGGCCTGAGTGCCACCGCCGACATGACTGCCCGGATGGAAATTATAATAATTCCCGGGCAAGGATTCCATTCGGAGCAGATCATCCTTTAAAGTTTCCAAAGCAAATTCTCTCGTATGCTCATTGGATGACGCGGGATTTAGGGTATACGGAGCATGGGCCAGGATTTTTCCAAAGTGGTGCTCATCCATCAGCTTACGGAAAGCGGCGATATCCTTTTGGTCCAATTCCTTTGCCTTGCTGCCCCGGGGATTTCGAGTAAAGAATTGAAGAGTATTCGCGCCGATTTTCACAGCGGCTTGCCCCATTTTCTCGAACCCTTTGGCGACAGACATATGACAACCGATGGTAAGCATAGGGTTCCTCCTTGCGATACTTCAAAATTTTATTTTGCTCCCTGTTTCGCCTCGCGCACCCTAACACCATTAATCACTTGCTTTTCGATTCTCGGAAGAAGTCATTGGGAAAAGTGTTGGCTGCAACCATCGAAAACAGGCGACTGCTTATAGCTTAAGGTGACAACAGCCTTTCTGTGGCGGAAAATCGCTGGGGAAAGGGCGGTCGCTTGTGAAAAGTAAAGAGTGTGTCCAAAGTGAAATGAGCTTTAGCGGCTTCTTAGACAGTTGTACAGTCTAGAGCCGCATGAGAGCCAGTTAAAAAAACGTTCAGCGGCCGAGACAGCAGCCATGACTCTTTTACTCCCATTTATCACACATAGCGTTGATCTGATCGGTAAGTTTAGCCATATCTTTGTTGGCGCGTCCCTGACTGCGCTGGATTAAGTCCATTAGGCGGCGGCCTGCGGACAGCAAACGCAAATATACCGGACTGCCTTTCGGCTTAGCGGTTTTCTCCTTCTGAATTTTCTGACGGTTACCTTCATAGAGAATCTGATTTTCAGCCAAATCAAATTGGGCGCCTGGATAGGGAGCGAAAGCATCCAGCTGGAGTTCCGCCTTAAGCCGGCCGGTAAATAGATCACACGCGCTATCATCACCATGGGTCACAAAGACTTTTTCCGGCTTGGGATCAAAGTGGGAAATCCATTCCAATAAGCCATTGTTGTCGGCGTGACCGCTGATACCGGCCAGCCTGCGAATTTGGGCCCGAACCTCGATTTCTTCGCCGAACAGCTTCACCTTGGAGGCCCCATCTACCAAAGCGCGTCCTAGGGTGCCGACACCCTGATAGCCGACGAACAGTATGGTACACTCGGGACGCCATAAATTATGTTTCAGGTGGTGTTTGATCCGGCCCGCCTCACACATGCCGCTGGCGGAAAGAATTACTTTACAGTCCGGATCATCGTTGATCGCCTTTGATTCCTCGCTGGTGAGCGAGACCCGAAGCCCGGGGAACTGGATGGGATTGATTCCCCGGCGCAGCAGATCCAGTGCCTCCTGATCAAAGTAATCCCGTCGATTATCCTGAAAAATTTCCGTGGACTCGATCGCGAGGGGACTATCCACATAGACTTCGAATCCTTCGTGGCCGGAAACCAAATGTTCCGCCTTGATCTGCCGGAGAAAGTACAAAAGCTCCTGGGTGCGTCCCACCGCAAAGGAGGGAATGACCACGTTCCCGCCCCTGTCAAAGGTGGTTTGGATAATTTCAGACAACTCCTTGATATAGTCGGGGCGCTCTCCGTGGCTTCTATCGCCATAGGTGCTTTCCATCACTACGTAATCCGCAGAACAAAGATACTGAGGATCCCGCAGAAGCGGCTGATTTTTGTTGCCGATATCGCCGGAAAATACCAATGTTTTTGTGACGCTTTTTTCGGTAAGTTGAATCTCAATGCTGGCGGAGCCCAGCAGATGCCCGGCATCGACAAAACGCACCTGAATGCCGGCGGAGGGAGAAAAGACTTCGTCATAACGGCAGGAAATGAAGCAGCCTATGGCGCCGACCGCATCGTCCATATTGTACAGCGGGATATAAGGCTCACGGCCCGCTCTTTTTGCTTTTCGATTTCGCCATTCCGCCTCGAACATCTGGATATGGGCACTGTCTCGAAGCATGATGTCGCACAGATCACAGGTAGCGCCAGTTGCGAAAATTTTGCCCCGAAAACCATGTGCGTAAAGCAGGGGAAGTCTGCCGGAATGGTCGATATGAGCGTGGGTCAGTAGAACCCAGTCTATGGAAGAGGGAGATACGGGAATCTCTTGGTTCTCATATTCATCCGGTCCTTGTTCCATGCCGCAGTCAATCAAAATCGTTTTACCGCAGGCTTCCAGCAGATAGCAACTGCCGGTTACCTCATGGGCCGCACCGAGAAAGGTAAGCTTCATAGAAAAACCCCCTTCAATAATAGTGATAATTATCGCAATAAAATGGTTTGTTCATTATTATTATACCCCTCTTGGAGGAAATTAGCAATGACGACGCCGGACAATTCCTTTAAACTGTACACTTCAATATTATAAAAATTGTACATTTACAAAAGACAGTTTTCTTTCTAAAATGGAAAAAAACAAGGAGGGATTTTCATGAAAGAGAATCGTTATGAACTCAACAAGGAACTCGCTCAGATGCTGAAGGGCGGCGTCATTATGGATGTGACCACGCCGGAGCAGGCAAAAATCGCGGAAGAGGCGGGGGCCTGTGCCGTAATGGCGCTGGAAAAAATCCCGGCGGATATCCGGGCGGCAGGCGGCGTGGCCAGAATGAGTGATCCTAAAATGATTCGGGGAATTCAAGAGGCGGTATCTATTCCAGTTATGGCAAAGGTACGAATCGGACATGTTATGGAAGCGAAAATCCTGGAGGCCATAGAGATCGATTATATCGATGAAAGCGAAGTCCTTTCTCCCGCGGACGATGTATATCATATCGATAAGACCAAGTTCCAGGTACCTTTTGTCTGCGGCGCGAAAAACCTGGGAGAGGCTTTGCGGCGAATCGCGGAGGGAGCCTCGATGATCCGAACCAAAGGGGAACCGGGAACAGGCGACGTGGTTCAGGCGGTGCGGCATCTGCGGTTGATTAACAGTGAAATCGGCCGTGTGAAAGGGTTGGGTCAGGATGAACTCTATGAGGCGGCAAAAGAACTGAGAGTGCCTTATGACCTTGTCAGCTACGTACACGAGAATGGGAAGCTTCCAGTGGTGAATTTCGCGGCCGGCGGTGTGGCTACTCCCGCGGATGCGGCATTGATGATGCACTTGGGTGCCGAGGGCGTGTTTGTGGGTTCTGGAATTTTTAAATCCGGGAATCCGGCGAAGCGGGCCGCGGCTATCGTAAAAGCTGTGACCAATTATAATGACCCTAAAATGCTGGCTGCCCTTTCCGAAGACTTGGGAGAAGCCATGGTGGGGATTAACGAGCAGGAAATTCAGCTGTTGATGGCTCAGCGTGGTGATTGACCATGAGAGTGGGAGTATTGGCCCTGCAAGGCGCTTTTATTGAACATGAGGATACACTTTCTCGATTAGGAGCGGAATGTTTTGAAATCCGACGGAAACAGGATTTAGCGCAGTCTCTGAACGGATTGGTGATTCCTGGTGGGGAAAGCACGGTAATGGGAAAGCTGCTACGGGAGTTGGAACTGTTCCAGCCGTTGAAAGAGAAGATTCTGAAAGGGTTACCCGTGTTCGGTACCTGTGCCGGATTACTGTTGTTGGCGGAATCGATAGAGAATGGAGGCCAGACTTGCTTTGGGACTATGCCTATCACAGCGGTGAGAAACGCTTATGGACGCCAGCTTGGCAGCTTTCAGACCATGGGGGACTTTAATGGCAGGGAAATCTCTATGACGTTCATCAGGGCGCCTTATGTGAAGAATGTGGGAGCGGAAGTTAAAATCCTATCAAAAACCGATGAAAGGATCACCGCGGCCCGTTGGCGCAAGCAGCTGGTTACAGCGTTTCATCCGGAATTAACAGGAGAGAATACGGTCCATGAATATTTTCTTTCCATGATCGCTGAAGACATAAACCATCGTTGAAAATTCCTGAAACAAGTTTTATCAAAAGGCGCAAACTTTCCCGTACGGGAAAGTTTGCGCCTTTTTTAGGACCGTTTTAGCGGTGTGAGAATCACGAACCCACTGAAGAAAGTAAAAAACTTTCTCGTTATGTGTGGCGTAATGGAAACGGTTCGAATAAGGAATCCACAGTATGCGAAAAGGAATACATGACGGGCTTCGTCGAAATACTTTCTGTTTGGTAGGCGATAGAACAAATCTCGCGCGAATGTTTTGATATTTGATAAATACATACTTGCTTTACCAAATGTTTTTATGTCTTGCTGAGCGCTCTTGCTTTTCAGAATCATTCGGGGAAGATCAGTCGGCCTCTTTGTGAGATTTTCAAGAAGGAAGCTTTCACAGGATTTTCCAAAGTCACGGTTTAACCAGGATCCTTGTCTGCGGATCTCTGGCTTTTGAGAAGTGTAGACTTTCAACGGATAATCAGCCTTAGATGAAGATGACAAAAGAAACTTCGATAACACCCTTAGTGAGTTTAATGAATTGCTAAAATATTCCCTAATTTTATTTTTCAAATAAAAGAATTAAATTATCAAACTGGAAGAAATATCCAGGCAAATTTATTTAAAAATAGAAATAATTTAAGGAAAATCTATTGAATTACCACTGGGATTCTTTTATACTAATTAGGTATAATTAGTCGAATTATGTCTTGTGTTTTTTGGTGTGATTTCTAAAAGATCTGGGGTGAAAAGAATATGCCGCAGAGCAATGGCGGGGAAAAAACTTTTCCGCTATCAATCAGTCAACGAAACATTTGGAATGTGGAGCAGGTGCATAAAGGCACCTCCATTAATAATATTTGTTCTACCATCTATATTAAGGGCCGGATCGATATCGCCGCGATTCAGAAAACTTTAAACCTGGTGATCGAAGCCGACCAGTCTCTGCGGACCCAGATGGATTTGGTGGATGGGATTCCGGTACAGTTCCATGCGCCTTATACGCCGGAGCAGTTTCCAGTTTTTGATTTTTCTTTAACCAATCAGGAGGGAATTACTCACTGGGAAAACGCGGTGACGCGGGAGATCATGCCGCTTTACCGCCATCCTCTTTATTATTTCGCGATTTTTAGATCGGGAGAATCTGACGGCGGTATTCTGCTGAAGACTCATCATATTATTACTGATGGCTGGTCCCAGGCGCTGTTAGGCAACCGGATCAGTGAGACTTATCTGGCGCTTCTTCAGGGAAAGGAGCCAGAATTGGAACCCCTGGATAGCTATCTGGTCCATGTGAACAAGGAGCAGGAATATCTTTCCTCCAAGGCCTGTCAAAAGGACAAGGCCTATTGGGAGGAAAAAATGGCTCAATTTCAGGAACCCTGCGCACTGAAGGAATGTAAAAGCGCCATTGTCAGTCCGGTAGGCCAGCGAAAAACCTATCAGCTTTCCGAGGTGCTGAATCACGCTATCGGAAATTTCTGCGCCGCCAACCGGGTGGCGCCTTTCGCGGTGTTTTATATGGCTCTGGCCATCTATTTAAGACGAATCAGCGGCCTGGAGCAGCTTGGAATCGGCGTGCCGATTTTTAACCGGATTAATTTCAAGGAAAAGAAGATTACTGGCATGTTTGTCAGTACGCTGCCGTTTTTAAACCATCTGGATGAAAATTGGAGCTTGGAGGAATTTACCGAGCATCTGAACGATGAGTGGTTTGATTTGCTGCGCCATCAGAAATATCCTTTCGGGGAAATCATGTCTCTGGCAAAGAAAAAACATCCGGACTTGGACCACTTGTTTCATCTGGTGCTATCCTATCAGAACAGCCGGCTGTTTCAGACAAAAGATGCGTCCGCATTTTTCACCGGCCGGTGGCATTACAGCGGTTACCAGTCTGAGCACTTGGTCATTCATTTAAGCAGCTGGGAAGCTGAGCATAAGTATTCGGTAGATTACGATTATCTCGCTCAGATTTTTTCCGCCGAGGAAATTGACTGTTTTCATCACTATTTAATTAAGATTTTAAAGGAAGCTCTGGATCATCCGAAGAAACCTATCTGGAAATTATCTGTCCTGAGCGGCGGGGAAGAGGAAAAGGTGCTGTTCAGCTTCAATCAAACTTCTCAGCCACTTATGGATCAAACCATCTCAAAGAAGTTTGTCACCTGCGTGAAAGAGCACCCGGAACGGGTCGCTTTAATTTTCGACGGTCTGCGCATGAGTTACCGCGAACTGTATGAAAACGCCAGACGGTACGCTTATTCGATTGAAAACGCCTGTCCCGGCGGCGGGAAAATTATCGCCGTTTCCCTGGAGAAAGGCTTTTCCTTGGTGCAGACTATGCTGGGCGTCGCCCTTTCCGGCAACGCTTGGATTATTATTCCGCCGTCTCTGCCTGAAGAACGGAAGAAAGATATTTTATTGGATAGTTCCGCCGCCCTTTTGGTTTGTGAAAAATCCCTGGAACCTTCAGTGCCGTTGCTGGCGCCTGGAGGGATCGTTGAAGAATGTCCGGAAGACTATCAGATCAGGGAAGTCGAGGGAAATGATCTTGCATATCTGGTTTATACCTCAGGTAGCACCGGCAAACCAAAGGGTGTGGAAATTGAACAGAGGAGCCTTTTGAATTTCGCTATGGGCATGGCGCCCCTTTATGGCTACGGAGGCGTTCTGTCCCTGTGCAGCATAGGGTTTGATGTGTTCGTGCTGGAAAGTGTGGTTTCCCTGTTAAACAGCCGTACTGTGATTCTCGCCGGCCGGGAAGAACAGGAAAATCCCACCGCTTTGGCCGCTCTAATCCGTAATTACGCGGTAGGCGTCATAGCTATTACGCCATCCAGACTGAAGGCTTATATGAACCATCCGGAGTTTCTTCGGTCGCTAAAGCAGATCGAAAGTTTTATCTGCGGCGGTGAGCATTTGTCCGGAGAACTGATTCAGCTGTTGAAGCTTCATTCCCGGGGCAAAATTTATAATCAGTACGGCCCTTCGGAAGCGACCATTGGTGTCAGTTATCAGCTGATGAACGATTCCCCGGTGATCACTATAGGCTCTCCCATGCCAAACTGCAGGCTGTACGTGCTGGACTCCCATTTACAGCCTATGCCTATCGGCGTTTACGGCGATTTGTATATAGGCGGCCTGTGTGTTGGCCGTGGATACCATAACGCGCCTGAACTGACGGAGGCAAGCTTTTTAGAGAGCCCCTTTGAGCCGGGAGAGAGAATTTACCGAACAGGAGATATTGCCTGCTGGAACCAGCAGGGTCAACTATTATTGGGAGGACGCAAAGATAACCAGATTAAGCTGCGGGGTCTTAGAATTGAGCCTCAGGAAATCGCTATGTGCCTGATGGCTCACCCGCAGGTGGAGACAGCGGCGGTTCGTGTGATTGGGAAAGGTGAGCACCGCTATCTGGCGGCTTATTACACGTCTAACACCAAGGTGTCCGAGGTGGATTTGATTTCCTTCGCGGTGACCTGCTTGCCGGATTATATGATCCCGGCCTATTTGACCAGGATTGACGAAATGCCCCTAAGTCCCAGTGGAAAAATTGATTACAGCCGTTTGCCGGATCCGGTAATTTCCTCTAAAGGGGAGCAGGCGAAAAACGATACCCAGCGGCGGCTTTTGGAGATTTTCAAGCGGGTATTGAACAATCAGGAAATTAACGTGCAGAGCGACTATTTTCTGTCTGGCGGAGATTCTCTGAACGCCATGGAGACCTTATGTCAAATTGAGCAGGAATTTGGCGTCACGCTAAAAATGGTGGATTTGTACGCTTTTCGCAATGTGGTTCGCCTGGAGCAGCGGATAGAACGGGAAAAAGGAGCGGATGCGCTTTCTTCTGTTAGGGCCAGTGTTATTCCCAAGGCGCCAAAGTTGTCTCTGTATCCTCTGACACCGTCCCAGCAGAGTTTATATTTCCAATCCCAGCTGGACCCCACCAACCTGGCCTACAATATGCCCGGCGTGTTCCGTTTTGGGAAACAGCCTGATGTTAACCGGCTGATCGCAGCTCTGAAGAAGTTGGTACAGGAAGAAAGTTTATTCCGCACCGCTTTTGTGATGGAGGATGGGAAAATCGGCCAAAAAGTTTTGGAAAATGTTCTCTTTGATGTGGAGCAGCTTCAGGCCGGTACCTTTGAGGAAGCCAAACGGGATTTCCTGCGGCCCTTTAATCTGGCCGCGGCTCCATTGTTCCGGGCGGCATTGTGGCAGGAAAATAGTGGCGAGCATCTTTTGTTTATCGATATGCACCATCTGGTCAGCGATGGTATCAGTACGCCCCTTCTTATGAAACGGCTGGATGCCCTTTACTGCGGGCAGGATCCGCAACTTCCGGAGATTTCTTTTCAGGATTATGCCTATTGGCTGCAAAACCGGACAGCCAAGGCGGTTCCCGGTGAGGCGGAGTACTGGAAAGAACGGATGGAGGGCGCCGGGGAGCTTTTGGATCTTCCGGTGGATAAACAGAGACCGAAAACCTTTGACTACCGCGGAGAGAATATCTTTTTCTCATTGGATGAGAAAACAGCGGCTTTGTGCGTTGATTTCTGCAAAAAGGAAGATTATTCTCCTTATATGTTGTTCGCGGCGGCGTTTGCTGTTTTGCTTTCCAAATATACGGGAAGTGAGGATATTATCATCGGAACTCCGGTTTCCGGCCGCCGGGAGCAGGAGCTTTGGGAGGTTTTGGGACCATTTTTAAATACCCTTCCTCTGCGGCTGGCGCCTCGAAAGGAACTGACCGTTCGGGATTTTTTACAGCAGGTAAAGGCCGCGGTCTTGGCGATGCTGGACAATCAGGACCTATCGTTGGAGGATATTTTATCCCTAGCCAATGTGAAGCGTTCTGCGGGCCAGGCCGCTTTATATAATGTCATGCTTTCTTACCGCCCCATGGAAGAAGAAGCCTTCTTCCTGGATGGTGAGTCTATTTCCTGTACGCCTCTGGAAACGGGAACGGCGAAAATGGACTTGAACCTGGAGGCTTATAAAACAAAAAATGGCTACTCCTTCCGTTTGGAATATGCCACTTCCCTTTACTACCGGGACAGCATGGAGCTGCTGAGCCGGTGTTTCTGTGCCGTCGTGGAGGAACTGGTGAAAGGACCTCAAAAGATTCTTTATGATCTTCCCGCGGTATCCCCCTGTGACCGGCTGGAACTGTTAGAACGTCCCAACCGGATGCATACCCCATACATGAAATTGTGCGTGGATCAAGCGGTGGATCAAATGGCCCAGCTGATTCCAGAGGCGCCGGCTATTCGTTCCCACGGCAGGGTGATGACCTACGAGGAACTGAAAAAGCGGTCGGACTCTTTGGCGGGTCAGCTTCAGCAGGCCGGCGTTCAAAAGGGAGATTTTATCGGCTTGTCCGGCCGCAGAGATGAGGATTTGGTAGCCGGTATGCTGGGTATTTTGAAGGCGGGAGGCGCGTATGTGCCGGTGCTTGCCTCGTTTCCTGAGGCCCGGCTACGCTATATGCTGGAAATTTCAGGAGCGAAGCTGCTGCTGTGTGACCCCTGCACCTATCCTGAGCTTCCCGAGGATCTTTCTTGTCCCAAGCTGGTGATGAAAGCGGAGGATACTCCCTTTACGCCGGTAGAGGGCAGAAGTGTGGAAGACGACATCCATATCCTGTTCACATCCGGCACTACGGGGCAGCCGAAAGGCACGATTTTGCCGCACAGGGCCATTATGAATTTGCTCACCAACGTGGAGCGGATGTTTGAAACCGCTCAGGGAGATATTTTGTGCGCTTCCGGTGTGATTTTCGATACCTTTATTACAGAGACCCTGCTGGCTTTCTGCATGGGGAAATGTGTGGTTATGGCGGATGAGGAAGAAATGATGCTTCCTTGGAAGATCGCCGAACTGATTGAAAACAACGGTGTTGAAATTTTACAGTTGACCCCTTCCAGACTTCAAATGTGTTTGGGAACGGAAGCCTTTGTGGAAGCGCTTCCTAGAATCAAGGTGCTGTTTTCCTGTGGTGAGGTGCTAACCCGCCAGTTGTTGGATTCCTTAAAAGAAGCGGGAGCGCAGAAAATTTTCAATTTGTACGGGCCTACGGAAACGGCGGTTTATATTACCGGCATCGATATGACCCACCGGGACAAGATCGTGGTGGGAAAAGCTTTTACCAACTGCCGGCTGTATGTGCTGGATGAGAATCTCAAACCGGTGATGCCGATGGCCAGAGGTGAGCTGTATATCGGCGGTGAGTGCCTTTCCAGAGGCTATGTAAACCGGCCGGATCTGACGGAGGCTTCTTATTTGCCAGACCCCTTTTTCCCGGGGGAAATCATGTATAAATCCGGAGATATTGTCCGGTTAATGCCGGACCGGGGTGTAGAGTTTGTAGGCCGTAAGGATTTACAGGTTAAGCTGAACGGCCAGCGTATCGAGCTAGACGAAATTACCGGTCAGATTATACAATCTGGCGAGGTGGGCGAAGCGGCGGTAATCGCCGTAAGAAAACCTGATTTTTCCATGGAGCTGAGGGCTTTTGTCACCGCTAAGCCAGGAGAAGCCCAGGTGGACTTGGAGAAGGTGAAAAAGTATCTAAAGGCTCAGCTTCCTTCGTATATGGTGCCGTCTGATTTTGTGGTGGTGACAGAAATCCCGAAAACCGCCACAGGGAAAAATGACCGGCGGGCCTTAGCTAAGATAGACACAGAAACCTTAGAACCGCCGAAACCGGAGGCACCAAAGCCGGAAACATTGACTGTGGAACAGCAGGTGCTGAAGATCTGGCAGGAGGTTTTGGATCGGACGCGGCTGGACCCGGAAACTTCCTTTTTTGATCAAGGAGGCACTTCTCTGGCGGCGTTGACCGTGTTAAGCCGGTATTTTCAGCTGAATTGGAGCATGACTCTGGCACAATTCTATGAGCATGCCACGATTCGGGAGCAGATAGCCCTGCTGAAGGGTGAGAGCCTGGAGCAGGCGGAAGCGGCTGAAGCAGATGGCAAAACGTCATCCGGCAAGGCTTCTGAGCTTGAAAAAGGTTCAGTAGAAGTGAGAAATAACCGAGAGGCTCAAGACATTTTACAAAACGCGAATCAGATTGCCCAAAGCAGCTTTTCAGAAGTCAAGGAAACCATCCTAGTGACAGGCGCGACAGGCTTTTTGGGCGCCCATTTGGTGAGAGAGCTTTTAGAAACCGGCGAGGAAAGCCTGCTTTGCCTGGTGCGCGGAGGCTCTGAGGAGCGCTTGTGGGAAACCCTTTCCGGCTATTTTGGCGCTGGTTGGACCCAGGACTGGAAAAACCGGGTGCGGATTGTCGGGGGAGATATTACCCAGGATAATCTGGGTTTGCCTTCGGAAACATATCATAGCCTAGCGCGCTGCGTAAAACAGGTGATCCATGCGGCGGCGGATGTGCGTCATTACGCCGATGGCGAGGAATCTATTCGGACCAATGTCCAGGGAACGGAAAATGTGGCCGCCTTCTGTATGAGGGCAAACGCGCAGCTGATTCATATTTCTACCGCCAGTGTCAGCGGGGAATATTTGGTAAGCAATCCAGACCGTTGCGCGGTATTTACGGAAGATGATTTTGATATTGGCCAGAATTGGCAGGAAAATATTTATGTAAAGGGAAAATTTTTAGCGGAGCAAAAAGTCCGGGAAGGGATCCAAGCCGGACTGGATGCTAAGATTTTCCGGGTAGGACGGCTGGTCGGCAGGAGTACCGATGGCGTTTTCCAGAAGAATCCGGAAACCAACGCTTTTTATCGGTTGCTCCAGGGGCTGATGAAGTTAGAAGCGATACCAGTGTCGGTGATGAATGAACCTGTAGAGCTTACCGCTGTAGATCTTTGCGCGAAGGGAATTGTCGCTTTGCGAAATGGCGAAAGAACAGTCTATCACCTGTTTAATCCCAACACCATCCCCCTGCAGGAGCTGTTGCGGAGTTTGGGCCATCTGGCGCGTCCTATCGGTGATCTGCAGTTTGAACAGCTTCTCAAGCGGTCTTCTGCCGGCGCGGAGCAGGAACTGGCTTCTTCTGTGGAAACCTGGAACCAGAAAAAAAGCCATGGACAGAAGATTTATCCCACCGCTGAGTTCACCGTGGAGGAGCTGTCCAGACTTGGATTGGTGTGGAGCTATCCCAATGCTGCTGTGCTGCTGCGGGCGTTTCTATAACCATAACATCATACCGTATTGCGCACAGGGCGCCGCCGCTGCTTGAAGGCCTGTCTTCAGACAAAATGCAAAATTAAGGCTTTTTGAAATTTCTAATTCTATCCTATCAGGCTTATATAAAAGAATTTCCATGAGTCCAAGATGTCGCACACACATTCCCACGCCGGCACTTATGCCTATAGAAACCGGGAAAAGTCGTGTATGTATCTGTCAATCGCTGAGGCGCTGATGGAACGAGCGCTTATAAACGGGTGCCTTTGCCATGAAATCGATGCCGTCGGCTAAATTTTCTCATTGGAAATTTAGAGTGTCCACGGGAAAAATTGTGCTTGATGCACTGTCGGCGGGGAACCCGCCCCGAGGGATATGCCGTTGGACCAGCGGCGTGTTTCCCATTTGACAGGTAGGAGGAAAGTACCGCTAGCGCGGAGCCTTCCAACCGAAACAGAAAGTATTTTTTAACAGAAAGGAGAGAAACGCTGTGATATCTGATGTAGCCTTAACTATATTTATCATCGCCATCGCTGCGATTCTTTCCTTTATCATTGTTAGTTTCCGTAAGGGGAATGCCCGCTTGATCCACAAGCTGTATTTTATCCTGGCGACGGGATTAATTATTTGGCTGGTGGCGTTAATCGGAATCCGTTTTACCGACCCAGACAATATGGATATGATGTTTGTTTGGGATTCAATCACTTATTTAGGTGGTCCCTTTGGCACGGCCTGGATGGTCCTGATTTCCTTGGTATTCGTGAAGGGCCTGGATCATCTTCCTAGAAAATATCTGCTTTTTTTGATTCCTCCTGCCATTGTGAATATTCTGGTCTGGACCAATCCGTTCCATCACCTAATATACCGGGTATTCGATATTGACAGTTCGAAAATTGTTTTTGGACCTCTGATGTTCGTATCGGGGGCGGTATGCTACTGCTATTTGGTTTCAGCGATTGTGGTTATGACTAGGTTCGCCTTGAAAAGTAACAGCAAGCTTTATTTGCGCCAGGGCCTTCTGTTCGCTATAGGCGCGCTGATTCCGTTGATCGTGAATATGATGGCCACCTTAAAGATCGGAAGCCTGGGAATCGAGGCGACCCCCTTGGCCTTTATGACTACTATTATCCTTCATGGCTTCGCGATTTTCTATTTTCATATGCTGGATATCAAGCCCCTAGCTATGCAGCGGGTGCTGGATCGACTTTCTGACTGTTATCTGGTCATCAGCGATACCGGTTTAGTGGTGAATTTTAATTGGCAGTTTCAAGAGGTGTTCGGTAAGAAATATGGAATTCAGGAAAATACTTTCTTGCAGGACAGTGTACAGGTAGAAGACGCGGACACCAAGTCCACCTTTTACAACCTAACCGCATCCATCGAAACCTGTCGGGAGACCATGGCCAATATTTCTTACGAACAAGCGGTATTTTTACACCAGAATGGGGAGTTGGTAAAAAAATATTTTATGGTTGAGATCACTCCTTTGATGGTGGAAGAGAACAAACTGGGAGGTTTTCTAGCCTTTTTTAAGGATGTCACCAAAGTCAAAGAAAGCATGCAGCGCCTTCAGGACAGCCAGGCAAAGCTGATGGAGCAGGAGCGACTCGCCTCATTGGGACAGATGGTAGGTGGAATCGCCCACAACCTAAAAACTCCCATCATGAGTGTTTCGGGCAGTATGATCGCGGTAGAGAATCTGGTGGAAGAATGTCAGCAGAGTTTGGGAGATCCGGAGGTAACACAGGAGGATTATCGGGAGATTTATCAGGAAATTGGCGAGTGGGTCAATAAGGTACGGGAGGCCTGTTCCTATATGTCCGAGATTATCACGGCTGTCAAGGGACAGGCGATAAACATGAGCCGATCGGAGACAGAGGCGTTTGCCGTAAGCGATGCAATGAAGAGGGTAGCGCTGCTGCTACGGCATGAGCTGGTAGGAAGCGGATGCAAGTTGCAGGTTGAGAATTCGATTTCTCAGGATGTAATTTTGCAGGGAGATATCAATAGTATGGTTCAGGTAGTAAATAATTTGGTGACCAACGCTGTAGACGCGGAAAAAAGTAAAGGTGGAGGCGTAATTTCCATTCTTCTGGAAAAGACCGGGGAAGAATTTTTTATAAAGGTGAAGGATACTGGAACCGGTGTGCCGGAGGATGTAAAGAAAAAATTATTTAAGCAAATGATAACCAGCAAAGGCGCCATGGGCAACGGATTGGGAATTTATATTTCCAATTCGGTAATCAAGGCCAAGTTTAACGGAAGAATGTGGCTGGAAGACAATCCTGAGGGCGGATCGATTTTTGGGATTGCCATTCCTTTGCAGTATGTCAGCTTTACAGAGTTTCAGAAAGGAGGGAAAGCCGAATGAGAAAAAACAGAGTGGCAGCCAAACAGACAGAAATCTCGATTTTGGCACTGGATGACGATGAGATCATGACCATAACCCTGCAGTCTTATTTTCAGTCCTCTGGATACCACGTGGACATTGAGAATGACCCCAATAAGGCAGTGGAACGGATCAGGAATCATCATTATGATATTCTGCTTTTAGACTTCTTGATGAGCCCGATTTGCGGTGATGAGGTAGTCAAGGCCATTCGGGAATTTAATACAGACCTATATATTATTTTGCTGACAGGTCATAAAAGTTTGGCCCCCCCGATTAAAACCATAAGGGAATTGGATATACAGGGTTATTATGAGAAAAGCGATCGGTTTGACCAACTGGAACTTTTGGTGGAGTCCTGCGTAAAATCCATTCGGCAAATGCGAACCATTCGAAACTATCGGGATCAGCTGAGCCAGATCGTGGCGGATAGTCCTCTGCTTTATCGTCTGGCTGCAATCGATGGGCTCTTGGAAAGCGTCATGGGCCAAATGAGAAGAATATTTGGTTTCGAAAACGCCTTTTTATACGTGCAGCGGCATTTCTTCCAGGATGTTGAGGGAGAAGTTGACGTGGAACAGATGCCGGCGGACTATTATTTAGGAATCGGAGTATACACGGCGCAGATTGAGCGGGTTCGAAAATACTTTGTAGAAAGGCCTGAGGCAGAATTCCCTGTTTTTGAGGAAGCGGAAGGCGGACCCTGCCGGGTGTTTCCGTTAATGGATGAGAATCAGGAGCTGTTTGGCATTTTCGGGGTAAGAATTCCGCATCAAAATTACTTCGATACTGTCCGCCTGCTGGAAATTTATCTGCGGCAGGTTACGTCCACGGTCAGCAATCTGATGCTCCATGTTCAGCTGCAAAAGGCTTACGAAAAGCTGGAAACCAACTATGAGGAAATGACGAAGGCTGTTCGTACCATGGTAGATGCCAGGGACCTTTATACCAGAGGCCATTCCGATCGGGTATCCTATTATGCCTGTCGGATCGCTGAAAAAATGGGAAAGGACGAAAAATTTATCAATCGTATCCGCGTAGCCGGACTGTTCCACGATATTGGAAAAATCGCGGTGCCTGATTCCGTGCTTTTGAAAAAAGCGTCTCTCACCCAGGAGGAGTATGAGATTATCAAGAACCATCCTGGTTTGGGTTATCGGATATTGTCCGCAATTTCCTCATATCAGGAAATCGCGCCGATCGTGCTGAGTCATCATGAGAGAATCGACGGTAAAGGGTATCCCAATGGGCTCTCCGACGACCAGATCCCGGAGGAGTCTAAAATAATTTCCGTAGCCGACGCTTTCGACGCTATGACGTCTCACCGCCGCTATCGGGAGAATTTGACACTAGAGCAGGCGATTGATCAGCTGGTGCAGGGAAAAGGAACTCAGTTCGATCAGCGGATCGCAGAAGTGTTTATCGAGATTCTAAAGAATTACGAGATGATTCGAAGGGAAATCGCCTGGACCTATGAAGAGACAGCAATGGTTGTGGAACACAAGTAAAGGGAGAAAGAAGCATGAATCAATATCCGCTGAATCCGGTGGACTTTTATGAGAATTTTCTGAGCTTTTTACAGGGAATTGAGAAGTATGGAGATAAGCCGGCGATTACAACTTATACCAGCGAGAAAAAGGCGGTAACGAGAAGCTACCGGCAGCTTACGGAGGATGTGTATTCTCTGGCGGCGGCAATGAAAGAGAAGGGCTGGCAGGGCTGGCACGTGGCTCTTGCAGGGGAAAACAGCTATCAGTGGCTGATTACCTTTTTTGCATCCGAAGTTTTGAACTGCCCTGCAGTTTTGGTGGATATTGAGCAAAGCGTGGAAACCATTGCCCAAATGCTGGAAACCGCCGATTCCCAGGTGGTATTTGCGTCGGCTTCCGTAGCGGAACTGTTTCAAACAGAGGCCGCGATGCCGAAGCTTCCCCTGGTGAATCACAGCGGCAAATATGGGATTTCTTTTGTGAGCCTTTTAGAAAGTGGGCGTCGCCTTCTGCTTCAGCCAGATCTTTTTTTCGATACCCTGCCAATGGAGAAAGAACTTGCGGTGATCGCCTTTACCTCGGGTACCACCAGCGCGGCAAAACCGGTTATGCTGTCCCGAAAAGGAATACTGCATAATGCCAGCGATTCCGTGGCAATGGTGGCCACTGGGGAAAATTTGTTTGCTTCTTTACCTTTTTACCATACCTATGGCTTGACTTGCTCCGTGTTAGGTCCTTTGATTGTGGGGGCACATCTTTGTATTAACGGCAATCTGAAAACCATGATGAGGGATCTTCATCTATTCCAGCCGGATACGATGATGACAGTCCCTTTGATGGTGGAAATGGTCCACCGAAGGCTGATCGCCGCCGCCCAGGAACGAGGGTTGGGCGAGGAACTTACCCATAAAGCAAAGCGCAGATTTTTACGGAGAGAACCGGAAGCGGTTGCTTCGGAAAAGTTGAAAAATCTGAAGAATGAGTTTTTCCCGGGAATGGAAATCATCATTAGCGGAGGAGCCCACCTTTCGCCAGAAATCTCGCGGGATTTAAAAAAATTTGGAGTTCAGACCCTGCAGGGCTATGGCATTACTGAGTGCTCTCCGCTTATCAGCGTCAACCGCAACCAGATGAACCAGCCGGAGAGCGTAGGTGTTGTTCTCCCCAGTGTAGAACTTCGGTTCCAGGCGGGAGAGATTTTGGTGCGGGGAGAAAACGTGATGTTGGGCTATTATAAAGATGAGAAGATGACCAGGGAGTCTATAAAGGATGGTTGGTTTTATACTGGAGATTTAGGCTATCTGGATAAGCGGGGCTTTCTTTATATCACTGGTAGAAAAAAGAATCTGATCGTTTTAAAAAATGGAAAGAAGGTTTCTCCGGAAGAGATCGAAGCGCGGGTTGCCCGGCTTCCCCTGGTCAAGGAAGTTATGGCATATGGCGCTACGACGGGCCAATCTACAGACGATGTGAAAATCGCGGTGACGGTGTATCCAGATCCGAAAGAGACCATGGGATTGACATCCTATGAAATTCTCAATACCCTGCAAAAGGAGATCGAGAACATTAACGATCAGTATCCCTCGTATAAACAGATCCAGATGGTAAATCTGAGAGAAAATGAGTTTTCCAAAACCTCTTCACAGAAAATCAAGCGGTAAGAGCCGTGATAAAGCGCTTAGACCAAAGGAAGTGATTGCCCATGCTGAAATTGATCCAGGAGATCATCTATAACGTCACCGGAAAGAGCAACATCACCGACGACACGGATTTTGTAAAGGATCTTGAACTGAACTCTTTTGACGTTATGAATATTGTGTGCGCTTTTGAGGAATATTTTGACGTGACCATTCCTACCCGAGATGTATGGAAAATGCATCAGGTAAAAGATGTAATCAAATACATGGAGGATAAGGGAATCGAGCTACCGAAAAAATGACTGGCGGTGGGATATGAGCGATATCGTGGTTTCCCTGTTTTATGTCAGGGATGGCAAAACGGCGCAGAACCGTATCAAAGAGGCAATTGAAGATTACAGTCGGGAACATAGAGTGGAATTTTCCCAGGGGAAAATTTTATACGAGGCTGGCGGCAGGCCCTATTTAGAGGGCCGGGCGCTGGAGCTCTCCATTTCCCACAGCGGAGAGCTTTGGGGATGCGCTTTATCTAAAGATCCGGTGGGCCTGGACATCCAACTGGTGCGAGAGAAAGGGATTCGTTCAGTGGCGAAGCGCTTTTTTCATCCGGAAGAGTATAGATATTTACAGCAGACTGGATTTTCTGATTTCTTTTCCCTCTGGACTGCCAAGGAGAGCTATGTGAAATTTACCGGCGAAGGGATCACGGACAATTTTTCCGCTTTCAGCGTAGTCGATTCCCAGGGGCTTTTGCGGGCGGTAAACGGGATCGAGCTGAAACTAATTCCGTTTCTGCCCGAATATCGAATTTGTGTGTGCGCTGAGCGGATCAGTGGACTTACCGTAAGAGACAAACGGGAAGAGTACTGATTCACGTTTTTGAAAGCAGCGGGATCCAGTGTTTTATGAGTTCTAAAAAAGGCCGCCGACTCTTTTAGAAGAGTCGGCGGCCTTTTTTAGTCATCTCTAATAGGAAACATCTGAAACAAGAAAAATCCCCCGGCTTATGCCGGGGGATAAAATTTCCATAAAAACAATTTCTGGATCAGTCTGTCAAAAGCGCGCTTTTAATTCTCAGGGGAAATCTCTACGCCCTTAGAACGGACAACATCGTCAAATTCTTTCAGCATTTCCTGGCTGGGAGCCTTGGTCAGCAAGCTGACAACGATTATCAAAATCAGATTGATGGCAAAGCCAGGCACCAAAGAATAGAGACCAGTTTGAGTAGCCAAAGTGATGCCGTCAAACAGAGGAATATAATCCCACAGAATTACTGTCAGACCGCCGGCGATAATCCCGGAGGCGGCACCGGCAAAGTTGGAGCGTTTCCAAAACAGGCTCATGAGAACGACAGGACCGAAGGTAGCGCCGAAGCCTGCCCAAGCGTTGGAAACTAGGCCCATAACGCTGCTGTTGGGGTCCAGAGCAATGATAAAAGCCACGGCGGAAACCACTAGAACCGTGATCCGGCTGATAAGGAGCATGGACTTATCGCTGGCTTTTTTATTAATAACGCCCTTGTAAACGTCTTCTGAAATGGAGGAAGCGGTTACCAGAAGCTGAGAATCAGCGGTGGACATGATAGCTGCCAAAATAGCGCATAACAGCAGGCCGCCGATAAAGGGAATGTGGATGTGATTGTTGAAGATGTCCTGAATCATGTTAATGAATACATTTTCCTGCTGGCCGTTTGCCAATAAGGAATCCTGGAAATAAGACCGGCCAATAATTCCCAGAAAGCAGGCGGCGGATAAAGAAATGACCACCCAGGTAATAGCGACTTTTCTGGATTTACGGACCTCGTTTTCATTTTTAATTGCCATAAACCGGACCAGAATATGAGGCATACCGAAATAACCTAATCCCCAGGCCAATTGAGAAATAACGCTCACAGCGCTCATGGGGTTGCCGTTGTCATAAAAAGGATTCAGAAAATTGGTGCCCAGACTGTCAAGAACAGCTTTGGTTTCACCGAAACCTCCCAAAATGGAGATCGCAAAAAACGGGACCACCATTAAAGCGATCAGCATCATAAAGCCCTGAACGAAATCAGTCCAGCACACTGCCAGGAAGCCGCCGAAAAAGGTATAGATCAAAATAACTACGGCGCCAATAGCTAAAGCCCATACGTAGTCTAATCCAAATACGGAAGAAAATAATTTTGCTCCAGCGGAAAAGGCGGAAGCGGTATATACCAGGAAGAAAACCATGATAAACAGAGATGAGGCTACCCTTAGAAGCTTTGATTTATCGTGAAAACGGTTTTCAAAAAACGCTGGCAGAGTTAAAGAGTTGCCGGCCCGGATGGTATATCTGCGCAGGCGGGAAGAAATAATCACCCAGTTTAGAATGGTGCCGATACACAAGCCTACCGCAATCCAGATTTGACCGGTACCTAATGCGTAGATCGCACCGGGGAGTCCCATCAGAAGCCATCCGCTCATATCTGACGCTTGGGCGCTGAGAGCCGCGACCCAGCCGTTTAAGGAGCGTCCGCCCAGAAAATAATCCTCTGAGCTTTTCGTCTTTTTCATTGAAAGGAAGCCAATTAGAAGCATTACCAAAAGGTAAACGCCGAATGCGATAAATGTCCACAAGTAATCCATATTTTTCCCCCTCAAATTTTAACCGAGTTAAAAGTTGATACCAATTTAGTATAGCATAACTTTTTTTTAATTGCTACCCACTTTTTCGACAAATACGTCAGAAAGGTTTCTTCAGTTATGCCAAAAAGCGCAGCGAGAAGCTGCGCTTTTTGGAAAGGAAGGTTATGAAAAAAGTATGTTAAGCCTCAAATGGCAAAGGAGAAATCAATCGTCATCTTTTTCAATGGGGATCGGCTCCATCACAGAACCTTGAGCGTGCTCTCCCATTTTCCAAATGCATTTTACTAAAAAGTAGAAACCGGCAATGACCACGGCGCTGGTTAAAATTAAATTGAAAATCATGATGGCACCTCGTTCCCTTTGATTTGTATTTATCTTACCAGGAAATTATGGATATGTTTTGGCTTAAAAAAGAAGAATTTAAGAAAATTTCATGAAAAAATTAATAACAGGAAAGCGCGTCGGAAAACCCAAACAAATCACACAACAGTAGGAATATAAGGAATTAAACGGGAACGCTGCGCGGAGAATCACAATTACAAAAATAAAAAAGCGCGGTAAAACCGCGCCTTTTTAAAAGGAGAGGAAAATTATGAAAAAGTTCTTGTAAGCAATTTAATTTTTTAAGACACCTATAGTATAGGCGGAAAATGTGTCAGTTGTGTGAAAAGCAAATGAAAGTTTTATAAAAATAGTACCGGGCGCGTAGTGGGTGAGTAATTTCCCCTAGGAATCCCCGCCCAGGAAGAAAGTGCTTTTTCTCGGGAAAATTTTATTTTTCCGTTACCCTAAAACACCAGGAGATATCTGAAATCGCTTGGCATTTTAAAATTTTCACACATCGAGTTAAATCGGATAATATTATTCCGCTTCCGATAAGGAAATTACCGAAGTCGGGCAATCCTGCTCAGCGGCAAGAGCCCTCTTTTCCTGACCTTTGGGAACCTGTTTCTGTGCGACAAAAGCGACGCCATTTTCGCCGGCGGAAAAAACTTCCGGACAAGTGTCATAGCATTGGCCGCAGGCGATGCAGCCATCCTGATCAATAAAAGCGTTCAAAAAATCACCTCACGGTTAGTATGAACGCGTCTGATGGATTTTAAACACTCAGGAGGACAAATCTTGTAAAAATTTATGCAGCACGGCCCTATGAAGTTTTTCGTCTTGGGCGATCCTAGCTAAATTAGCGGCCACTTTGGTATCTTTCAGACACTGAGACTGGCGGGTATAGGTGATATAAGCTGACTCTTCGGCCGCAATATCCATTTTCAAAAGCTTTCGGATTTCTGTGTTGTAGACTACCATTTTGCCGCTCCATGGCAAAGCCATACCACGCTGGTAAGAGCAAAATTTCGGAGTGCCGCCCAGCAGGACAATTAGCTGCCCCAAGCGGTGCAAATGCCGTAATTCCACCAAAGCGATTTCCGATAAGGTTTTGGATATCTCAGGATAATCTTTTTGAAATAACAAAGCCTGATAGGTATATTGGTGGAATGCTGTCATCTCGCTTTTTGGGGCGGCCAGGTTGTTGTTCAGCAGACGCGCCAGGCTGAGGTTAGCGCCGCACACCTCTACAGGCGGATAATCGGCTGGATAGGTAACATTGATACTCATAAAAACCTCCCGGGAAAATAGGAATATCAATTTATATGCGGCCGAGCCGATAAAAAGAAGAACCGTGGAAAAACCATTGGTTCTTCCACGGCGGGATCGTGATTTCAGTTTGCCAGGGTGTGTTTCACCCGGTCTCTTTCCTCAGCACTTTTTGCGTTATTCCAGTGGCTCATATCGCCGACCAGATAACCGGTAATTCTACGAATATGCTCAAACGGCACTTCCTCAAAGGTGTAATTCAAATTGACAAATTCGCCGTCAATTTCAATATTTAAGTCTTTTAATTTTCTTTGTGGATTCTTTTTTTGGACATGGTCCACATAGGCTTGTATCTCCTCGTCGGTCATCACACCGCCGATAACGGTTACATTGTTTAACATATTGAGCACTTCCTTTAGTTGTTTGATGGTATTACAATACCATATCTTGTGTTGCAAGTCAATAATAATTCCTAATATTGTTTCGAGACTTTTCCATACGCCGCTTTTTCGCCGAATTTTGGAAATCCTCTGAAAGCCTTTTTACTTTTCCGCATAAACTGGAGAAGTAGAAAGGAGAGAAGAAAAATTGATTACTATCAGCCTGTGTATGATTGTAAAAAATGAGGAAGCGGTGATCAAGCGTTGCTTAGAAAGCGTGAAGGGGATCGCTGATGAGATGATTGTGGTGGATACAGGTTCCCAGGATCGAACCAAAGAAATCGCGGAGGAGGAGGGGGCCCGGGTATATCAATTTCCATGGATTGATGATTTCGCGGCGGCGAGGAATTTTTCTTTTTCCAAGGCAGCTATGGATTATTGCCTATGGTTGGATGCCGACGACGTACTGCTATCGGAGGACCGGCGCAGATTGATGAAACTCAAAGAAACGCTAGAATCTGATATCGACATGGTGATGATGAAATACAATACCGCTTTTGATTCGAAGGGGAAACCTGTGTTCTCGTATTATCGTGAGCGTCTGGTCCGCAATTTCGGGGAAGATCAGTGGATAGGGGCGATTCATGAGGTAATACCCCCTCGGGGAAAGGTGATCTATTCCACCATCGCTGTGACTCACAAAAAAATAGGAGAGGGAGATCCCGACCGGAATCTGCGAATTTTTGAGAAACTTCTCCGAGAGGGTAAAGGCCTGGATCCGAGGCAGCGTTTTTATTACGCCCGGGAGCTTTTTTATCACGCACGTTATGAAGAGGCTTCTGAGGAATTCCTGAATTTTCTTCATAGCGAACAGGGGTG
Source organism: uncultured Oscillospiraceae bacterium (assembly GCA_959596515.1). Classification (GTDB taxonomy): domain Bacteria; phylum Bacillota; class Clostridia; order Oscillospirales; family Acutalibacteraceae; genus Clostridium_A. Next base: position 50,650 of record CAUFXR010000003.1, read on the forward strand.
GGTAGAAAACGAAATTGAGGCCTGCCGTCAACTTGCACAATGTTATCAAAAGCTGGGCAGGGAGCGGGAAGTTTTGTCAGCGCTGCTAAAGAGTCTGGAATACGATGTTCCCAGAGCGGAGACTTGCTGTGATATTGGAGCGTATTTTATGGGTCGAGAACAGTACCGACAGGCGATTTACTGGTATCAAACAGCGGTACGATGTGAAAGAAATGATCAGTCCGGTGGCTTTGTGCTGCCAGATTGCTATGATTATATCCCATATTTACAGTTATGTGTCTGTTATGATCGTATCGGCGACTATGAGACAGCTAGAATATATAATGAGAAAGCCGGCCAATGTAAGCCGGACTCGGAGGCCTATCTGGCAAACAAAGCGTACTTTGTGCGGAGACTTGGCCGCTAGTGTGGCTTAAAGTCTGGCAATGGAGGGCGAATAACGCCCCAAAGCGCTAAAAGGCCCTGAAAGTACGTGAGAATAGCGGCAAACACCTGGAAAATGAGGGCGTTTGTTTTGCTCCAAAGCCTTTTTATTGCGTGTTCAGATTCAGATCCTAAAAGAGTAACAAAAAAGGAATACTTCTTCTGTTCTGCACTTAAAACCAGTGCAAGGGTGAGCTTTCCAACCGGCATCGCTGCCTTTCCAGTGAATTGACTGGTGTCTGCCGATCCGGTGAATACTATGGAAGTGGCGCTTCTCGTAAAAACTTTTTGAATAGAGCGGGCGATGCCGTTAAAAATAGGAGATAATCAGCGAAATAGGAAATAATCAGCGGTAAGGAAACGTCGATTGACTTTATCACATAAAATTGGTAGAATGTATAGACAATTTGTAAAACACTGGAGGAACGGCGAAATGCAGAGAGAAAAATTTTCTTCCCGTTTGGGTTTTTTGCTGATCTCAGCGGGATGCGCCATCGGACTTGGAAACGTCTGGAGGTTTCCATATGTGACAGGGGAATACGGCGGCGCAGCTTTTGTGTTACTTTATTTGTTTTTCCTGCTAGCGCTGGGGCTGCCTGTCATGGTGATGGAATTTTCCGTGGGCCGTGCCAGCCAAAAGAGTATTGCCCAATCCTTCGATGTTTTAGAGCCCAAGGGCAGCAAGTGGCATCTTTATAAAGTGGTGGGTATCATAGGAAATTATCTGCTGATGATGTTCTACACTGCCATCGGCGGCTGGATGCTGATATATTTCTTTAAAACCCTGAAGGGCGATTTTGAGGGCCAATCGGTAGAGCAAGTTGGCGCGATGTTTGACGGGATTACTTCCAATCCGTGGTTGCTGATCGGCGCAATGGTGCTGGTAGTGGCGCTTTGCCTTGGTGTCTGCTCTTTCGGGCTGCAAAATGGTGTGGAAAAGGTTACTAAAGTAATGATGGTATCCCTGTTCGCCATTATGGTAGTGTTGGCGATTCATTCCGTCACGATGGAAAACGCGGGAACAGGCCTTGAGTTCTATCTTTACCCTCGGTTTGATAAGCTTTGGGAAAACGGGCTAGCCGACGCGATTTTTGCCGCCATGGGCCAAGCGTTTTTTACTTTGAGCATCGGCATGGGTTCTATCGCCATTTTCGGCAGCTATATTGGAAAAGAACGTTCCTTAACCGGTGAGGCGATCAGTGTAACAGTATTGGATACTAGCGTGGCTCTGATCGCCGGGCTGATTATTTTCCCTGCCTGTTCCGCTTTTCATATCAACCCGGACAGCGGACCGGATTTGATTTTTGTCACTCTGCCTAATGTGTTTAATTCTATGCAGGGCGGCCGTGTGTGGGGCGCATTCTTTTTCGTATTTATGAGCTTTGCGGCATTTTCCACAATTATTGCGGTGTTCGAAAATATTATTTCCTGTTTGATGGATTTATTGAGGTGGTCCAGAAAAAAGGCGGTAATTTTCAATCTGATCGCTATTAGCCTGCTGTCTCTGCCGTGTATTTTTGGGTTTAATCTGTGGAGTTCCTTCCAGCCTTTGGGAACTGATTCCAATATTTTGGACCTGGAAGATTTTATTGTCAGCAATAATATCCTTCCTTTAGGCTCGCTGGTTTACGTGCTGTTCTGTACCACCCGTTATGGCTGGGGATGGGATAATTTTATTGAGGAAGCCAATATGGGAAAAGGCATAAAATTCCCCAAATGGGCGCGAGGATACATGATGGTGGTGGTTCCGGTCATTATTTTAGCCATCTTTATCCAAGGATACTTTGTAAAGTTTGGATAAGAAAAAGCCCCGAGAATAGGGCGGTGAATTAAGAAAACATTGAAGCAAGGGACGGTATAGCCAAGCGGCTATGCCGTTCTTTGCTGTTGTTTTGCTGTATTTTGGGCGTTTTCTTTCGCCCGGTCAAAATCAAATGCACCGATGAAGTTATAAACAATCGTGATTTCCCTTGTCTTGGATTTCTTGTCGGTATGGGAAACCTCAATGCGGTCTATAAACTCCCGCAAAATGGAAGCGTCAAGTTCCTGCATACGGCTTCCTCGTCGACAATCCATTTCTTTTTGTTGTCCGGGTCTTTCATGTAACCATAAGGCGGGATTGTGGTAAGGTGTTCGCCGGATTTTCCCTTTGATTGCCAAGTAGCGCGTATCTTCTTTGAAGTGTCGCGGGCATACATCTCATTGAACACATTATGGAAATCGCGTTGCAGTACGAATGTCTTTCTCTTGCTGCACAAATATCGTCTTGATTTGTTTTCAGTTCGCACACGTCCAATACGTTTTCATCATCAACCGCTTTTATTTTGATCATACCGATCCCTCACAATGTTTTCCTCTTTAAGACCAAAAGTCCTGCGAAAGATAGAGCAGCACTCAGCAACAGGCAAATACCAATGTGTAAAAGTGCGTTGCCGTTCAGCATGATGATTTGGAAAAAACCGGATAAGATCCCTCTCAACGCTGCGATTGGTGTGAAAATAGAGATGATTGCAACTAAAATTGCGTCTGTAAGCCACCCATACCAATGGGGCTGCATAGATAACAGCACATGAAGAAAAATCATAACGAGCAGAAAAAAGAACATCTGCTGTACACCGGCAATAATAATGCCATTTTCCGTCCATTTACACACATCCATCATATTGATAACTGCCTGTGCTGGATATACAGGGTCAATCAACAAATGGATTAGTGTATTGATAAGAGAGATACCGAGAGCCAAAACGCCATAGCTGATTAGGCAACCGAAAAAGTAATCCCTTTTGCTTGCCCCCAAGTGCATTAACTTTGTGTAATCGTAAAAGACAAAGAAGAATGGCGTCATTACGGCAAGCAACCAAGTGTAATTTCCGTTGCTTAAAACAACATCGCCGGAAGAAGTTGCACAAAGCACCACAAGAGCCATAATGATGAAACTGATTTTATTGCTGGCAAGTAAACGTTTTACAATAGCGAAAGTGGCTTTCATCTTGCCGCACCTCCTTTATGCCCGACCATTTGGATAAAGAAATCCTGCAAGGATAACGGGTGAATTTCCAAAGAAGCAGTTTGTTCTGGCGGATTGTCAAAGATATAAGTTGTTACAAGACCGCCAACCGTATCTTGACCGATCACGTTCAGATTTTGCGTTGCTGCTTCCACGTCTTTTTGAAGCCCGCTGATACTAAACGCCTTTGTTTCAACCGATTGCAGCGTGTCAAAAAAGCGGACGCTTCCTTTATCGATGATGATTAACTTTTGAATGGTCTTTGCGATTTCTTCAATGATATGGGTAGATACAATAATAATCCGGGGATGCTTCCGAAAACTCTCTGTGAGCATATCGTAAAACTCCACCCGCATGATTGCGTCAAAACCGAGGACGGGTTCATCTAAAAGCACGACGCTTTTATTGCTTGCCAAACAGATAATCGTGGAAACCATTGTTTTCATACCGAGTGAAAGATGATTAAACTTCTTTTTCCCGTCCAGTTCAAAACGCTCCATCATTTCAGAAGCAAAGTCGTAATCGTAGTTGGGGTTTACTTCGGAAGCGATCTGCAGCAGCTTCCGTACCGGGAGATTAAAATGCTTTGCAAAGTTTTCAATATAGCTAACGCCTGTATCCAAAGTGGATGTAGTGATTAGTTTATCGTCAACTTGTATCGTACCACTTGTAATATTCTGATACCCTGCAACTGACTTGAGAAGTGTTGTTTTACCTGCGCCGTTTCTGCCAAGCAAACAGTAAATACCCGGCTCGTCGATTGACAAAGTAATGTTTTTCAATACGGTCGCTTGCCCGTACTGCTTTGTTACTTGTTTGAGTTCTATCATGCAGCGTTCCTCCTATCGCTTTTGGCATAGGGATTGATTTCCGTAATTTCCTATGCTAAAATGTATTGTAAACCTTTGTGTTACACAAAGGTCAATAGGAGGAAATAAAAAAATGAAAAAATATTTTTCGGTTGGGGAAGCGGCAAAAACAGTTCATACAACGACAGAAACACTGCGGCATTATGACCGTATTGGATTAGTAAAACCGAGCAGAAAAGATGAATGGACAAACTATCGCTACTATACCGAACAGGATATTGTCCGTCTGAATACAGTTCGTGCCTTGCAGCTTATGGACTTGCCTTTACAGGAAATCAAAAAGGTTTTGGAATACGACGATCTTGAAAAAATCGTGGATTTTTTAGTGCAAGCCGAGAAAAAAGCGGACGAAAAAATTGCCGCAATACAATACAGTAAATCTAAAATTCAGTTAGCAAAAGCGGACTATGAGAGGAAATTGCAAGCACTCAAAACACCAAACGGTTCTTTTATCAAAGAGATACCGGAACGCGTTATTCTGCTGTCCGATACCTTAGAAGTGCCTACGCTTGATAATCTTTGGAATTATCTAAGCCACTTCTATGAAAAGGTAACTCCTGAACTGGTAGAGCAGTTTTCCTTTGAGGATTTAGCGGGGATATACACTGGAAACGGATTGTCAAGGCTTTTTGCTGTCTGTACTCGTTATGCGGAAACGGATGGGTTAAAGAGATTGCCAAAAGGAAAATACCTGTGTGCAAGCTGTACCGAAGCAACCAGAAAAAGCACATTGGACGAATTGATGGATAGAGCCAAAACTGAGTATGGTGTGAATCCTCCATTTACAGTGCAGCTTATTGTCGTATCAGGTATTTTGCAATGGAATTATCAAATTCAAATTCCTTTGTGTGACTGCTAAACGAGGTAACTGATTTTACGCTTTGCCGCCTTATCTGCTCAAATATAACCTTTTATGTTGCTTGGTGAGCAGGAACGGATTTACCGTGCCTGCTCTTTGTGCTTCCTCTTATAATGGGGCTGCTGCTCTTTCTGTGCCTGCCGCACCATTCTCCGTACTGCCTGCCGCTCTATATCCTCATGCAGCATACGGGAAACTGTCTTTTTGCTGTCAAACATCAAAAGCGGGCTGTACTTCTCGCTGTAAACCTGCTGTGCCCAGTTCTCCGCTTCCTGCTCCTTACCGGGGCGGATTGTCTGTTTTGTTTCGTAGAGCTGCACCGGATCGAAGCCTTGCGCCTGCTCCCGAAGCCCGGCATACTCGGTCAAGGCAGCGTCCAACTCAGCGGAATATTTCTGTTCCTGTTCTTCCAACCGTTTCAAACTCCGCTCCATGGCAGCAATGTCTTTGGGGAATTTATCGGCGGCATCTTCCTCGGTATATGCCAGCGATGCCAGAAGCAGATTTTTCTCCGAACGCAGTTCCTCCAAATCCTCCGTCAGAGCCGCAATCTTAGCCGCCAGTTCCCGGTGCCGGAATACATGAACCGCAGAGAGTGCCTTTTTTTCGGAAAGCAGACTGCGGCGCTCTTTCGTCTTATTCCGAATGTCCTTTGCCAGCTGATTGTACTGTGTGAGGGCAGGGCGCAGCGTATTCAGCGAGGTGTTCAGGCGTTCCTTGCCCTTGCGGAGATACCCCAGCTGATAACAGAACACAAGCAGATTTTTGCGCAGATTCTCCATGGCCTCGGCAAGCGCCGGGAGGGTATTTTTGACTGCCTGCGCCAACTTTTTGACCTGTTCCCTCAGCTCCCGGAGCAGGGCATTGTCGGCCTTGATCTGCCGGTTCAGTTCGCACCGGTCAGAGATAACGCCCTTTTTCTCCATGGCTCTGGCGACCACACCTTCATGGACCGTAGGCTGCTCCAGCAGACCACGCTTAGCATGGCTGCGGTGGTCGATGCGTTCTTCGTGCCCGGTGCGCTCCAGATAGCGGT
>CAUFXR010000004.1 GCA_959596515.1 uncultured Oscillospiraceae bacterium
CACCATAACCGGAACCGTCTCTGGGAGGATTGCCGCCGTTAGGGCAGTTTTCCACGTTGGGACAGGAAGTCTGGTCACCGTTCCAGCCGGCGTTTTGTCCAGCGCCATTTCCGTTGGCGGCGCCGTTTCCGTTGTCATCACTGTTGCCGTTAGCGGCGCCATAGCCATAACCGGAACCGTCTCTGGGAGGATTGCCGCCGTTAGGGCAGTTTTCCACATTGGGACAGGAAGTCTGGTCACTGTTCCAGCCGGCGTTTTGTCCAGCGCCATTTCCGTTGGCGGCGCCGTTTTCGCTGTCATCACTGTTCCCGTTAGCGGCGCCATAGCCATAGCCGGAACCGTCTCTGGGAGGATTGCCGCCGTTAGGGCAGTTTTCCACGTTGGGGCAGGAAGTCTGGTCACTGTTCCAGCCGGCGTTTTGTCCAGCGCCATTTCCGTTGGCGGCGCCGTTTTCGCTGTCATCACTGTTCCCGTTAGCGGCGCCATAGCCATAGCCGGAACCGTCTCTGGGAGGGTTGCCGTCATTGGGGCAGTTTTCCACATTGGGGCAGGAAACTGTTGTCAGGGCGGAAACTGCGGTTTCGGTCTCAGAGTCTGCCAAAGTGAAATAGTTGTCGGAAGAAGAGGCTAAGGATTGTAGGGAAGACGAAGCGGAAACAGCGGTTTTTGCGGCGACAGTGGTCTGAGTTTCCGAAGGATTAGAAGTCCCGGCGGCTAGGGCGGAAACGGTACCTGTTAACACTAGTGCTGAGGTTATTACGGTGGTGATAAGTTTTTTCATGATGAATTCCTCCAATTTTTTTGTTTAAGAACAAGTCTTCATAAAGAATACGAACGAGGCATCAAAAACCTTTCACCAAATAAAAAATTTTTTCAAAAAGTGGAATTTTTTTTAAAATTTAAAATAAACCCAGTCTTTTCCCGGGGAAAAAGGTGCCGACAGGAATCGAGAAAGTTTAAATCTTGTAAGAAAAAGCGCGACATAGACTGAGAAACTACGCCGCACTGAAAAATTAACAAACCATAAAAGACAAAAAGTAAAAAAGGATCATTCCGTGACGATTTGAATGGAAGCGCTTGCGCCAATACGGGAAGCGCCGGCTTCAATCATTTTTAAGGCATCCTCACGGGTGCGGATGCCTCCGGAAGCTTTAACCCCCACATTAGGGCCTACGGTTTTCCGCATCAGGGCGACGTCATGGGCGGTTGCACCGCCGGTGGAAAACCCTGTAGAGGTTTTGACAAAATCGGCGCCGGCCTTGACCGCCAGCCGGCACGCCCGCTCTTTTTCCTCGTCGGTTAACAGGCAGGTCTCCAGGATCACCTTCAGCAAGGCACTGCCGCAGGCTTTTTTCACCGCCCGGATATCCTGCTCCACCAAACTGTCGTTGCGGTCCTTGAGCGCGCCCACATTGAGAACCATATCCACTTCCTGAGCGCCGTTGCTTACCGCGTAACTTGCTTCAAAGGCTTTGGCCTCGGTAGCCATAGCCCCTAGCGGAAAGCCTACCACCACGCAGGTTTTTACCGGGGAACCGGCCAGCAACTTGGAGACCAGTCCCACATGGCAGGTGTTAACGCAGACAGAAGCAAATTCGTATTCCAGCGCCTCGCGGCAAATTTTTTCCACATCGGCGGTAGAAGCGGCAGGCTTTAAAATCGTATGGTCGATATAATGGTTCAGTTTCATAAAACTCCTCCTTGAACATGAATGACTTTAACCGGCGGAAATGTCACCCGCCTGAAAAGCTCAATTTTTACTTACAGGTCAAAACCAAACCCCAACTAGAGCGGCGGAAGATGATCCCGACGCACTCCCTTTTGGGTTCCATAAATAACAGTATCCGCTGAAAACACTTTATCCGGCGCAGATGCGGTGCCCCTCTGATGCGATAGGACCGCCAGTGGGTCCTCACACAGGGTATATCCGCCTGGGAGGGGTTGATGGGATCAGCCCCCTCCCCGGCGGCTGTCGTGTGTCTGTGGCCGCGGGGATAGCGCTCAGCAGAAATGTTCTGTTATAACCCCGACTTGCTTTTGAATTTATTTGAATGGAAAATCGGATTTTATTGGTAAAATATTCGGATTAAAACAAATGGGCTTCCGGAGAAAGGGGAAAACGGACGAGGGGAGAAAAGGGGGTTCAATCCGCGGTATAGGGATGGGATGCGAGAAAAGCGTCGATTTCCGCACGTGTGGGCATGGATGGGGCGGTGCCCATTCGGGTGACCGCCAGATTAGATACCACGTTCGCGAAAGCGCAGGCGTCTATCAGATTCTTCCCTTCCGCAAGGGCAGTGACCAGGCCGCCGTTGAAGGCGTCTCCGGCGCCGGTGGAATCTACCACCTTCACATCGTAGTTTCGGAATAAGCGGATCTGGCCTTTTGTCGCCGCCAAAACACCCTGTTTGCCCAAGGTGATGACTACCGATTTTACGCCTTTTCCCATCAGCGCCTGGGCGGCCTTTACGGCGTCGTTGGGCGTTTTGATGGCGACGCCGCTGAGCGCGGCGGCTTCTACCTCGTTGGGGGTAATCACATCCGCCTTTCGGAGAAATTCGTCGCTGATGGAATGAATCGGCGCGGGATTCAGCACGATTTTCGCGCCCCGCGCTTTCGCGTAATCGACGACCATTTCATTGGCGTCCAGATTGACCTCCAGTTGAACCAACAGAAATTTTGCCTTATCCAATAGAGGCTTAATCTTTTCTATATCATCTCGCGTAAAGGTTTCGCAAGCGCCCGGCGTAACAGTGATCGCGTTCTGGCTGGTTTCCTCATCCACAAGAATCAGGGCGTTTCCGGTTTGCGTTTGTGAGGAAACAAAAACATAGTCTGTGGGAAGGCCAATCTTTTTGTATTGGTCATAAAGCACCTGGGCGAAGGAATCCTGTCCCACTTTGGTTACCACGGCGACGTCCCCTCCGGAAAGCTTGCAGGCTACCGCCTGATTGCTTCCCTTGCCGCCGGACCCCATTCGGAAAAGAGAGCTTTTGATAGTTTCTCCGGGAACCGGAATGTGGGCGGAGCGGGCCATAAGGTCTACAACAAAGCTGCCGAATACGACAATATCTGACATAATATCCCTCCTGTTGCGGTCGTTTAATAAGTCGAAACAGACCCATCTCCCCCTGCGAGAAATTGGGTCTTAAAAGAAAACTGAGATGGAACTGAAAAATACAGCGTGTACACAACTTCCTTTACGGAAAATTGGTCCGCTTTACGGCGGTGGCCTTGTACCGATGGAATTTGATTAGCCATCATCTATTGATCCGGGCCGATCAGATCGTTCCAGTCAGGTACCGCGATCTGATACAGTCGGGTCAGCTCGTCTAGTCCGAGACGGATGCGTTCCCGGGGAAAACCGTGAGCCTCCAGCCGCTGGTCAGGCATCTGATTCAGAGCGTTATAAAAGCTTAAAGCGGTTTTCAGCGTGGCCGGTTTGTCAGGAGACAAATTACGCTTCACCAGGGCTTCCGCCTCCTGAAATCGGGATTGGGCAAGCAGGGCCGCGATTTCCTTCTCCAAAGGATCGGTATCCGTGTGCCCCCACTCCGTGTCGAAAAGAGCCTCGATTTCAAAGGGATCCTTTTGAAATATCACCTTGGCGATGAACTGAACCATCATCTGGACCTGAAGCATAAACCAATCGTGCTGATAGTACATGAGAAAACAGATCCTTTCCAAGGGCCGGATTAAAAGATTCAAAAGTACTGGCTGTTTGCGTCTTAAAGTATAGTTTCCGCGACGGCTGTAAAAAGGGCGGAAACCTCTGGAGCCGTTTCAAATTCCTCTAAGCCTGCCGACGTGAGACTGCATGAAACGGAGAAAAGCGGGAGAGAATCCGGAAAGCCCACAGCGTCAGGCGAGGCGAAGCCACCGTTTTTGAAACGCGTGATCCTTCGCTGGTAATATATTTTCCAGTTTTGAGGAAGGCGTTAGGTTTTCTTTATCCGCGGTGGAGACAATTACCCAACCTAAAGTAATAAAACAGGCGCGGAGTTCGGTCCGCGCCTAGCCAATCACTGCGTTGATCCCCGGGCCCACGGCAGCTGAAGCCGTTTGGGCTGAAGCGTCGGGTCATGCATTTCTCTTTTCCTTTATATTCTAATCCGTAAAATTTTGGCTGTCAAGCTATTTCCCGGGGAAGGAGGAGAAAATGACCCCGCGCTCTGCCGCCGAAAATCTTTTACCTCGGCTTTGGAAAAATAAAATATCCGATCGAACGGGACAGCCGTAAAAGAGTTTCGGGGGTTCTATTTTCAGCCCTTGCGGGGTTTAGGCTGTCCGGTGGGTTTTATTTTCAGCCCCGGCGGGGTTTGGGTTACCCGATGGACTTTTATTTTCAGTTCCGGCAGGTTCGGGACTGTCCGCTGATCTTTCATTTTCGCTCTGGCGGGGTTTGGGATTACCCGATGGGCTCTTATTTTCAGCCCCGGCGGGGTTTGGGTTACCCGATGGGCTTTATTTTCAGCCCTGACGGGGTTTGGGATTACCCGGCGATCTTTCATTTTCGCCCCGGCGAGGTTTAGGCTGTCCAGTGGGTTTTATTTTCAGCCCGGCGGAGATCTTTGTTTTGGGTTCAACTGGGATTTTGTTTCTGGCTCGGTTGGAACGCTCCCCAATATCAAGAAAGAGATCTCTTTCGCTCCAATTTTTAATCCACCTGCTTGGTTGGCCGGCTGGCGCAGTTTTGTTTCGTATGGATCCGCTCTGGAAAGCCCTGTGAAACAGGTAAAAAAGCGGGACGTCCGTGTTTTCACGGACGTCCCGCTGTATGGGACACAATCAATGATCAAGAAATCAAGAAACCCAAGGGATTCTTATTTCTTCAGGCCCTCGTAAACCGCGACAGCGCAGGCCACGGTAGCGCCAACCATGGGGTTGTTGCCCTACCAAAACTGCTGGATTTTCCGTGCTTTTATTCTCGTCCCTTATATCGTGGAATCCCCTGAAATAGGGCGGTTTTAGGCATCACGCAGATCATTTTGACCTTTCAAATACTCTCGTTTATTTTGGGGGATTCTCACGGAAGGGGTACAAAAGGGGTACAAGTCCCTTGGGTAAAGCCTTGAAAAGGTTCACGAGAAAGGAGAACGCTAAAATGTGTAAAGTCATATCTGTTGTGTCATGCAAGGGCGGCGTCGGGAAAACCACTTCTACCGTCAATATCAGTTCATATATGCAGATGCAAGGGAAAAAGGTCTGCGCTGTGGATTTAGACCCGCAGCATAATCTGTCCAAGCATTTCGGGATCCATCCCGGCCATCTGGTTGACAGGCCGACTATCTACAACTTACTAAGTGCAGCAATCGAGGACGTTGAAGACGATGAAATGGAAACCCTGGTAAAACAGAGTATAATCCATTCTACCACAGTAGACGTCATTCCATCAACGACCAAATTGTCATCTCTTGAAACGGTAATCCCAACGGCGACCTGCCGGGAGCGCCTTTTGGAATACGTTCTTTCCTTTATAAAGAACGACTATGACTATATCTTTTTAGATTGTCACCCCGGGCTGGACATGTTTTCCGAAAACGCGCTGACTGCTTCCGATTCGGTCCTTCTCCCCGTCGAGGCGCACATTTTGAGTACAGACGGCCTCGATCAGGTGGAACGGATGATCCGGGTGGTTCAGCGGCGCTTAAATAAGAATCTGAAAATCGAGGGCATTATTGTCACGAAGTATCAGGGGCGCACAAATTACTGCCAGCAGATATCCGAATTGATGGCGCGTGACTTTGGCGACCACATCCATATTTTCGACAGTTATGTAAAGTATGCGATTAAAGTTGCGGAAGCTCCGGTGTTCGGCACTTCCCTCCACGAATATGCTCCGAACACTGACGCCGCCAAAGCATATGCCGATATAGCACTTGAGGTGATGCGCTGTGGCTAAGTTAAGCCTTCAGGAGCAAATCCGTTCTACCCGCTACGGCCAGCCGGACGAGGAGATTATCGAAGAATTTATTGCAGGGCCCTCGCTGAAAGTTTCCGGCAGGATCGTCATGCTGCCTTTGGAACAGCTGGTGGAATACAAGGATGAGATGTTCGAGAAGATCACCGGCCGTCCGCAGCCCTTCCACCCCTATTCCCAGGAAGATATACTGGCCATGTCCAAAAGTATTGCGGCGCATGGAGTCATCGACCCCATTACCGTGAGGCCGATGGAAGGAAACAAGTATCAGATTATTGCCGGCAGAAACCGGACAAGGGCATCCGCACTGTGCAACAAGAAGGAGATTCCCGCCATCATCCGGACGGACATCGACGATATCGACGCCGCCATGATTATGCTGGATACCAACCTGGAGCAGCGACACAACCTTTGTTACAGCGAAAAAGCCTACGCATACAAGATGCGAGTGGAACTGCAAAGCCGCCAGGGCCGGCGGACGGATTTGGAAAAAAACGCCGAAAAGGTCGATACATTGAACGAGGCCGGCAAAGAGCATAAAGACAGCCGCCGAACCGTTGCGTATCTGATCCGGCTGACCTTCCTCATTCCGGACTTGCTTCTTCTTGTCGATGCCGGTAAAATAGGTTTTAAGGTAGGCGTGGGCGTTTCCTATCTCACAACAGAAACGCAGGAATTCCTGCTGAATCGTATCATCCCGGCGGGCATTAAGCTGAAATCCGCGCAAGTAAGTGAGCTGCGGCGTCTGGAGGATTGCGGCTCCCTGAGCCCGGAAACCATCCAAAGAGTTTTCCAGCCCGCACAGAGGCCCTGCCCCAGTTCCATTACCATCAGCGGGAAAAAGCTGCGGGAATATGCGGACGTCTTGTCAGGCGTGGAAGACATTGAAACCCTGTTTTTTGATTTTCTAAAGCAATACCGAAATTCAGTTAACGTATAACTTTGTGCACTCGGTGCACAAAGTTCCATACACCACATCGAGGTGATGATTATTATGAAACGACTTTGCTTATTCCTTTTGATTGCTGCTTTGCTGTTTGCCTGCGGCTGCTCGTCGGACAAACCAACAGGCGGCGAAAGCAGTATGCAGGCACAGGTCTCGTCCGAAGAGGGCAGTAAAACGCCGGAATCTTCTCAGACAGACCCGAGCAGTACAACAGAAGAAACTACAACATCATCACAGCCGGAAGAATCGACAGCGGGAATTTCCCCGACGACAGATACAAGGAGTGATGCAGAATCCGGGAAGACAACCGGAACTTCTTCTCAGGGGACGGCTGAAGAGCCAAAAGCCCCGGAACAGACCAGAGCGCCGGAAAGCACCAGCGGCACCACGGCCTCCCAGCCAGTTTCATCCAACCCGCCGGTGACGCCACCTTCAGAGGAAAAGCCTACTGCACCGGAGCCGGAGGTATCCGAACAGCCTGAACCGGTGAAAAGCATCTATGATTATCCATTTGATATTGAAAGCATCAAGGCGGAAATGATACAAATAGGCGTGGAAGAAATGGGCTGGCGGCATCAGACGCACTACAATGATGGGACGCCGGTTACCCCGGACAATTCTTCCTGGAGCGAAACGGTTGTTGCAAACCAGAACATTCAGGGGGAACGGCTGAAAAAGCAGCTCTATGAACTGATGACGCTCTTTACAGACGAATTCAGGGCAAGCTACGGCGGGGCGCCGATCCGGGAGTTTACCGTCTATTCTGAACCGCTGGGAAACGGCGCATATGTCTTTTATCTGCTCTACTAAAAATAAAATACCTACAACCTAAAGGGACATTCCGATTTTGGAATGTCCCTTTTCATTTGAACAAGGAGGATGATTTATTGAAAAAACGGTTCTTTGGACGACACAAAAGGTGGCTGTCATTTTTACTTGCTTTTGTCTTAATGATAGCCGCCATTCCCATGAACGCCTTTGCGTTTGACTACGCGAGCGGTGAAAAAGTACTTGCCCGTGTAGGCCGGCAGTTCGTGGGATACGACGGTTCCAAGGTATACAGCAGCCCGGACGATTACGCCCTGCGGTATCGCGCTGATGGCAGCACATATTTTCAAGCGTATGGAAATTCAGCGGCCCGTGGACATCTATATCTCTACAAGGAATTTAACACAGATGAACAATGGGTATTTTGTATTGAGTTCGGTGTGGACTTTGGAAATGGACGCCAGTATATTTCCGAGAATGGGAACAATTCCGACTACTTTATGAATCTGCCTGCCGACGTAAGGTACGGCATACGGCTGACGCTGGCGAACGGCTGGCAGCCGGGGAAAGCCCTTCCCATTTCTGGAATCAATGACGACGACTTTTTCTACGCCACTCAGGTCATCATATGGGAATACCAGCAGGGGCTGCGGAAAAGCCCGACGACAATCGTGGACAACGGGCCGATTAAAGCCGACCAGTTCTACAAGGCAATCAAAGGGACCAGTTACGAAAAAGCCTACCAGTGGATTTTACAGCAGATGGATAACCACTCTAAAATCCCCAGCTTTGCCAGTGGCAGCAGAAATTCTGCCCCAACCTATGAGCTGAAGTACAACAGTTCCACGAAGCGGTACAGCCTGACTCTGACAGACAGCAACAATCTCGGCATCGATCTGACGAAGGTGAGCGGCGGGAATGTAAGCGTTACCCGAAGCGGTAATCAGTACACCTTTACTTCTTCCGAAATCATTCAAAATCCGGTTCTTTTTGAATACAGGAAGAACATTTCGCTGCCCAACAACCCACTGCTGCTATGGGGCACACCGGAATACCAGACAATGGTAACCGGCGTAGAAGACCCTGTTCAGTTCTATCTAAATATTAAGACTGAATCCTTCGGCAGCGTTAAGCTGATAAAAACCAGTGAAGACGGCAAGGTCGGCGACGTCCCGTTTCATATCAGCGGGAATGGTGTCAATCAAGATATCCGCACCCTGCCGGACGGCACCTTCCTGTTTGAGAATATGCAGCCGGGGATTTATGAAGTAACCGAACTGACAGAAGACAAATATGAGCCGCAGGCCACCAAACGGGTCACGGTTGTCCCGGGTCAGACGACTACTGTAACCTTCAGCAATACCCTAAAGCGCGGGGATTTAACTGTCACCAAGACCGCTGAGGACGGTTTTGTCGAAGATAAGACCTTCCATTTGTACGGCACCAGTTTATCAGGTCTTCCTGTTGACGAATACGCCGTCACCGATGAACGCGGCGTCGCCACTTTTGAGGATGTTTTAATCTCCGGAAGCCAGACTTTTACACTCGAAGAGGTAGGTACGGAGTATAAATACGTCATTCCCGATCCGCAGCAGGTCACGATTGAGTGGGACAAGGTAACGCATAAATCTTTCGACAATGTACTGAAGAAATGGCGGGCCACTCTGACGAAATCCGACAGCGAGACCGGCACGGCCCAGGGCGACGCTACGCTGGAAAATGCCGAATACGGCGTGTTCAAGGACGGCCAGCTGGTAGACAGCTATTTTACAGGGCCGAATGGCAACTTCACCACGGACTGGTACAACTGCGGCGATGACTGGACAATCCGGGAACTGGAGCCTTCACAGGGTTACCTGCTCAATCCGGAGGTTTATCACGTCGGCGCGGAACCGGAGCTGTATGAACTGGAGTACAACGAGGTAGCCGTCGATGCGGACGAAGACGTGGTGAAGGGCCGGGTTGCCATTATCAAACACAGCGACGATGGTTCCACAGGGATTGAGACGCCGGAAGCCGGCGCGGAGTTTGAACTGTTCCGCCGTGCCGCCGGTTCCTACGAAAACGCCAAAGAGACCGAACGGGATATCCTGATTTGCGATGAATTCGGTTATGACGAGAGCATCGACTTGCCTTTCGGCTGGTACACATTGCATCAAACGAAAGCCGGTGTTCCCGGAACCGAGTTCATTAAGGACATCGACATTTACATTTCCCAGGACGGTCAGATATACCGGTATCTGCTAAACAACGCGCAGTTTAAAAGCCATGTCAAGGTTGTCAAAAAGGACGCCGAAACAGGCAATACCGTCCCATTAGCCGGGCATGGCTATGAGCTTTACGATCCGGACGGCAATCAGATTACTATGACCATCACCTATCCGGAGGTCGTGGAGCTGGATACCTTCTACACGGCGGAGGACGGGACGCTCATCACCCCGGAGAGCCTGCCATACGGCAAAGGCTACTCGCTGGTCGAGGTGGAAACGGTGGAGCCTTATGTGCTGGATTCTACGCCGGTCTATTTCGATATAGTACCGGAGGAAGCCGGTGAGCAGGATGGCGTGACCGTTGTAGTAGTGGAAAAAGAGAATATGCCGCAGAAAGGCACCATCTCCCTTTATAAAGACGGCGAAGTGTTTTCTTCCGTCACCACTGCCGGCGGCGGGGACAGCCCGCTGCTGTACCAGCCGGTTTACAGTAAAGCCGGGCTGGCTGGCGGCGAATATGATATCGTCGCCACGGAAGATGTCTATTCCGGCGGCGTGCTTCGTTACAGCGCGGGCGAAACGGTGGCAACCTTAATCACCGGCCCGGATGGCTGGGCGACCAGCGAGCCTCTGTATTTATCCACCTATCAGATTTTTGAGCGGAAGGCTCCCTACGGCATGGTGCTCAATCCTGAACCAATTACGGTTGTATTAAGTTATGCGGGCCAGCATGCGCAGTTCACCACCGCTGAGGCACGTTTTACTAACGAGCGTCAAAAGGTACAGATTGACCTGACAAAAATTCTCGAACAGGACGAGCGTTTCGGCCTGGGTACAAATGGCGAAATCCGGCACGTTGCCTGGGGCCTGTATGCCGCCGAGCAGCTGACGGCTGCGGACGGCAGCACTATCCCGGCGGATGGCCTTCTGGAAATCCTGTACTGCGATGAAACCGGAAAGGCGACATTTAAGACCGATGTGCCGGCGGATTCCAAGCTGTATGTAAAGGAGTACGCCACCGACAACCATTACATTATCTCCGATGAGAAGTATCCGGTGGAATTTTCCTATCAAGACCAGGAGACGGCGGTTGTCCACATCAGCGTGAACGACGGCGAACCCATCGAAAACGAGCTTGCCCGTGGGAACATCGTTGGGAAAAAGGTAGACGAAGACGGGTTTACGATTGCCGGCGCGGTCTTTGGCCTGTTCCGTGCGGATGAAACCGAGTTCAGCGAAGAAACCGCGCTGATGACCGCTGAATCGAATGAAATCGGTATTTTCGCCTTTTTGGACGTGCCTTTGCAGGACTTCATCGTAAAGGAGTTAAAACCCGCGCCGGCCTTTGCGCCGAATGAAAAGCTGTACCCGGTAACGGTTACGGAAGACGGAGAGATCATTGAGATCGAAATAGAAAACCGCCATATTACCGGCGCTGCTGAAACCACAAAGTTAGACGCGGAGTATCCGGATAACCGCCTGACCGGGGCAGTCTTTGAAATCTATGTTGACGTGGACCGGAATCAGGAATTTGACGCCGGTATCGACAAGCTGGTTGGAGAAATGGCGGAAGTGGAAACAGGCGTCTACCGTATGGAGGGCCTGCGGTATAACGGGTATTTCCTGTATGAGAAGACCAGCCCCGAAGGGTTCTTAAAGGATGACAACTACCACTACTTTGAAATCCGCGAAGACGGCCAGGTTGCCGTAATTGAAAACGAAGCCGGCGTTGGCTTTATCAACCAGCCTATTACCGGTGAATTGGAACTGACAAAAACCGATATTGCGGACGGAACGCCTTTGCCAAATGTGGGCTTCCGTATCCGGAACGAGCAGGGCGAGATTGTTGCCGAGGGCTATACCGATGAACAGGGCGTCGCCAAATTTACCCTCCGTTACGGGAAATACACCTATCAGGAATTCGAGAGTTTGGAGGGCTACCAGATTGACGACAAAGAGTATCCTTTTGAAATCAAGGAGCACGGAGAAATCGTCAAGGCTTCCATGACAAACCAGAAAATCCCCGTAACGCCTCCCCCGCAAACCGGCGATAACACCCCCATTGTACTGTGGCTTTCCCTGGCGGGCGCATCTGCCGCCGCTGTGACGCTGCTGTCCGTCCGACGCCGCAGGCACGCGAAATAACAGAAAGTCGAGGTAACTGACAATGAAAAAATACTATATGGCATTTGTGGACTTCTCGGAGATCGTCAACGTCACCGCTGATGAAGCGCAGCTTGAAAAAGCGAGGCAGCGCATGACGGAACTGGGCCTTTTAACGGAAAAAGGGAACCCGAGCCCGTCGCAGATCAGCAGCATGACCGCCACGGTTTCAGCGCCGTTCTTTGATAAGCTGCGGCGCCGGATCAGCCGCCGCCCCAGCGGGATTGGCGCCGTGAAAGACACGGTGGCCAAGCTGTGCGATAAAAAGGAATACACGGCGCTGTTTTTGTATCTCTGCATTTTGTACGGCTTTATGGAATGGCAGGTCCCGGAGCGCGTCCTGCTGCTTCCGGCCGCCCCCGACGCGCTGAAGCTGTTCGCGTCGGATTTTCTTGCCGCATTTGAAAGCTATCTGGCGGACGCCGGCAAAGAAAGCGAGGGTGCGGCGGAACATGGCGACGACAGCGAACCGGACGATCTGTAAATACACCGAGCCGGACGGGACTTCCCCGGTTTCGGCCTTTATCCGCCGTTTGGACTGGAAGCTGCAAAAAAAGGTGCTTGCCCAGCTGAAACAGCTGGAAAGCCCGGACTTTGCGTTCCAGCCGCCGCACGTCAAGGCATTCCGGCAAAGCAGGCACAAAGGGTATTTTGAGCTTCGCACGAGAATCCGCCAGGCGGTGCGGATCATCTTCATTGTAGATGAAAGCGGCGGGATTATTCTGCTGCACGGTTTTATCAAAAAGAGCGACCGCGCAACGGAACGGGCTTTGGAAACGGCGAGGGCAAGGAAGCTTGCCCTCGCCTCCGGGCTCGCGTCAACAGAAAGACTTATCCTTTAGGATTCGGAGGAACCAGAATGAAGAAAAAGACAAAAAGGGTTCTCAGCATACTGGCGCTCAGTGTGCTGATGACGTCCCTTTTTTCCACAACCGCCTTCGCGGCGGGCAAAGACTTATTTCAGGTGGCGGACGATATCGTCCGGGATGTGTATAACCACATCGCCGGGATCTCCACCGTGCTGGCCGGGCTGATGTCGGCGGTTGCGGTAATCGGCGCAAAAATATCGAACAACCAGCACAAGGTCGATCAGTCATGGGACTGGCTCAAGCGGATTTGGATTGCCTGGGCCGTGATTAACGGCATCGGCGCGTTTATCGCATATATCACGCCTTTGTTTAACGGCTACAACGTCCTGCCTTGACCGACAATTAAGTTGTAAACCAACAATAGCATTTTGCCACCCTGTTTTGACAATTAAGTTGTAAACTTTGATTCCCTTGTATATTCAAACAAGGAACCGATGCGGGGCATCGTTCACAGCTTCATTGTAAAATATACGGCTTAATTGCCGCTAATCAACCGGGGCGGCATATCCCCGAAAAGAGGTGAGGACATATTCTTGAAGGAATTTTACAGGGCCTATGTCAGTGGATATATGGATTGTTTCTCGACCTGATCGCTTACTGCGCCAACGCGCTTTTGGGCGTCATGTCAACCGACCTGACATTCTGGGAAACCAGCGTGCCCGTGGTGGGTTCACTGTATAAAATATTTGTCGCCATAGGCTGGGGGCTTCTCATTGGGAACTGCGCCTTTCAATCCCTGAAGGCGATGTTTGCGGGCCTTGGTTTTGAAACGGAATCCCCGGCAATCCTGCTGTTCCGGACCGCCATATTCGGAACATTTCTGATCTTTTCAAAGGATATCTGCGACATCGGGCTTTCCATCGGGAAAAACGTGATGGACCTGATCGGTATACCGAGCAGCGTGACCATTACAACCCCGGACGCTTCCGCCTTCAGCGGCCTGGGAGCAAGCTGGCTGCTGGTTATCATTATCGGCTTTATATTAGGCATCCAGCTCTTCAAGTTGTTTTTTGAAATTGCGGAGAGATACGTGGTTGTCGCTGTCCTGACTCTTCTTTGCCCGATAGGGCTTGCGATGGGCGGCAGCAAATCCACAAAGGACATCTGCACCGGGTTTATCCGCACGTATGCCTCGATGATCGTCATGATGGTGATGAACGTGCTGTTTTTAAAGCTGATCCTTTCGGGGCTGGCGACCATGCCCTCCGGCACAATGGTCCTCCCGTGGTGCCTGCTGGTGGTAGGGATCGCGAAAACGGCCCGGAAAACGGACAACCTTGTTGCCAAAATCGGCCTGAATCCCGCAATCACCGGCGATCCGCTTGGCCACGGCCGCGGCATGATGGCTGCTATGATGGCGGCGCGGACGATTATACATTCCGCATCCAAGGCCGGGAAGGCCAAATCCTCCGGCAGCGCCGGCAAGGGTACTTCCAAGGCATACACCAACAACCGCAATATGAACGGCGGGACAAATATCAGCGGCTCCAGCGTGCATAACACCGGCGGCGCCGAACAGTCGAATTCTTCGGCGTCGGCAAACAGCAGTACCAGCGCACAGAACAGCCAGAATACGCAGAACAGCCAGTCCAGCCGTTTCGGAGCGCCGAACACCACGTCGAATACGCAGTCGGCTTCTTCCCGGTTTGGATCGGTCAACCACAACAGCGGTTCTGTATCTGGCGGCGTACATTTCAGCAGCGGCGGGAATACGCAGGTCAATACCAACCGTTTCGGCTCTCAGCCGGCGTCCGGCCTGTCCGGTGTGCGTTCTAATCCCAAATCTGGCGCGGCCCGTCCGCCTGCTGCAAACAGCGGGAAATCCGGCGCTCAGAAAGGAAGCGCGGCGGCCGGCAAACCGGCAGTCAGGGGCGCGCCTGCCGCAGCCGGAAAGGGCGTAAAGAAGCCGGGCGGGCAGCAACCCGGAGCCGCTTCACAGAAAGCGTCTCGTTTCGGCTCATCCGCCGGGAAGGCCCAGCCGACATCCGTAGGCGGCCTGCGCCAGAATACCAACCCGTTCAAAAAATCAGGGGCGCCGCAGCCCGGACAACTGCGGACAAACGCTCCGGCTCCGGCCGATCAGCCTGCTTCTTCAACCGGCCAGCCAGAGAACAGCACGCCATCGACACCGGAGGGCGGTGATATAAATGGCGAATAAAAGCGGAATGGACCGGATAGCCGGCGCCGCGCAGCATGTCAAAGCCCTGAAGGACATCATCAAGGCGGCGATGCAGGGTGGATGGCACGCCGCGGCTTTGCAGGCCGTCAAGCACTACTGGCCGCAGATTTTAGCCATTGCCCTTGTCCTGCTTTTGCTCCCTATCATCATATTCTGCTGCCTGCCCGCCATGCTGTTCGGATTCGGCAGTTCAACGGATAGTACCGTATCTTCTATGAACGTACAGGCAAGCACGGTCAGCGGTTTTTATGACCGCTACGAGGAATACTGCGACGCCCGTGTGGATGAGATTAAAAGCACCGTCACGGGCGGAGGTTCTGAAAGCAGCGGCGACGACACAGTGCACCAGCCGGAGGAAAGCGAAAGCGTGAATTATGAAACGGTCATATCCGGTGCGGCCATGGAAAAGGACTGGTTTATCGCCCTGCATTCGGTCAGCACCGGCAATGATCTGAATAACATGACGGAGCAAAGCGTCAAAGATTTCGTGGCAAAAAGCATTGTCTACACGGTGGAAGATAAGCCGGAAGAAACAGAGAGTACGGAAACAGAGTCAGCTGAATCAAGCGACAGTTCGGAGGGCACCGCCCACGAGGTGGAGGGCAGTTCGGAGAGTTCGTCTGATGAAAGCGGTTCCGACAAAGACAGTACGGATACAAAAATCCTGACAATCCGGTATCTGACGCCGCTTGAGTTTATGGCGGAATACAGCTATACGGATGCCGACCGGAACTGGGCGCAACTGATGTACCGAACGCTTCGGGAGGAAGAAATGCCGGTGGACGGCGAGCTTGGCTCCCCATTCTCTAATTCCGGCTGGAGGTCAAATATTACTTCCGAGTACGGCTACCGCACCGATCCCGAGCCGGGGTTCCATTCCGGGCTGGACATCGGGATGGCGATGGGCACGGAAATCCTTGCGGTCAAATCCGGCACGGTCAAAACCGCCCAGCACGGGACAACGGGCTACGGCAACTATATTATTATCGACCACGGCGGCGGGCTGGAGACGCTTTACGCCCATTGCAGCGAGCTGCTGGTTTCCGAAGGCCAGGAAGTGGAGGCCGGCGCTGTAATTGCCAAAGTCGGTTCTACCGGCAACAGCACGGGGCCGCACCTGCACATTGAAATCCGGTTGAACGGCGAGACAGCCGATCCGCTCGCTTACCTGTCATGAAAGAAAGGGGTCTATGATGGAACAACCTATGTGATCAACGAAATCGTATACCAGGCCAGGATATGGCGCTGCACCATCGGCAGCTTTTTCTGCGCGACCAACGCGAAAACCTATTCCCCTCAGTTTGCCGAAGCCCTGAACAAGCTGTATGGCTACTGCCGGGACCAGGAACACTGCACGCTGACCGTCACCATCGACCAGTTCCACGAAGCGGCTGACCCGCAGGCGCTGGAGTCCTACCGCAAGCTGCCGTATTACCGGCCGGTATACGAACGCGGGCAAATCCCGTCCTATTCCATTTTGGAAGAAGGCCGGGCCCGGGAAAACGGTATCGGGCAGTCGGAAATCCCGATCAAGGACTGCATTTATGATATGGACTATACCGGCTTTTGCTGCACAATCGGGGATACCGTCTACATCAATGCCAAAGGCGGCGTACTGCTGAACGCGGATCTGAGCTACCGAAACCAAGAGGAATTCCGTATCGGAAATCTCACCGAGGACCGCCTGCCGGATATTCTTTTAACCGTCCTGTATATGCCCCGTTTCCAGCGTGGGACGCGGATATTCCGGATTTGCGTGAAAGCGGACGCCAGAACAATTGCGCCCGTCAAAATCGTGGATAAACGGTATTACAGCGATGAAAGCGCGGCGATGGGCGCCTTCCATCAGATGATCCATAATCTCCAAATCACACCGCTCCATCCCACGCTCGGGCAGGCGCCGGAAACGCTGCGGCTGGCCGCGGCGTCAAAAGAGCCGGAGGAACTTGCGGAAAACAGGCTTTGCGAAACCGCTGTCGTCTATACGGACAAAACCGGAAAAATCGGTTGTGTGCGTGTTTATGCCGAGCATTTCCCTTTGGAGGACGCCCATGAATGAGACAGTACAGAACTGCTTCTGCCTTGCGGATATATCCACCTCCAGGCGGACCATCGGCCTGTTGCGGGAACAGCTACCAAAAGCGCGGGCGCAGTATGACCGGTATAAGGGTACCGGCCTGAAACGGGAGTACAATGCGCTCATCGACCTGCAAAGGATTGTCAAACGGCTGTGGGAGGAATTCCCCCAGCTGATCCAGCAGTTAAATGAATACGGCGACCGGAAACTGGCCGAAACTGCCGGAAAGCTGTACGGCGTACTCAAAAAGTACGACTACATCGGGGTAAAAAGCTATAACGCCCTCTGCGGCGCACTGAAGGCTTTTGAGGATATGCTCCCTTACGGGGATACCATCGAGACCGCCGCATTGGGGCGCCTCATGAACCGCGTGCGGATGGGCTACTATCCCACAGATCCCGAACACGTGCAGATGATAAAACGGGCTGTAGCGTTCCCGGAGGAAACGGTAAACCTGATCGACCCGTGCTGTGGCGAAGGGCTGGCGCTTGCTGCCCTGGCAGCCGGGGAAAACGCCGTGACCTACGGCGTCGAATTGGATGAAACCCGTGCGGAGGAAGCGCAAAACCATTTGAAGCGCGTCGGCTTCGGCAGCTTCTTTCATTCCCGGATAAGCCAGGGCGCCTTCCAGTGCCTTTTTCTCAACCCGCCGTATCTGTCGGTTGGCAGCCGGCGCATGGAAAAGGCGTTCCTGGCGGACAGCATGCGCCTGCTGGTGGACGGAGGGCTGCTCATTTACATTATCCCATACTACCGGGCTACGCCGGACGTCTGCCGCGTGCTGTGCGAAAACTTTGAGAACCTTCGGGTGTTCCGCTTTACCGGCAAAGAATTCGACCGCTTCAAGCAGGCCGTTTTTCTCGGGACGCGGAAACCCCAGACGGAGGAACCGAAAAAGGCGCAGCGGCTGTCCGAATTTATGCTGCTGCCTGAAAGCCTCCCGCCGCTGAGCGAGTTGCCGGAACGCGCCTACCCCCTCCCGGCCGCCGCAAAACCGGTGGAAGTGTTCAAGGGCGAAAAATTCAATGTGGCGGAACTGGCCGTGCAGCTGAAAAGCTCGAAAAGCATCGACCGCCTGTTTGAAAACCGGACGCTGGACAACCGCAGCCGTCGGCCGCTTTTACCGCTGAACCTTTCCCAGATCGGTTTAGTAGGAGCCAGCGGCCTGATGAACGGGCTGGTGGAATGCGACACGCCACATGTCATCAAGGGGCGTGTCGTCAAAGAAAAGAAAAACCAAATCGGGGACGAAGACGTCTACGGGAAAGTGAAGATACGGGAAATCACCTCGAACCGGCTGATTTTCAATATCTTGACGCCTGACGGCTACCAGTCTCTCGGTTAAATCAAAACAGAAAGGACTTGAACGACCATGAAAAAACAACCCAAACCCTTGACCGAACAGGAAAGCGCCTTTGCAGCGGAGCATCACGGCCTGATATTCCGCTACCTATCCCAAAAGGGCCTGCCCGAGGACGAATACTACGACGTTGTTGTTTTCGGCTACCTGAACGGGGTGCAGAAATATTTCCGGCGCGGGGAGCTGCGGGAGCAGTATGCCTTTACCACGCTTGCGTGGCACGCGATGGATTCCTGCTTTGTCAACTATCAAAGATCAAAGTCGCGCCCGAAAAACCAGGCAGACGTCCTGAGCATACATGAGCATTACCACAGCGCCTTTACATTGGAAGAAATGATTTCCGATGCCAGGGATTACGCAGAGGAAACGCTGGACGTCATGCGCCTGCGGGAGACGCTGGAAAGCTTTGAAAAAACCGAACGTGAGATCGTGCGCCTGCTGATGGACGGGTATCCGAAATCGGAAATCCGCAGGCAGCTCGGCCTGACCACTGGGCAGATGTGCGATTTGATAGACCAAATCCAGGCTAAAACCATGGGCGGCCCGCTGATGCGGGCTGCCTGAGCTTAAAAACCAGACAGAAAGGACTTTGTTTATGAACTATTTTGCTTACTGGTGGACGAAGCTGCGTCTGCTGGCAGCCGGATATGCCGTGCGCCGTGCCAAAAAGCAGGTGCTTTTGGATATTCAAAACAGCCGGCGGATAACGAAACTGCTGGAAAATCCATATCAACGATTCATCCGGGTTTCCGCCAAACGGGAAGAGCTCGCGGTGCGATTCAAGCGCCTGTCCGGTCAGAAAGACGGGTGTCCGCCCATTCTTGGCATGCGCTTTGACGCAGGCGAAACCACACTGGCTAAAACGGCGGAGGATATCCCCCTATACGACAGGACGCTGGCGCTGGCACGCCATCAAAACGGCGACTGGGGCGGCGTCACGGAATGCGTATGGACGGAGAACAACCGGAACCTGAAAAATGGCCGCGGGGTTGTCCGTTCCCTATACCTTTCTGTGAACCGCCGGCTATTCCGGATTGAAACCGACCTGACAAATTCCAAAACTAACATCCGATGGGAGCGTGAAATGAATGAACCAGACGGTCCAAATCAAAAAACTGATAAAGCTGCTGCGTGAGGCCGAGGATGAAAGCAGCCGGTTTGATAACCCGCTGGCCGGGTTTGACGACGGGGTACTGTATCTGCATGAAATGGTGCTTCTGCCGCTGCTGCGCGGCGTGAAAGTGAACACAGGAGAGCTGGACATGGACCGATTTGCCCGGGAGGATATCGGCACAATTTTTGATTTCTATTGTGACAACTATACCAGCCTTTCCAAAGAGCTGTCCCATCTCTCGAACTGGTACAACACCTGCCAAAACGCGCCTGCCGTCTGCCAGCAGACGGCGTTCCTGTAAGGGGGTGCGCGATATGTTTGAAGGACCTGACCTTTGTATGGACGACATACTCGGCATCCTGGCGATTGAGAAAATCCGTTACGACCACACCGGCGCCATTGTCGGGAAAACGCTGGACAGCGATTTTTTCCCAGAAACTTGCTATGAGGCTCTGGATGACGTCGCCGACAGTATTATCGCCAACGTGGATGATTATGACGTATATATCCAGAAATTCCTTTTCCCAGGCATGGAGGAATTCTACCGCCTTTGCCGGGAATACGGCAGAAAGAAACGTATCTATTTTAAGAACAACCCGTATGTCAGGGAAGCGGCTGATTTTGTGAACCGTGAGATGAACGGGATCGACAGCTACTGCATCAACTGGCGCCTGTTTACCCCGAAAAAGGTCACGGATAAAAAATTCCCGTGCCTGGCTGTGTTTACCGATGTGGAATTTTATCAGCCGGTACAGCTGGTGGAGGCGCTTTACAACATCCGAACCTATTACAAGCAGGCTTTGGAGAAGCTGAAGGAGGAACTGCGGCCGCCCCAGGCGGAGCTTCTTCTCCTTCCGGCGGTTTCCCAGGCTGCAGAAAGGAACGCAGCATGAAAAACGACGAAATGGTTCTACGGCTTTGTGAGGACAAAAGCATCCGCCTGGAATTTCTGGAAGACGGGCAGAAACGGACAAAGGTAGTTTCGGCAGACACGCTGACCGAATGTATTAAGCGCAGCCTTACCACCATCCGCATAACGACGGGCCTGCTCCCGGCAAACGCCGTGAGCGTTGCCATTGACTCGAACAACGGTTACCGCTATGCCGTCATGGAATTCCCAGACGAACGGGCGACGGTAACCTATATGAAAACCGAATATTCGGCTTTCCCGCTGCCCCGCCTCCTGTTTGGGTTCCGTGTTGAGGACAGCGGCCGGATTTCGGGCGTCAACATCGGCGTGCCGGATCTTGGAAAGCTCACGCTGGACACCCGGATGTTCTTTTACCCATTTTCCAACGTAAACCGCTTTTATATGTGCACCGGCGCCAACGCGCTCCCGCATATTCAATCCCTCCAGCAGCTTACAAACCTTCCGTATTATATCCTGTCCCTGCCCGATAACGACGACCACTATCAGGAACGCAACAACCGTCTGGGACTGGGGCACCGCGACCTGCTGGAGCATCTGCGGGATAAAGACCGTCAGTATTATTACGACCAGGTGCTGGTACCGATGCCAAATACGACGCTGAAAGACTTTATGTAACGATGGGAGGAACCAATATGACAAACGAACAGGCGGCGGCACTGCAATACCCTTTTACCGCAAACGAAATCGAGTGGCGTGTACTCCACACCACAAAAGACAAAACCAAAGGCCAGGTGGCTGCCTACGTGGATTCCCGGGCGATCCAGGACCGTTTGGACGCCGTGCTCGGCCGGGAAAACTGGCAGAACCATTTCCGAACCGTCCAGGGCAAGGACAACGCTTCGACTACGCAGGTATGCAAGCTGAGCATTTATTACCCGGATCGCGGGGAATGGATTACCAAGAGCAACGGGGCCGGGAACACCGACATTGAACCCGTCAAGGGAGGGCTTTCCAACGCTTTCAAACGGGCGGCCTCCATGTGGGGCGTCGGCCGGTATCTGTACGACTTGAAAAACATCTGGATTCCCCTGAAGGACGGGAAATATATCCCGGACGAACAGCTGCCCGTACTGGCAAATCAGTACAACCGGTTTGTGCGGCAGCTTCTGTCCGCCGGCAATCCGGCGGCGGGAAAACAGCAGGCGGCTCCGGCAGCACAAACGCCTACACCGCAGGCGGCCCGGCAGAAAGCGGCGCATCCCGCGCAGGGCCGGTTCACCTCGAAGGTGGCGTCCGTTGCGGAGGACGCCTGGACGGTCACAAACCTCCAGGTCACCAAAGGCGGAAGCGGCGCCCAAACGCTTGTTACCATGCAGAAGCCGAACGGCGAATCCGTAACCGGATATATCCGGGGCGAAGCGCCGCTGAAAACAGGCCAAAGCATCCGCAATCTGAAAATCACGAAAAAGAATTCGCCTATCGTTGGCGATTACAACATCGTGGAGAGTTATCAGATGGCGGCATAACCCAAAGAGTCTTAAATCCATACCGAACAGGGGCGTCGGTAAAACGGCCGGCGCTCCGCAACTTACAACGAAAGGACTTGAAAAAACATGAAAACCCCGAAAAACAAAATCCTGTTCCTGACCGCCGTTACGGCGCTCTGTGTACTGGCGGCACTTTCCGGCGTCCTCGTTTGCGAAAGCGATCTGCCGTACTTGACAAAATACAGCTTTGTCATGCTTCTGCTGGCCGGGCTGTGCGTGCTTCTGGTCCTCATGCTGAATGCTCACGAACGCATTTCCGAGCAGCTAAAAGGCAATCTCCTTGTGAAAAAGGAAGAAGAACTACAGACGACTAAAAAAGAATTGCAGGCCCTGCAATTCAGGATGGACGAACTGAAAACGAAAATTTCCGCAATCCGGCCCGAAGCGGCCAAGCCGGCCTCCCCGGCTTCTGAAACGGAGCTCCTGCGCAGGAAATGTGAAACGATCGAGAGTTTCCGGAACAGCTTCCCGTACAAAATCGCGGAGGGGTACATCCTTTACAACATCATGCGCACGGAAATCCAGGTGTCGGGCTTCAGCCGCTGGCAGGTAGTCGGCGAATACGACAACCAGCTTTGGGAATATACCCTCCTGCGGCCGGACACCCAGTCGTACAAGGAAATGCTGAGTATGGCCGCCGCCACGTCGGCGCCGGCGGAACTGAAAGAGCTGAATGTCAGCGAACAACTGCTTTGGAATTAAAGGAGGAAACCGCATGGAACAGATTACCGCCATGAAAATCACAGGCGTCACCTTCACGGATTTCCGGAACCATAAGGCACCGGAAAGCTATGCCTTTGGGGACGTCAGCTACATTACCGGCCACAACGGCACCGGCAAAACCACGATGGCGCATGGCGTCTGCTATGCGCTGTACGGCGTTTCCTACTACGGCGAGCAGAAAATCGAACGGCTGATGAACGAAAACGCCGCCGGGACCCAGGTACAGCTGGATTTTACCGACCAGGACGGGAACCCCCATACGCTTATCCGAAACCGCAACGGCGACAAGACAACGCTTTTACTGGATTCCTACACCATTCGGCAAACCGACATCGAGCGGATGTTCTGCGACAAGGACACCTTTCTCTCCATGTTTAACCCCACCTATCTCACCGAACGCCTTGGAGAAAAAGGGAGGGCACTGATCCTGAAATACCTGCGGCCGGTATCCGCTAATGCGGTGCTGGAACAGATGAGCGAGAGTTACCGGGAATTTTTGAACGGTATTGACCTGAGCACTTCCGCACCGGAAGTAAAGCTGAAGGAATTCCGTAAAGCAATCCGGCAGGCGGAGGACCAGGAAACCTATTTGCAGGGGCATATCGACTCGTTTGAAAGCACCCGGAAAACATCGGTTCAGAAGCTCTCGGAGCTGTGTGCGGAAAAAGAGGAGATTGAAGCCAAAAGGAATGCGCTGGCCGGCAAGCAGTTTGACGGCATTGAAGTTGAGGATCTATCGATCCAGCGGGATATGCTGTTAAAAAAGCTGGCGGACATCCCCGACGGCGAAAAACCGCGGCTCACGCAGCTCCGGGCAAAAATCGAGGAAATACGGCACAGGCCCTATGTTTCCAAATACACGCAGGCCATAGCGGAAAACGCGGCGGAAATAAAGTCCTTTTCAGAACGGTACAAGGCGCTGGTAAACCGCGTCAAAAGCCTGAAGCCAGGAACCCAGTGCCCGACCTGTCTAATGCGTATTACCGAGCAAAACCTGCCGGATGTAAAAGCCGGCATGATGGCAGAGCTTAAAAAACTGGCGGAACAAGGCCGGGAACGGGTTGCCCAGGGCAAAGAGCTTGCCGGGCTGGACGCCAAATCCAAAACCGTGTTTGAACAGTTCAAGGCGGAAGACTTGAAAAAGCTGTCCCGGGAGCTGCAGGAGCTGGAGGCGGAAGACACCGGCGGCCGTGAGGAAATCCGCACGGCTTTGGAGAAGGTGGAGCAGTTACAGAAATTCGGCAATCTGGAAGAGGACGAATATTCTGAACTGAACTGCCTGACCGCGGAGCTTACCGGGATCGACGCCCAGATTCAGGCCGTCCGGGATATGGCGGATGAGAAAAAGCTAAAAGACGCTTATATGCAGAAGGACACCTATGCACAACAAATCATCAAATACAAAAATGTCCTTTCCGCTTTGAGCGAATTTCTCTGTAAGCGCACCGAAATCGCCGTGGCCGGTCTGCAAATGCCAAATGTGAAGATCAAGCTGTTCGACGTGGTGCGGAGCACGGGAGAAGTGGTAAACACCTTCAAATTCACCTACAAAGGGCGGGACTATACCACCCTTTCCCTATCGGAGAAGACGCTGGCCGGCATCGAGATTACGGCGATGATCCGGAAAATCACCGGGATTGACTGCCCGGTATGCGTGGACAACACTGAAAGCATTGCCGCGTTCAATTCGGTATCCATGCCATCCCAGACTTTGCTTCTGCGTTTTGTCAAGGGGCAGCCGCTTACGGTGCAGTCCCGAAACAGGACGGCAGCGGCAGGCCCGGCGGTGCAGGAACTGAAGAAAGCGAGCTGACAAATGGCGGACAGAAAATATGTGTATATCGACGTCGTAGACACGGCGCTGCTCTGCGGTTTGGATATCAAGCCGGGCACCCTCGAAAACCGGGAGGTGCAGGCAAGATGCCCTTACTGTGGGGACTACAAATACCGGATGTATCTCAGCCGCCAAACGGATAACGCGACCTTCTGGTGCCACAACTGCGGCACCGGAGGGAACGCGGTCACGCTGTACGCCGACTTTAACCCCGGCGGGCGGCGGATGACGACGCGGGAGGCGTTCCTGGAGCTGATGGACCACCCCCAGGTGCGTACCGGGGAATCGGCCTATGAGCCCGACCGGTATATCCCGGAGCCGATCCGCCCTTTGCACGAGCGAAGCCGGATTTATCTGGAACTGTTGTCCCTGCTGCGCCTGGAACCAAAGCACCATGAAAACCTGCGGATACGCGGGCTTTCGGACGAAATCATCCGGGGGAACATGTACCGGAGCATTCCGACGGATTGGAAACAGCGGCGGCAGGTTGTTGAGCAGCTTGCCGCGCGCTACGACCTTTCCGGTATGCCGGGCTTCTATACCCGGAATTTCCGCTGGGATCTGTCAAACTGCCGGTACAGCGGTATCCTGATACCCGTATGCGATATGGACAGCCAAATCCAGGGCCTGCAAATCCGGCTCGACGAACCGCCGCCGAGAACAGTTACCCAACCGGACGGCACAAAGGTTGCAAAGAAAGGCGACCGCTTCCGCTGGCTTTCGACCGGCGGCATGTCCAATGGCAAGAAATTCTATGAAAATGGGACCGGAATCTCCAGCTATATCCATGTGGTGGGAGACCTGAGCTGTGACACGCTGCACATCACAGAGGGAGCCATGAAGGCCGACATTGCCAGCTTCCTGTCGGATGGCGAGCTGTTCATCGGGCTGACCGGCGTGCAAAACACCAGGTATCTAGAGGACGTCGTGAAAAGGCTGAAGCCGAAGCGCATTTTAGAGTGCATCGACATGGACGTCCGAAGCAACCCCCATGTACAGCGGGCCCAGGCGAAAATCCGAGCGATCTGCGCCCCGCTGTGCGAGGAGTACCGGCCGTTTACCTGGCCGGTGGAGCAGAAGGGGATCGACGATTTTTTACTGTTTGAAAAGCTGAAGCGCGAGCACCTTTACCGGGCGGCTTAATTTGAGAAGGAGGACAATCTTTATGAACAACAACCCGTCTTATTATTCGGATGCAAACAAAACAAAATTAGAAAAAGATATGTGGCTTATTCTTCCTGATTACATAATTGGGAAAGTAAAAAGAGCTGATGAAAAACAGGAGCAGTTTGTGTCAAAGAAATACGGTGAAAACCATACGGCCGTTTAAGAACAAAAGCACATACACCCCTTTTCCAGAATTCTACGATCTCCGGATATTCGACCTCAACCCCAAGGAGTTTTCCGCCGCCTGGCGCGTGCAGGAGTTTTTATACCGGCAATCACTGAAACGGGAGTATTACAAATGTTTTGCACCGCTTGAATGGGAACGGCTGAAAGACCTTGAGGCACAGTTTCAAATGATCCTGCTGCCAAAGTTGAAGCCGGGGGAAGAACTTCGATAACGAAAATTGAAATCAGAAAGGACTTAATACTATGAGTAAAATGGAAAATTTTATCGCCGTTCAGGAGAAAACAGACGGCATTATCGGAAAGTTTCTTTACTATTCAACATCGAATATTCTTATTGAACGGGATAAATTCGTTGAAATTGGCCGGTCATTCGGATTGCCGAAATTCAAACCTGCTAAAGAATCCAAGGCCGGTGCTTACCGTAATGCGACCACCTCAATTAAAGACCGTATTCAGGTAAAAGACAGCAATGGAACACAAATATACAGAATTTACTGCCGGGATAATAAAAAGGAGGATGCTACTCACATTTACCGTGAGCTAGTCAAAGAAACACTTGGCGCACGATCAAATGATTACAAAAAGCTCGCTAACATCATTTTCGATAAAGAAATAGAAACCGTTTACTGTGACAATGAAGTATATGATGCCGATGTAAATGTGAGAGAATATTGCCGCCGGGCAATAGAACTTTACGAGCGTCTATGCACCTGTTATACTACCGATCACGTAGAATCAGTCATACAAGATCAGCTTGCCAGGATGCAGGCAAACAAAATCAGTATTCATGGTAACCTATATTTTATCCCGAATCCATATCTGCCCCTGCTGAATATTTTGGAGGATTATATCGATGCCATTAGTAAGCACAATCTCAACGATGGGCTGGTTATGAGCAACAGCATGTTTGTGGTGGATGACGAACGTCAGCGGCAAAAAATGACCGATGAATTTTACGCCAACTACAAAAAGGATATTGAATTCTACCAGCAGCGTATCCAGCACTTCATCGACAGCGGCTGCACTTCTGATACCATCATCAACCGATGGCTTAAAAAGATTTCTGACTTGCAGGCCAAAAAGAAAATCTACGAAAACGTTCTGAAACGGCAGCTTGGTGATCTGGATAACGATTATGCCTTGCTTCAAATGCAGTCGGAAGAGCTGCGTATCAGACACGTTCAAGGACAAATGCAGCTGAACGCTGCGTAAAAGCACCATCCCCGTAAGGAAACGTCTATTTAGATCGGTATCTTGCGGGGATTTTTTAAGCAGGTTTTGTTTCTCTTTAGGCAACGAGATGTCCAATGCCTATGGCTGACTGTCATAAATCAAGGAGGTAAATTTACTGTAACCATAAGGAAACGAATTGTGCATATCTCAGCTATACAAAGATTAGAGAATTTTACTTTCGGATAAAGGTATGCTTGAGCCGTATGTTGGGTAACAACACGTACGGTTCTTAGGCGGGAAAAAGGGGGTAATCCCCCTGACCTAGTCGGCAACAAGCCTGAGGCAGAAAACTGGGAGCTTACCTATCCATATCCGATCAATGTAAAGAAAGATTAAATAAAGTAATACCCATTTTTAGGAAATAAAAACTAAATAATCAACAATTAAACGAAATATTTAGATATTGTAACAAAAAAGAATTTTAGTTATAATTTATTTAAAACTTTATGACGAAGGAGTAGAACAAAGGAATGAAAAGAATAGGAAGTACCGTAATAGCCTTGTTACTGATAATTTCTTGCTTTTCGCCAGCCTCTTTAGTAAAAGCAGTAAGTGGGCTTGATAGATCTTTTACTGCTGAAAATTTAAGCTTATTGGGAACCGCAGAAATGGACTTTCCAGAGTATTTGGAGAAAGCACCCCATCCGGCAGCGCATGCCATTGACGGCAAAGAAGATACTTACGCTCAATGTGAAGGTTACAACCAGTGGAGTTTAACAGTAGATTTAAAGAATACCCATGAAATTAATCAAATTCGTTTGTTGACTGGAAATGCCAACCGGGCCACAAAATACATATTGGAGACATCTTTGGACGGAACTGAGTGGAACACCGTAGCAACGGAGACATCGGCAAAGCCGGGAAGTGAAGGCTACAATGAATATTCATTTGCTTTGACCGAGGCAAGATACGTGCGCATGCATGTAACCGATAGTATTTGTCAGACTATGGGGGATGGAAGCCAGGATGGCCATTCTCTGAAAGAGTTTCAAATCATGGGGAACCCGGAGCCTATTATCTCTTTTACTGCTGAAAATTTAAGCTTGCTGGGAAGCGCTACTATGGATTATCCAGAATATGGCGGGCATCCGGCGGCTTATGCTATTGACGGCAAAGAAGATACTTACGCTCAATGTGAAGGTTACAACCAGTGGAGTTTAACAGTAGATTTAAAGAATACCCATGAAATTAATCAAATTCGTTTGTTGACTGGAAATGCCAACCGGGCCACAAAATACACATTGGAGACATCTTTGGACGGAACTGAGTGGAACACCGTGGCAACGGAGATGTCGGCAAAACCGGGAAGTGAAGGCTACAATGAATATTCGTTTGCTCTGACCGAGGCAAGATACGTGCGGATGCATGTAACCGACAGTATTTGTCAGACTATGGGGGATGGAAGCCAGGATGGCCATTCCCTGAAAGAGTTTCAAATCATGGGAAACCCGGAGCCTAAAGACAAAACATCGTTAACGGATTTAACCTTTTTGGGAAGCGCTACTATGGATTATCCAGAATATGGCGGGCATCCGGCAGTTCATGCTATTGATGGGGACGAGGGAACCTATGCTCAAAGTCTTAATTATGAACCCTGGAGTTTAACTGTGGATCTAAAGGGGGAGCACGAGGTTGGACAAATAAAATTATTGACAGGAAATGCCAACCGAGCCACAAAGTACACATTGGAGACATCTTTGGACGGAACTGAGTGGAACACCGTAGCAACAGAAACGTCGGCAAAGCCGGGAAGTGAAGGCTACAATGAATATTCGTTTGCTCTAACCAAGGCGAGATACGTGCGGATGCATGTAACCGACAGTATTTGTCAAATTATGGGGGATGGAAGCCAAGCTGGACATTCGCTGAAAGAGTTTCGGATCCTTGGAAAGATTAATCCAGAGGGCATTACTCCAAGTGGTCCAGTCACAGAAGAACAGCTGGGAACATTATTAGATTCCGATGGCTTCACTGCAGAAGGATGTTCCTCCCAATCTGGGACATCAGCTGGTAATGTACTGGATAAAAATGAGGAAAGCGTTTGGCAGCCTGGAGATACTGAAGATACGCACGATTTAATCATAGATACTCAAAATGCGCATGATTTTACCGGAATAAAAATAGTTTCAAATACAGATAATTTAGGATTATACTATGTTTTTACCTCTGAAGATGGAATTCGGTGGTATAAAGAGATGATGGTATATCAAGTAAAACCAGAGCAAAGGCTATTGCTTCCTCAGGATAATCGCAGATATGTGCGGTTACGATTTATGCAGGAGAGTCATGCGCTGAAAGTTGCCGAGATTTACTTATACGGTAGCAAAACGATTTTGCCAGAAGTTCCTGAAGTTCAAGAAAGTGAAATTTGGAGCCGAAGCGTTATTGCTCCGATGCCGAATAACGTTGAGGGAACAGAAACACCAGTTGTAAGTTTGAATGGAGAATGGAATTTTGTTTTATATCCGGATCAGGGCTATTGGCAGGAGGGGGAGAACCGAGAAAAGTGGACTACAGTCACACTGCCAGGCGACGCGGAAACTCAGGGATATATTCGGTATACAATTTCCGATAACGACTCTCAGACCCAATATGAATCCGCTTTTGAAAAAACCATAACCATTCCGGCAGAATTTGCAGAAAAACGTGTGATTCTAAGGCTAAATGGAGTGGTAAATTACGGAAGATTATGGGTGGATGGCGAGTTGGTTCGTACCCATCGTTCCGGGAAAACAACTTGGGATACTGATATAACAGACTATGTAACGCCGGGACAGGAAGCTAGAATCACCATAGGGGTAACCTGTGAGAATCCTAAAGTTGATTTTCAAAGAATTCGTGGAATCACTGGTGATATCTCTTTGATGGCGCTGCCTCAGAATTATTTGTCACGTTTTCATGTGGAAACAGACTTTGACGACAACTATCAAAATGCTGAGCTCACGATTCAGGCAGGAATGCTCTTCCATAACAGAACTTCAGGTACCGTTCAATTTTCCTTAACGGATTCTAATGGCTCTGAAGTTATCTTGCAAAACAATACGCTGGAATTCGAATCCACAACGGAAGATCCTGTAGAGAAAACTTTGACCAACCACATTGATACCCCTCAAAAATGGGACGCGGAGCATCCAAATTTATATACGCTTACGGCTACGGTATTTCAGGACGGAATAGAAACTGAACGGATAGAGAAAAAAATTGGTTTCCGTGAAATCCAAGTGGAAGGAAGCACAGTATATGTTAATGGAGATCCCATAAAATTACGAGGCGTGAATTATTCTGATCATCGCCCGGATCTAGGCGTGGCCACTGATAAGGAATATCAGAAAAAGATTTTAGAAAATCTAAAGAAAGCCAATGTCAATTATATTCGTACGGCACATTGCCCTCAGTCAGATTACTTTTACAGCTTGTGTGACGAATTGGGCTTTTATGTAGAATCAGAAGCATCCATTTTTTTCATTGGAATGAATTCCACACAGGCCTCGTCATTAAGCAGTGATCCCGATTATAAAGACGCTTATTTAAATGCAGTATCGGAAATGGTAGAAGAACATAAAAGCCATCCCAGTATCTTATATTGGTCCTTAGGTAATGAAAGCGTATGGGGAAGCAATAACGATTTGTGCTATGATTATGTGAAAGAAGCCGACCCTACCCGTCCTACAAAATTTAGTTGGGGATACAACGCGCCTGCTGGAAAATATGAAATTTACAGCAGTCACTATGATTACCCTTCGAAATCTCCTACAGGCGCGCCTATCATTGTAGATGAATATGCCCATGGATATCAGGGAAAAGACGAGGAACGCCTTGATCCAGGATATCGAGATTATTATGGGGTAACCATTGAACAGCAATGGGAGAAAATTTACCAGAATGACAACTACTTAGGTGGCGCAATTTGGCATTCTACGGATAAGGCATTTTATATGCTGGACGGCACTGTGAATAATAGATATACCGAGCTTTGGGGTGTAATGGATGGCTGGGGACGTGAGAAACCAGAATATTGGAATGTTAAAAAGGTATACAGTCCATTTAAAATCAAAAATGAAACAGAGGTCTTAGAAAATCCAGGAACTCACAGTAACTTAGTTATTCCCGTGGAAAACAGGTTTAATCATTCCAACTTACAGGAATGTACAGTAGAGTGGAGTGTGGGCGACGATAAAGGCACTATGAGTGGGCCTAACGTACAGCAAAGAAGCTCTGGTATACTCACTCTGCCAGCAAGAGATTGGAAAGATGGAGAAACGTTACATCTGACAATATTATATCAAGGTGAAATGATTGATGAATACAGTCTGGCGATTGGCAAAAAGGTAACGCCGGATCTGACTGTTCCTGACGAGAATAGCCCGGTGATTTTAGAGGAGCAAGATGCAACATTCAGCGTGTCTGGAGCAAAGTTCAACCTGCTGTTTGATAAAACGACAGGTCTGATTAAATCTGGAGAATATGATGGAACACAGGTCCTTTGTGGGGGTCCGTATTTGAATCTTGGAAAGCTTTCTACGTCTGAATGGAATTTGAATGAGATCAATGCTACTATTCAAAATAATAAGGCTGTTATTACCATTCAAGGTACATACGGAAATATCGGAGCAACCTATGTACTAACTGTGGATGAGACTGGTATGATTGAGACCGATTATACTGCGACAGGAATTCCTGATGGATTTAATGAAATTGGTGTATCCTATATTGTCTGTGAAAATGCGGAAAAACTTTCCTGGATGAAAAATGGTCAATGGTCCATCTATCCGGAAAACCACATTGCTAGAACGGAAGGAATCGCGGAAAAATTTAATGAGATTGGCAATATTGAGCCAGGCGTAGAGCCTACTGGAGATTGGTCTCAGGATATGAAAAATTATTTCCTGTTCGGTGATGATGATCAAGGAGGACGAGGAACGAATGATTTCCGTAGCAGAAAGACAAATTACTATTTTGCATCGTTAATCTTCCCAGATGGAATTCGTCTTCGTGCCGAGGGAGATGGTCAAGGCGGTTCGGTACGGGCATCTGTCCAGGCAGATGGTACTATTCGTTTTAACATCAATACCGTTTGGTTGCAAACTGGTACTTCCTTTGATAATATTGGTAGCAGCTTTGATGTGCCTGATACTTATACAGGAAAAGTTAAAATGAGATTGATGGGTAATGACCAAAATGATCCCAATGATCAAAAAACAGGTACGGTTACGGTGAACGGCGGAACAGGGTCAGGAGAGTATCAGGAAGGAGAAGTTGTTACAATTACTGCTGCGACCGCTACTGAAGGAAAGCAGTTTAAAGAATGGAATAGTTCTTCTCCAGTAACATTTACAGATCATACAAGCGCGTCAGATGCTCATGCTAAGTTTTTAATGCCCGGCAACAGTGTCGTTGTGACAGCCATATATGAGGATATTAAAAAGCCGGAAACTACCTTTGTAATTACTTTCGATGCCAATGGCGGGTCCTGTTCGGAAGCGCTTTTGCAGACCGATTCTGCGGGGAAACTATCAAACCTTCCAGAGGCTGTTAAAGAAAAATATCAATTTGAAGGGTGGTTTACCACAAAAGAAGGCGGCGAAAAAATAACTACTGATTTTATTTTCACCTCAAATACCACGGTGTTTGCTCATTGGAGTTTAGCGGAGGGTTCGCATAGTCATTCCTTTGGATCTGATTGGAAATCAGATGATCAATATCATTGGCATGAATGTTCTGTTTGTTCAGCACGTGAAGGACAGGAAAAACATGAGTTCCAATGGGTAATTGATAGGGAAGCCACAGTTGAATACGAAGGTTACAAACATGAGGAATGTAAAATATGTGGTTATCAAAGACAGAAGATACAGATACCTCCTTCCAATAGTAACAGTTTAGCGACTGGCGACAATAGCCTGACTGCTTTGTGGGTGAGCTTAGGTTTCCTTATCCTTAGCGCTGTTACTGGAGTAGTTATCATGAAAAAACGAAATAGTCCTAATGTATAATTTTGCTAAAAACCGCATTAAAATTCAATACCTATAATATGGAGAGGTCGGACAATCTGATGAATTGAGCCGGCCTTTCCTGTTAGTTGCTTTGGGTTGAGAATTATGTTATCCTGATAATACAGATTTGGCTATGGAAAGTGATTGCGATGAAAGTTAATTATAGACAAAGAAAAACTACAATACATCATAAATTAATGCAAAGATTTTCAATCTTGTTTTTTATTGTTTTATTTTTACTATATATCATAACTTGCTTTTTTTATGTGTACTCACAGACTAAAACTGCTACTGAATATTCTCTTAGTTTGTCTGGACAGATCGCTGAAAATTTTGATGTCTATTTTTCAGAGCTGAGTAAAACGCTTGAGATTTCATCAACCGACCATGATTTAGCTTCTTTTTTTGATGAAACAGAAAATTCAAATGACTATGAACTTTTATTAAAGCGAAAAAATGTTCAAAGAATTTTGAATGATATTCAAGAAAAACGGCAAGACATTGCTAATGTTGCTGTTTTTAATCAGAACACTTATGTCGGTATTGATAACTATAAAGTGCTTGATCAAGGAGATCCTTTTTTAAATATGGTATGGGACGATATGAATTCTTCTCCACAGATGGAAGTTAAGTATTATGGTCCGCATGTTTTAGATTACTATTTGCGGCCGTATGACAGAGGCCGCCCGATGGTTATATCTATCGCTTATCCTATCAGAAATCTAGTTGGAATGAATTCTGAAAATATGGCAGTCATTATTTTTGATATCACATCTACAAAAATTCAGCAATTAATTTCCAAGGCAACGATAAGTCAAGGAAAAACAGTTTTAATTTCTGATCAAAACTCCAAGGTTGTATACAGCAACGACCAGGACAAATATAACATAGCTTCGACTGTTCAGGATAATGAGGACCTGAATGAATTGCATTTTAAAGACATGGGAATGTTCATTGTGAATATCGATGGGGCAGAAACTTTACTGACTTATGCGACTATTAACAGTAATGGCTGGAGAATTATTTTTTTTCATGATTTTAAAGAAATCATCAGCGGCTTTAATCAATTGCTTCTTTTTGCAGTAGGTGCATTTTTGTTATCTTTTATAGTCATATTTGCAATATCCATATGTTTGTCTAAAAAAATCGTAGAGCCCATAAAGGGGTTGATCAATCAGATGGAGCATGTGCAGGAAAATCCTAAATTTTTAAACATTGAGTCCAGATCGGATTTAACGGAGATAGATAGTCTTTATAGCGGTTATAACTTTATGATTAGTCAAATAGAAACGCTTACGCTTGCAAAATATGAGGCTGAGATACATCAAAAAGAAGCAGAGTTTAATGCCTTGCAAGCACAAATTAATCCACATTTTTTAAATAATATTTTACAGATGATACAATCTTTGGCTGTCCTAAAACAGACAAGCGAAATATGTACGATTACTACCGCCTTAGGAGAATTGTTGGAATATAGCATTTATGAAAGGAAAGAACAAGTTAAACTCTCTCAAGAAATTAATTATATCAAAAAATATCTTGAAATTCAAAAGATTCGGCTGGGAGACAATTTTTGTTATACGATCTATTTGGATCATAGTTTAAACGATTATGAAGTTCCAAAGTTTATTTTGCAGCCTTTGGTAGAAAATGCAATTATACACGGCTTTAACGGTGTAGAACATAAAAAGCTTAGTGTGGACTGCTTTTCTCTGAAAAGTAAAGTTTTTTTAGTAGTTCAGGATAATGGGATCGGAATAGAGGAAGCACGTTTAGAACAAATTCGTATGGAAATACTTAATATGAATAGAAGATCAAATAGTATAGGGCTTAGTAATGTGAATCACAGGATTAAGCTTCTATTTGGAGCACAATACGGTTTAGAATTAGAAAGTAAAGTGGGAAAAGGAACGTGTGTATCTTTAATTTTACCCGGTGAAAAAAATAGTGAGGTTAATTATGGGATTGAAAATATTACTGGCTGATGATGAGGATTTGATCGTAAAAGCAGTTGAAATTTTAATATCTGAGGTGGATCCCTCGATTGAAATTATAGGGACTGCAAATGATGGAATCAAAGCATGGAATAGCATTTTCGATAAAAGGCCAGATGGAGTTTTATTAGACATAAAAATGCCAGGCTTAGATGGGTTACAAATTTTAAAGAAAATTGAAGAAAACCAGTTAGATACTAAAGTCATTATTTTGTCGGCTTATCGAGATTTTGCGTATGCACAGGAAGCGTTAAAATATGGCGCTATTGATTATTTGGTGAAACCACTTGATATAGAAAAACTGCGAGTGGCGTTGTTGCGTTTAAATAGCATTTGTGTCCACGAAAGTCGTATGCAGCCAAGTACTTCACGTTATGCATTCGATACGTTGATGGCAGGTGGAAATCCTGCCGACGAGCTATTTGTGGAATGGGATTTTTTTCACGGCTGCACTAATAAAAAAATAAAAGTCTTATTGTTCCAATTTAAGGAACCTATGTCTTATGAAAATTACCGGCAGTATCGTATAGATAAGAATAAATGGCTGAAATATTTACGACCACTTTATATTAACGAATATATTTGGATTATGATTATAAAAGACGGCGCAAAAGGTAATCCTCCCAGCGTTACGACGTTAAAATCATCTTTTAGCGGGCTGAATTTTTGTGTTGGAATTAGCGATGTTCATGAACATATTGCATTTTATAAGGCGTATCAAGAATCATGGAATGCGGTTCAAAGGTTTTTTTACTATCCCCAAAATAGTGAGTTCTATTTTACTAATATGGAGCATTTATCAGAACAATGTGGATCGCTTGTTCGCGTTTTAAGAGAAAAACAATTCGATGAAAAATGGAATCTGTCAATGACGGATGATGTCATTGGTATTTTATCCGACTGGTTTTCTGAAATAAAAAAATTACGCCCATTTCCGTTGAAAGTTTTTGCAGAGTTGAAAGAAATGATAGTTTATGTAAAAAGCCAGATTAAATTTGAGACTTACAAGTTGGTAAAAGATTTAGAAGAATCTATTGATAAGCTTCAGACTTCCCATTGTCTTGTTAGCTGCAATGATTTGGAAGAATATATCATAACATGTATACGGGAAATATTAAATAGAGATCGTGACGAGCAAAATACTGACCGACACCGTTTAATAAGGAAAGTACAAACCTATTGTGAACGAAATTTTCAACAAGATATTACACTTGATATGGTGGCTAAAGAAGTTCATTTAAATAAAACATGGTTTTGTTCTTTATTTAAAAAAGAGACGGGAAAGACGTTTTGGGAGTATCTTACCGACTTGAGAATGAAGAAAGCAAAGCTTTTCTTGGAAAATACAGAAGAAAAAATAAATACAATCTCAGGTTTAGTGGGTTATAAAAATGCAAGCCATTTTAATCATCTTTTTTTTGAAAAGTATGGTGTTACTCCAACAGAATATAGGAGAAGATTTTATGGTGGAACCCATATTAAAAAGGAATAAAAAGCGCGAAACGAAAAATTCGTTTCGCGCTTTTGTCGTGTGTGTTTAAATAAGAACAGCCTTTATATTTTGGTGGTAGTGTCAAGGGAATTTCGCAAAATGGTTTGCAGGCTCTGGTGTGAATGAAGTCAGCCAGCAATGGAGACATCCTCAATGTTAGCCTCCAAGTGCTTCATATTCATGTACCTCCTGTTACCCCACTGTGTGCCAGCCACATGGCGAAGCCGGGCACAAACCAGCATCAGAGCAGAGTTACCGTCTGGGAAGTTGCCCACCACGCGGGTGCGGCGGCGAATCTTCCGGTTCAGCCTCTCAATGACATTGTTGGTTCGGATACGAGTCCAGTATTCACTGGAAAAATCACAGTAGGTGAGAGTCTCCT
Organism: uncultured Oscillospiraceae bacterium; assembly: GCA_959596515.1. Classification (GTDB taxonomy): domain Bacteria; phylum Bacillota; class Clostridia; order Oscillospirales; family Acutalibacteraceae; genus Clostridium_A. Next base: position 37,026 of record CAUFXR010000004.1, read on the forward strand.
CAATGTCATCGGTGGTGTCAAGGATTTTTCGCAAAATGGTTTGCAGTTTCTGGAACAAATGAAATTAGCCGGCAATAGAGGCATCCTCAAGGGCTGCCTTCAGGCGCTTCATGTTCATGTACTTCTTGTTTCCCCACTGGGTACCTGCCACATGCCGCAACTGAGCGCAGACCAGCATGAGAGCGGAGTTGCCGTCCGGGAATGAACCCACCACACAAGTACGGCGGCGGATCTCCCGGTTGAGTCTCTCAATGACATTGTTGGTACGGATGCGGGTCCAGTACTCACTGGGAAAATCGCAGTAAGTCAGTGTCTCCTCAATGCCATCTTCTACCTTCTTTGCCGCCTCTTTCAGCTTCATAGCATGCAGTTCCTCGATTACATCTCTGGCTTTCTCCCGAGCAGCTTTCTTGCTCTCCTGGGCGTGGATCGCCTTAAGCATCTTAGCCACCAGCTTTGCTTTGGAACGCGGTGTCACGGAGAAAACATTGCGGTAGAAGTAGACTGTACACCGTTGGTATTTGGCCTCTGGGAACACCTCTCCTACTGCTTCCAGCATACCAAGGCACTTGTCTCCAACCACCAGCTTGACCCCATCCAAGCCACGGCCGCGAAGCCACTGGAAGAAGCTGACCCAGCTGGCCTTGTCCTCTTTCATGCCCTCGGCGGCGCCAGGAACTTCACGATATTCGTCCTCGTTGACTGCAATTGCCACCAGAATGGCCACATTTTCAAACTCTCCACCCCAGTTGCGGCGAAGGTAGATCCCATCTACATATCCGGATAACGCCCGCCTTGCAAGGGGCGGTTTCGTCAGTCCTCTATGTGGACATATGCTTTCTTGTTCAGCTCACTGATGGTAGAGGGCGAAACCTTGCTGCCCCAGAGCGCTTCAGTGATATCCTCCACATGGCGAACCGATACGCCTGCCAGGTACATCTCGATAAGGGCTTCTTCCACGCTGCTTTCCCGGCGGCGATACCGCTCAATGATGGCGGTCTCAAAGGAGATCCCCTTGAGCTTGGGCACCTTCAGGGTAACGTCCCCGGAAGTAGTGGTGAGATTCCGGTTGTAGTGGCCGCTCCGGTATCCCTGGCGCTGCTCATTACGCTCATACCGGGCAGCCTGGGTCAACTTCTCTGCCTCTGCCTTCAGTAGCTTGTTGAGGGTTTCCTCTACGCTGCCTCGTACCATCTTTTTGAGCTGTCCCTTGATTACTTCTTCGCTTAGCTGTCCAATCTTTTTGGACATGGTTTGCTGGCTCCTTTCTGAATGGTGTGTCGCAACTTCATTCTACCAGAGATCTGCAAACCATGTCTTTTTTATCTGCTTTTCAATTTGCGAAACTTATTGTACCTTATCTATGTTTTATCTTAATGTATAGACCTATTAAAAAACTAAATATTATGATGTAAAACAGAAGTTTTGACAATAGCCAATTCAAATTTATATCTTTATAATAAAACCATACAGTAAAGAATGATATAAACTGTATAAAAACAATAAGGAGAGTGTAATATGAAAAAATGTTTAGCAGCTATCTTAGCAATAGCACTGATTTGTGCAGCTGGATGTAGTACTAATCAAACAAATTCTGGTGGAAATAGTTCATCAGAAAGTTCGCAATCAGAATCTACATCTGCGACAAGTGAAGGCGACGCAAGTGAAGGTGACGATAGAGAATTCACTTTACGTTTAGCTGTATCTTCTAGCTCTGATATTGTAGAGCAGGCAACAGAAATTTTTAAAGAAAAATATCCGAATGCTACCGTAGAACAAATTGATTCACCTTGGGGAAGTGGTGGAGCTGACGCGAGAAACAAACAATTGATTATGCTTAGCGGTGGTGAACAGATAGATATCGGTAAAGTAGTGTGGGGTAAGGAGTTTTTCCAGGAAGGTATTATTCTGGATATAACAGAAGAAGTTCAGACATTCGATATTTTCCCAAACCTTACAGAAGGTCAAAAAGAACGTATGAGTTTGGATGGAAAATATTATGCAACGACCACTACTAATAATACCGTATTTTTATTCTACAATAAAGATATTTTATCTCAAATCGATATTACAGAGCCGCCGAAGACGATTGAAGAGTTAGAGGCTATTGGGGAGAAGCTAAAAGAAGCAGATCTTAAAACTGCTGATGGAAAGCCCATTTATCTTACTAACTTTGAAGGCGGAAACTGGACTACGGATTACTGGCTTTGGGCTTTTGGCGGAAAACAGATGAACGATGACTATACCCAAACGTTGATTAATAGTGAAGAATCTATTAACGCATTTTCCAGAATGCAGAAATATATTACCGATGGCTGGGCTCCCAAACTGGATGGAACGGGAGATCAAGCATGGCTAAATGGCCAATTAGCGTTTTATGTTACTGGTGACTGGGTAGTAGATCCCACAAATGAAGCGGGAATTAATGTGGGTTACGCTGTTATGCCTACCGGCGAGAATGGTAAGGCAACAACCAGTATTGGCGGTGCCGAATGGGTAGTGTTCTCTGGATCTTCTTTGCAGGATGAAGCGATTGAGTGGCTGAGAGCATTAGCTTCAGATGAATTCCAGGAGAAGTTCCCTCGCGTCACCAATATTAAGTACTATGACGATCCTGAAAAAATAGCGGCCTGGAAAGAGGCGGGTACCTATGAAGCAATGATGGTAGAAAAAGATCAGCTGATGGACACCACCTACAATTTCTTGGAAGCACCGTATAGTTTTCCGGATGGTGCCTCTATTTACGGGACTGCATTAGAGGAAATTCTGACCGGCCTAAAAGATCCTGCCGAAGTTATGAATGCTGCGGCCGAAGAGATTAATGCAGGAATTGGACAATTTTATCAATAATAAAAAGTTTTAGCATCACAATCCTGAATATTCTTACGGTGGAAAGGAGATAATCACGGGAAACGTGGGTTATCTCCTTTCCTTACTAAGGAGGAGCAGTATGAATCGAAAAGTAAATGGATTTATCTGGTGTGCTTTGACTCCAGTACTGATCTTGTTTGCATTATTTTTTTATTATCCTTTTTTTAAAAATATATACTATATGTTTACTGATTACAATTATTTAAACACACCATCTTTTGTTGGGATGGAAAATATTATTAAATTCTTTTCCGATACCCAAGCTCATCGTGCATTGTTCAATACCTTTCTGATCACAATTGGTAGCGTACCGTTTATGGTTGGAATTGCTTTGGTGCTGGCAGTTTTAGTAAATAAGTTAACGATAGGAAAGTCATTTATTCGAAGTGCAATTTTTGCAACACATTTAACACCGGTTATTGTGGGAGCAGTAATTTTTAAAACATGGTTTAGCGATCAAAATGGCTTTATCAATAATGTCTTAGAAATCATGGGATTACAAAGGGTTCCATGGCTAACAGAAACTAATTTTGCCCTGATTGCAATTATTATTTTAGCTGTCTGGCTAAAAATGGGATATTACTTTGTGATCTATCTTGCCGGGCTTTCAAATATCGATATGCAACTTTATGAAGCAGCCCAGATAGATGGAGCCAACGGAAGACAACTATTCTTTAAAATTACATTACCCCAACTAAAACCAGTAACAGTTTTTACCACTATTATGGCGACGATTAGTGGGCTGAAAGCCTATGCGGAGGTAGTGGTATTAACGAATGGTGCTCCATATCAAACTACACAGACAGCACTGATGTATATGTTTGAAAAGGGATTTGATTCCAGAGATGTGGGTTATGGCTCAACAGTAGCGATAGTGTTATTTTTAATTATTCTTATTATTACTCTTATTCAAATGAGAGCCAATAAAGCATTTTCGACTATGGAATGAAAGGGAGGGACATTTATGAGAAATAAAAAGTTTACGCTAGCTAAGCGTCCTATTTGTCAGTGGTTACTGTTCGTTTTTATGCTCCTTTTAGCAATAATATTAGTTACTCCTATTCTTTGGCTTTTTTCTGCCTCCTTTCAAAACAATGCTGACATATACAAAACATCCTTTGATTGGATACCAAAAACATTTCATATAGAAAACTATGTGAACGCTTGGAATATAGCTAAACTAGGAAGCGCTTTTCAAACTACTGTATTTGTATCGGCTATTATGTTATGTTTTCACTTGTTTTTATGTAGTTTATCTGGATATGTAATTGCAAAATATCATTTTCGTTTTAAAAAATTAATTCTAACATTAATTATGGCTACTATGATGTTGCCTCAAGAGGTTACTTATTTCCCCGTATATTCTCTTATGAGGGAAATGCATTTAATCAATACTTATTTTGGCTTGGCATTCCCGTTTTTTGTAAGTGGGATAGGTGTGTTTTTAATGGTTCAGTTTGCACAGTATGTTCCCACAGAAGTTATAGAGTCAGCTCGGATTGATGGTTGCGGTGAGTGGAGAATCTTTTTTAAAATAGGATTCCCAATTATGATTCCTTCTGTTTCAGCTTTAGCAATATTAGCATTTACATTTATTTGGAATGAATATGCTTGGGCTCGGTTAGCTGTTTCTTCCGACAGTATGAGAACATTATCAATTACTCTTTCTATGCTGGCTAACAATTCAGATAATGTTATCCGGACGGTAGAATTATTAGCGGGCGGTGTAATAACCATGCTTCCGGTGCTAATCTTATTTTTATGTTTCCAAAAAAACTTTATCGAAAGTGTAACACGTTCAGGATTGAAGGGCTGATATATGAAAGAAGTAGATATTGTAGTTGTCGGAGGAGGAGTTGGAGGAATCTGTGCAGCTTTGGCAGCATCAAGATTATATTGCCGAACTCTTTTAATCGAAAAAAAGCCAAAAATTGGAGGAACAGCATTTTATTCCCCGGTTGCTTTGATTTGTAAATTTCGGGACCATATGGGTAGAGTTATTAATAATGGTATCCAAAGAGAATTGTTTCCGGAAGCGTATCAAAACAGCGGCCTTTATTTTGATGAGGAGAAAGTACCTGTTTATGACGAAGAAATATTTCAACAAAGATGTGTTGAATTGACCGCAGCAGAACCATATTTAGAGATTTGGACTGAATCCGAGGTATCGAAAGTTCATGTGAATTGCGGCCAAATTCAGTCCGTTGAAGTTACAGGAAAACACCAGGAACAGGTATCTGCAAAGGTGTTTTTAGATGGGACGGCAGACGGAAACTTATCGGTATTAGCAGGTGCTGGTTTTGAGCAGGGACGACCCGAAGATCATAAAACCCAGACCGCAACGTTGACGTTCATTTGTAGAGGAATTGATACTTCTAAACTAAAAAACCCTGATTTGACAACATGGGGATCTCACTATTCCATTCGTTCGGAATTAGATGTTTACTATAAAAAAGCAAAGGCATTAAATGAAACTACTAATCATCGAAATGAAGTGCTATGTTTTCCTACATTAGATGGAAAAGGATTACTATTTAATTCTACTTCTGTAGTAGATGTGGATTCGACAGATGAGAGATCGTTATATTTAGGAACGCAGGAAGGAAGAAAACAAGTAGAGGAATTGATACAAATTATTCGTCGTCATCCGGCGTTTTCAAAAGCAAAAATTGAGAAGATTTCTTCATGCTTGGGCATTCGTGAAAGTAGAAGAATTATAGGAGATTACCAATTAACCGCAGAAGATTGCTTGTCTGCAAGAAAATTTTCTGATATGGTGGCGGCTTGTGCTTATGAATTAGACATACATGATCCAGATGGTAAGTTAAACTCAAAGCTACAAAACATCCCATATCCGGGATATTATCATATCCCATATCGCTGTTTAATTGCGAAAGGATTTCAAAATTTACTACTGAGTTCCAGATGTATTAGTGGAACTCATGAGGCGCATAGTTCTTATCGCGTAATGTCCGGAATTACAGCAATTGGGCAAGCCGCTGGAACAGCAGCAGCGCTATGTGTCAAAGAAGGGCAAAAGGATGTAAGAAAAGTAAGTGTAGAAAATATACGGTATATTTTACAAACCAGGGGCCAATTTGTAGAGGGAAAAGTAACGTTTACTAAGTTGCCATATTGTCATCATGACAACATAAAAGTTACTGATTAATGGCATCTATATTTCTCATGATTACATTTTTATTCGCTATGTCATTTCATTTAGAGAACAAAAACAATCTAATTTCGTAGAGCACTGAGGATTAGGAGGAACCACCATGGCAAAACGCAAGATACATATAGTTACCTATACGCATTGGGATAGGGAGTTTCGATGGGAGTTCGAGCGAACTCGAATGCGCTTAGTAGATTGTATTGATCATTTATTGGAAATTATGGAGAAACAAGCGGATTATCGTTCTTTCCTAATGGATGGTCAATTAACGCTTTTGGATGATTATTTGGAAATCCGGCCGGAAAAGAGAGAAACGCTTCAGAGGCTTGCCCGGCAGGGCCGGCTTGAAGTTGGTCCTTGGTATACCCTGGCGGATTGTGCGCCGATTCAAGGAGAAAGTGTGGTTCGGAATCTACTTTATGGCACCCGAAAATGTGAGGAATTCGGTGGCCCAATGAAATGCGGTTATAATGTGTTTTCCTTTGGACAAATCGGACAACTCCCCCAAATTTATCATAATTTTGATATTGATACGGTAATTTTTTATAAATATATGGATCCTAAAAAATCCAAATATCACGAATTTTGGTGGGAAGCTCCAGACGGTACCAGAGCGCTTGCCTCCCGGCTTGGAAGGGAATGCCGCTGGAATTTCTTTTTTGCAGCGCATATCCCGATCGTTTACGACAAAGACGTTTGGAATAAAGACTGGCAGTACCGGTGGGGAGAGTTGGGAAAAATCTTCCATACTGCGGATCCGGATAATTATTCCTGGTTTTATGAAATTTTGGATGCGGAAACTACGTACTATAAAAAGAACATTCGTATGGGCATGGAGCGAGCTTTATCCACAGTAGAAGGAACTGCCGCCCCAGAGACGGTTCTTATGTTCGAAGGCACCGATTTTACTGAACCCCATCCTCTTTTTTCAAATATTCTCAAGGACATCCAGGAAGAATTTGGCGAGGAATTGGAAGTGGTCCACAGCACATTGTCAGATTATTTGAAGGATCTGAAAGAAAGTTTGAAAAACAGAAATGACCTGGATATTGTTTGCGGTCCCATGCGGGATGGCCCGGTAGGTTCTATTCATACCGATGTATTTTCCACGCATCCGGAGATTATGATCGAAAACAGCCATGCTGAGAATACGCTTATCCGATATGCAGAACCTTTGTCCACCTTTGCTTGGAAGCAGGGAATAGAAGCATACCCCACAACCTATTTGGAAAAAATATGGAAGCTTATGTTTCAAAGCCATGCTCATGACTCTATGCACGGCTTAGGGCCTAAAACCTTGGTGAAAGGGGAAATGGCCCGGTTAAAGCAGGCGGGAATTATCGCTAAGGGCCTGGAGCGTCGTGGTTTAGAAAGAATCAATAAGGAAATCAATACCTCGCAAATCTCTGATACGGAATATTTTGTTTCCGTTCATAATGAAGCAGCCTTTCCACGCAGCGAGGTGGTGGAATGCTATGTAGATATTCCAAAAGATGCAAGACTTCACTATGTCTGCATAGAGGATTTAGATGGTAATTCGGTAGAGGTTCAGGAGGTTTCTCAGCGGGATACCCGAGCGGGAATCTATCATCCCAGAAGCCGCAACATGCCATTTTACTGTACCAAGGTTCATCTGTTCTTCTACGCCAAGGATATCCCAGCTTGTGGATATAAGACCTTTAAGTTGAAATGGGTAGCAAAGAAAGAATATCCCTATCCTCACGAAGATTGGGACGCTCCTAGGATTTATGCGAACAACCTTCTTTGTGGTGCCAATAAGGCGGAAAATGAATATCTAAAAGTGGAAATACAGCCAAATGGAACAATGAACCTGACCAATAAGGAAACCGGTGATACATATACCGGATTGGGCTACTTGATGGATATGGGAGATAAAGGCAATTTGTGGATGTATGATACCCCGGCTGGAGACCAAATTTTAAATAACTTAGGAGAAAATGCGCTTATTTCAGTTAGAGAGAACGGTCCTCTGGCGGTCAGATTTATGATTTGTACCAAAATTCAGGTTCCCAAGGAATATGACTGGAACAAAATGCAACGTTCTGAACAAAAGACGGAAATTCCGATATGCACTGAAGTCACTCTGAGAAAAGGAAGTCGGTATTTAGAATGTATCACTACTATTGAAAATAGCGCCAGAGATCACTATCTGAAGCTTTGTTTTCCCACGGATCTTCAGGCGGGAACGACAAAAGCCGATGGCTCTTTTATGGTAACGGAATACCCAGTTCAGCCCTCAAAGAATGGCGACCTGCGGGGTGACGAGTTGGCCAGGCATCCAATGCAACTCTGGATGAATCTTGAAAGCGCCGGCCGAGGGTTTGCTATTCTTTCAGATGCCACAAAGGATTATGAGATTATCGAACACGACGACCGGCAAACAATTGCTATGGGCTTGGTGCGAAGCACCCGGTTACGCATTGCCTGCGACAATCGTCTGTGGATGGAATATCCAGGGGATGAGAGTTCTCAATCCATGAGAAAATTCACCTATCGCTATGCCCTGATGCCCTATTGCAAAGATTGGGAGCAGGCCGGTTTATACCGGGAAAGCATGGCTTTCAACGTTACCCTTCGGGCGTGTCAGTTTGGCCGTCAGCAAGGAAAGTTGAGTCCTATGCATAGCTTTATGGAACTGAAAGGAGACAATCTGATTCTCAGTTGTATCAAAAAGGCGGAAGACCGGGAAAGTATGATTCTTCGTTTATATAATCCCACAAAACATTCTATTCAGGGTGAACTAAAAACCACCTTACCTTGTGAAAAAGCCTATTTGGTAAGGATGGATGAAACCAGGGAACAAGAGTTGGCTATGGAAAGTAGAACCATATCTCTGGAGGTTCCCAAGGGCAAAATTATTTCTATTGAACTGCTATAAGGAGAGACAAAATGTATTTTCCTTCATTAGAGAACACTGATGGATTAGTAGAATTAACTGCCTGTAGCGACGGCTGCTTCATTGCGGGAAAGAATGGAGTGGGGTGCATTGCAGCTACCGGCGATGGAAAGTTAGAACTGATAGCTCAAGAAAACCGGACTCTATGCTATGTGAAATCCAAGATGGGTTATCCGGCCTACTACCCTTTATATGCAATCTGTTCTGAAAAGCCTTTAAAAGCAGTGGTTATGGATTTAGACGGGACAACTGTACGCAGCGAGGAGTTCTGGATTTGGATTATCCGACGAACCATGTGTAGCCTGACAGGAAACAGCAACTTGGATTTTGAAGACGAGGATATTCCTCACGTTTCCGGACACAGTGTATCTGAACATCTCCAGTACTGTATTCAAAAATACTGCCCTGGGAAAAGTGTGGAAGAGGCTCGAGCGATTTACTACCGATATGTCCAGGAAGAAATGGAAGAAATCATGGCAGGAAGGGGGCGTAAAGGAGCGTTTACACCTGCAGAAGGAGTCAAAGAATTTTTGTTGACTCTAAAAAGTAAAAAGATCAAAATCGGTCTAGTAACCTCCGGACTTTATCGAAAGGCGTTTCCTGAAATTCTGTCAGCTTTCCAAACATTGGAGATGGGGGATCCGCTCCAATTTTATGACTGCATTATAACTGCCGGTGCTCCATTGGGAAAAGGAACAGTCGGTACGTTGGGAGAACTGGAGGCCAAGCCTCATCCTTGGCTGTATGCGGAAGCCTGTTGTGTAGGGATGGGAATACCCTTTGAGGAAAGAGATCAGGTATGTGGGATTGAAGACAGTGGAGCAGGGGTGTGCTCTGTTCGGTTGGCAGGTTATCATACCATCGGTATTGGTGGCGGAAATATTTTGAGTAGTGGTACCCAGGCTCTCTGCAACCATTACTGTAGTCAAGGATTTGAGCAGGTATTGAGAGCTATTTTGCCTAGAATGAGGAGATAAAACATGAAACAGCCGCTAAAAAAAGTATTTGTGGTATTTAAAACCCATTTTGATATTGGGTTTACCCATTTGGCAAAAGAGGTAGTCTCTTGGTATGGAAAAGACATGATTGAGGATGTGCTAAAGGTCTGCCGGGCAACGAAAAACGAACTAGAAGGACATCGGTACGTATGGACGGTTCCCTCATGGCCTATGAAGAAAACCCTGGAAATCATTGAAAAACCAGAAATTCGAGAGGAAACCGAAGAATATCTACGAAGTGGTCAACTGGTATGGCATGGACTGCCTTTTACGACTCATACAGAGGTCTGCGGACTGGAGGAATTTATTCGAGGAATGCTAATCAGCTCGCGACTTGGGAAAACTTATGGACGTCATGTCCGAGATGCTAAAATGACGGATGTGCCGGGTCATCCTTGGATTTTACCCACTCTGCTGCATAAGGCAGGAATTCGATTTTTACATCTGGGTAGCAATTTCTGTGCTACACCCCCAGATGTTCCGAGATTGTTTTGGTGGGAAGGCCCGGATGGGAGTAGATTGCTCACCTATTATTCTAAGGGAGACTATGGATCGGATTTGATACCGCCAAAGGATTGGGAATATCCCTATTGGCTGGCTATGCTTCAGACATTGGATAATTTGGGAGCGCAGGATACAGATTACCTTTCAAATATGTTTTTGCGGGCAAAAAGAGAACTTCCTGGTGTGGAAATTTCCATAGGTACCTTGGAAGATTTTGGGGAAGCTATAATACAAAGCGGAATCGAAATCCCGGTTGTACGGGGCGATCTTTCGGACAGTTGGATCCGGGGAGTAGGCTCAGCACCCCAAGGGATGGCACAATTACGTGGGTTACGCTATCAAGTGGAAGGAGGGCAAATCGCTCAAACGCTAATGGTGGAGAAGCACACACATGATGAGGCTTTTACACTACTTAATGATGCGTATGAAAAAATGCTTCTATTTTCCGAACATACTTGGGGAATGGATACTAAGATATCGATTTTGCCGGAACGACATTATGGTGCCCCATGGATCGGTTTCCGCTTTTGGGAAAGTGGAAGCTACGATAAAGAGACTTTCCAGAACTTACGGACTTACGATCTTGGCTATTTAAAACTGCAGGATTCCTGGCAGGAACAACTGGATTACCTTGCCGATGTAAATCAAGATCTCAAAACGATGCAAAGATTACTGCAGGGAAACGATAAAAGGAGCCTGACGGTATTCGGTGCGTTAGGATTCGCAGCGCGACATAGTCTAGATCTTAGTAATTATTTATCGCTTGGGGAATTACAATATGTTTTGGTGAACAGTACAGGAAATAGAATGCCAGTGTATGAAGATATCCATGGGATTCCTCGAGCGGATATTACATTGCCGGCTTTAGGGGGAGAAAGATACCAAATTGTTCCCCGAGAAAATCAAGTCTGTTTTACAGCTATTGCTTCTAAAGAAGCAGAGGATACTGTGGTTTTAGAAAACCAGTGGATCAAAGTAGTTGTAAATCTAAAGAAGGGTACCCTATCTTCTTTCTTCTATAAACCGAAGAATCGAGAATGGGTGGATCGCCATTCAGATGTGAGTTTTGGGCAGTATTTGTATGATATTTATTCTTATCAAGAATTAGATGATTATCTTAGAAATTATCTATATGTACTTCGAGATTGGGGAATCAATGATGCTGGAAAGGCAGGATATCCCAAAGAACAGCTTCACGAACGTTTTACCCCTACTAATTTTACTTATGAGGTGAAAAATGGACAGGGATGGGGTGGCGTGACTTTGACCACGACGATTTCCGACCGAAGCATAGAACGCTATGGTAATGCAACAGGTTTACGAGTGGACATAGTTCTGGGAGAAAATACGGATTATTTGGACATTACCTATCGACTGATGAATAAGCAGCCCACGCCATTTATTGAATCCGGACATTTCAGTTTCCCGCTGAAAACTGAAATGCCGGAATACCGGATCAATAAACTGGGATGTGTACAGGATCCGCAAAAGGACGTTATAGCGGACTGCAACATGGATCTTTACTGCCTAGAGGGCTGGACCGCTGTAGAAGATCAAGGCTGTGGTTTTGCTATAGCAGTAAAAGAGGCACCCTTAATGTCTTATGGGAAGCCTGGTATCCTTCGATTTGATCGTGATCCAGAAATTCGGGAGTCTATACTTTTAATGCAGGGGTTTAATAATGCATGGGGAACCAATTTTCCTCAGTGGTCACAGGGTACTATGGAGTTTTCTTACCGTTTGATTCCTTATAAAGGGAAATGGCAAGAAAGTCATATCTGGGAAAAAGCTGAAGAATTCCGTTGTATTCCGTTTGTGGCTATGGGCACAGCCGTTATTCAAGGAGAAATATTAAGTTCGAATTTGGAGGGCTTGCGAGTACTAACCTTAAAGCCGTCGGAGGATACCAAAGGATATATTCTGCGTCTTAGTGATCAAACGGGAAAACAGCAAATGAGAACAATACGTTTTGCTTTACCTTTAAAAAACGCGGCATTGTGTAATTTGTTAGAGGAAGGGCGAGAAGCACTGACGATTTCAAAGAAAAACGAAATTGTATTTTTCTCCCGACCGTATGATATTCATACCATTTATTTTGAATTATATCAATAACTATAGGCGGCGTATGCAACAAAATGTTTGAAAGCTTGTAGGTGATGTTTTTATGTGTTAGTGCGTATTGCTATTTAAAAGTAAGGAGGGGCAGCTTATTTACATTTATGTAAATAAGCTGCCCCTCCTTTTCGATTTTTAAGCTTGCAAATATAAAACGAAAAATGCCAGCGATGAAATGAAGGGCTATAGCAGAGATTTTAGCTTAGGCCAGGAAACAACGAAAGAATGCCTGCTCATATCCTCTTATTACATCAAAGCGAAAAATTCACATGAGCTGAATATATTGATTTTCTAATTTTACTAATTAAATCACGGTATATATCGTTCAACTATAAGGCGTTGGTTTTAACGATAAAAAGGAAAGAGAATTGTTACACCAAGAATTGGTGTTTTAAGCGGTTATTTTTGTTTGATGTTTACGGTGACCCGCCCTTGACCAACCTGAATTCCCTAAAAATTCAGATTGATGGAGAAAAGGACTATGGCATATAACAAAGCTAGAAACGAAAAAAGAATGGTTTAAATGAAAAACAGCAGAAAAAAGTTAAGAGAACTTTGATGTCCTCTAGTAGATTAGTAACTTTCTCACTTTATCTGATTCATAAAATTCCTACAGCTTGATGAGGAAGGCCTGGTATACTGCTCTACAGCTATTTTATCTCGGGGATCGCAGAGCCTATTGATTACTAATTTAATTTTATGAATTTATTAGTCCGGGAGGTATGAGTATGTCAACAAAATAATTTATAAAATAGGTTCCTGTTCCGGCGCTTTTTATCCTTATTGTCCTTATGAAAGGGCAAAGGTGAGAATCCATGGATAAGCGACATTTTTTTCTTTCGGATGTTCCTGAAGATCTTGTTTGTTATTCAGACAGGTATCTGAAAAGGGTCATCATAAACGCCAAATACCATTATTACCGCGTACGGAATAAAAGAGAAAAATATGGAATTGTCCTTTTCGATTGGGATTCTTGCTCTGAGGAACTGGGATATGAAGACCGGGGCTATGAATCGGTGCTGCGCCAGTACATAGAGGTCGATGGCGTTCGCATTCCGGTGCTCGATCCAGATCTTGCCGATGCCCTATTATCGCTGACCGAAGTTCAGCGGTTGATACTACTGAAGAATGTCTGTTTAGGCATTCTGCTCAAGGATATTGCCAGCGACCTGCATATCAGCGAACGCATGGTAAGAAAGCATAAGCATAATGCGATTGAGGCGGTGAAAAGGATGATGAAACATGATACGGAAACATGAACAGAAACAATCTGCCCCTGTCCCGCCTGCGGAAATCATTCTCGATTTGCTCAACGATAAGCCGCGAACAGAGATTGAGCTGCTCGACTACTATAACGGCTATATTCACTCAGCGGCTACCGAGCCTGTCTACACAGTGGATGGAACTAGGCAAGGAATTTTCATCAACGAAGATTTAGAACAGGAGATTCGTATTGAATTTTTGAAAAGCCTGCCGGTATTACGCCAGAAACTTATTGAGCTTTTACTATCGGATCAGACAGTGCTTGTCTTATTCAAAAAAGACACTGGACAAGAATAACCTTTCGGATTATCTTCCGATACATTATATTCAAGAATCACCCCTTGTTGTACCTTGACAAAAATGCTGCTTTGAGCGGCATCATGGTAATATGCTGTGTAACAATCCGGCGAGCGGCGCCTGAATGCGATAATCCGTTCCGTGACAAAGAACGGCCGCCATGACCCGGAATAATGAGCCTTGCCGATACGCTTGCGGCGCCGCTTTATTGATGCGGCTGCGGATACCTGGTTTGCGGGTCTATCCGTAATGCGGGATTGGGATAACTTTGTGCACCCGTTGCACAAAGTTCCCAAACAGTCGTCCGGCGCAGCGTATCCCTTGTTTGGATGGGGCCGAAAAAATCCATTCCAGGCAAATTGAAAAAATTTTTTCTTTCCCTTTTCCCTTTGTTTCTGCGCTTTAAGCTCTCCCTTTTCCGAAAAAGGAAAAAGCGAAATTTGACAACTTCTTGATCTCATATAAAATTTAAGAAGGGAGGTCCTCTCATGGATAAAATGCTCTATACGGTCAAGGAGGTTGCTGAAATTATACACTCAAATACAAACTATGTGTACGAATTGATACGTCGAGGCTTTTTACCGGCCATGAAGCTCGGTTGTTATAAAGTCAGAGCAGAAGCACTGAAGAAATTCCTTGTAGAGTCAGAAGGTAAGGATTTGACCGATTTAGCCGCCATTAAAGAACTTCCCACAAAAAATAAATAAAGGAGGTCAAAAAGTGGCACAAGTCACCTGTATGAAACGAGGAAACTACTGGCAGTATCGTTTCGAAGGTGCAAAGATCGGAGGAAAACGAAAACGATTTACTAAAGGAGGATTTGCAACCAAAAAAGAAGCCATGCAAGCAGGCACCAAAGCTTTGGCTGAGTATAACAATAGCGGCTTGGCCTTTGTTCCTTCGGAAATCAGCTTTTCCGACTATCTCGATTTTTGGATGAAAGAATACTGCCAAATCAATTTGAAGGAGGACACATGCACAGGGTATCAAAAACGTATCAAAAATCATATCCGACCTGCCTTAGGGCATTATAAGCTGAAGTCATTGTCACCAGCGGTAATACAATCATTCCTCAATGATAAATTCAACGCAGGTTACAGTCGAAATTCGCTGATTGTCCTGAAGAGCATCCTATCTGGCTGCCTTACCTATGCAATCGAACCACTTGGATTCATTCAGACAAATCCCGCATTGATGGTTAAACTTCCGTCCAAGCGGGCGACACCTGAAGCACCTACTCGTAAAAAAGTCAGAGAGGTAGTCCCACCAGACCGTTGGAATCAGATCGTAACGAGATTTCCTTATGGTCATTCCTGTCACATACCACTGCTACTTGCATATCGTTGTGGGCTCAGACTTGGAGAAGCCTTTGCCGTTACCTGGGATGATGTGGACTTTGAAAACCACGTCTTGCGTATTAACAAACAGGTACAGGATATAGATGGCTTTTGGACTTTTTGCAATCCCAAATACGATTCATTCCGAGACATCAAGTTAGACGATTTCATGGTTGAAACACTTTGGAAAGCAAAGGTGCAACAGGATCGAGCCCGATTATACTACGATGAGTATTACACGCACTTATACGAAAACGAGGAACACCAGATCGTTACGCAAGGAGATAATACTAGCCAGGAGATCAGACTAGTCAATGTCCGTGAGAATGGAACGTATATCCAGCCCCGTGTTATGCAGCATTGCAGCCGCGTGATTCACTATGATATGGGATACAAAAGTTTCGACTTCCACTCATTGCGGCACACGCATACCACAATGCTTCTGGAAAACGGAGCGGCAATTAAAGACGTTCAACATCGACTGGGGCATAAAAATATTCAAGTGACCTTACAGACCTATGCGCACCTTACACAGAAGATGCAGAATCGGACAGTTGAAATTTTGAATCAGATTCCCATTGATAGTTCTTGTACTCCAGATTTACCCGAAAAAAGTGCAGAAGCAGCCATTTTTACCCCGGATTTTGAATCAGATTTACCCTGCGGGAACAGTGAAAAATCCAGTATTTATGCGACTTCAAGAGATCATGTTGCTCAGGTTGGGGTACAAAATTGTACCCCAGATAGAATTTTGGGGTACAAAAGGGGTACAAACCAGAAAATCTTACCCCTAAATACGAGTTTTAAAAGCAAAAAAAGAGCCGCCAAGTAGGCGACCCTTTTTCGGAATAAATCCAGTATTCATGTGGCTTTAAGCCTATTTCTTCAAGCCCTCGTAAACCGCCACAGCGCAGGCAACGGTAGCGCCGACCATGGGGTTGTTGCCCATGCCCATCAGGCCCATCATTTCCACGTGGGCAGGAACAGAGGAAGAACCGGCAAACTGGGCGTCGCCATGCATACGGCCCATGGAGTCGGTCAAGCCGTAAGAGGCAGGACCGGCGGCCATGTTGTCGGGATGCAGGGTACGGCCGGTGCCGCCGCCGGAAGCGACGGAGAAGTACTTCTTGCCGTTTTCCAAAGCCCACTTCTTATAGGTGCCGGCTACCAGATGCTGGAACCGGGTGGGGTTGGTGGAGTTACCGGTGATGGAAACGTCTACGCCTTCGTACTTGCAGATGGCTACGCCTTCCAGTACGTCGTTAGCGCCGTAGCACTTTACAGCGGCTCTCTCGCCGGTGGAGAAAGGTCTCTCCTCAACGATTTTCAGCTCGCCGGTATAGAAATCGAAGTCAGTTTTCACATAGGTGAAACCGTTGATTCTAGAGATGATATAGGCGGCGTCTTTGCCCAGACCGTTCAGGATAACCCGCAGGGGCTCTTTTCTGGCACGGTTGGCGGTACGGGCGATGCCGATAGCGCCTTCCGCGGCGGCAAAGGACTCATGACCGGCCAGGAAAGCGAAGCACTTGGTTTCGTCTCTCAGCAGCATGGCGCCCAGGTTACCATGGCCCAAGCCAACGTTTCTCTGCTCGGCCACAGAGCCGGGCACGGTAAAGGCTTCCAGACCGATACCGATAGCGGCGGCGGCGTCAGAAGCGGTCTGCACATTCTTCTTAATGGCGACGGCGCAGCCCAGGGTATAAGCCC
>CAUFXR010000005.1 GCA_959596515.1 uncultured Oscillospiraceae bacterium
GTATGAACTCTTTTATTTCCCTAAACTGTTGCTCTTGATAGTATAATTCACCATCCCACAAAAAAGCCTATCCGTATCCGGATAGGCTTTTCTATTGCTATTGGTAAGCTCCCCAGAGCAGCCGGCAGTTATCACTCTGTGGTTTCCTTCGCAAAATCTTCTCCCAAAACGTGATTCAGCTGTTCTAATGTCCTAACCAGCTCTTTATATTCGATCTGGTCCCCTTTGGCCAGCAGTTCCCTGGCGCGCTGAATTGCCTGGCGTAGCGCTTGTGAAGGATCCACTCGCTGCTCCGCTATAAGAATCTGGCGTCTCAGCTCCTGATAAGCGTTCATGAACGCATGCTCTCGCTCAAGCTCCCGGAAAAAATCAATACATCTCCATTTGCTGTTGTGCTCCGTCAGCACCGCCTTCAAAGCCACCGGTGGAATTTCTTTCTGTTTAAGCCCCCTCAGCATTCGGTCCATACTCTGCCGGGTAAATCCCTTCATCACGAGAACTTCCTGGTCAAAGCTTTCTTCCGGAGCCGGCAAACCATTTGGGGAAAATCCTGGTAATCCCAGACAATAGCCTAGGGTTTCTCCCAGCAAATCCTCTCGGAGCTCCACAACTTGGACGGAAATCTTTTCCAAAGCCTGTACAATTTCTTGTCCCCGCTGGGAATCCAGGCTGATATGATAAAGGTATACTGTTTCTTGAGTCATCGGTCTTGCTTTCATAAAAACCTCCTTATTGTTATCCTAATTTCTAACTGCTATCCGCCGCCGTGAACACGTAAAAAATATATAACCAATAATTTATAGGGTATTTTACATCAATTTCATCCGGTGGTCAATATTTTTAAAATATGAGATAATTTCCTTGCAAATTATTCGAGCTACGAGCTATTTATTAAAAAATAGAAAGTAATAATGAGTACCGATAGTTGTTTATGGTAGATCTTCTGCATGCTGTGGCTTGAATTTCTTGTGCCGCATGAGCAGGGAACCAAATGAATGCAAACAAGAAAGCAAACCCTATTCTTGCGGCTTTATTTGCTATAATGATGGGTTCCTTTTCAGCTTGCAATCAAAAAACTACCAATAGTGCTAAACTTACAAACGAATCTTCCGAGGTGATAGAATCCGGACAGCAGGAATCCCCTAAAAGGACTTCCGGGAAAAACCTATTACCTTCTGGGATATAACAAGATCTGGCTGCTGATCCAGTGATCTTCGCTGTTACCGGCGTCATGGCTGCTCTCACTGGACCTGATACCAACGAAAAACATGCCTACACTTTTATCAATGGTATTGGTGTATTCGCTCAGTGCAAAAATCCCCAGTCGCCGAACAAATCTGCAAAAGTATTGTTGTAAACAGCCAGCCTATCTTCACCAATGGCGAATGTGGCGAGTGGCCCACCTATGATGGCCTTTCCGTCAGTGACGACTTTGCTTTCGCTAAAGAAGGCTCCAAGATTCTGGATTACATGACTCCCGCTACCTATCCGATTCCTGAGGTATACGATGGTTGGAGTGTAATTGACGGTGAGGCCCTTCTGGGTAAAGTCGCTCAGATGGCTTTCACCGGCGCTTCCAGTAATCCTGTCGAAATCGGTGCCTATGGTGATGAGTTGATGCAAGACGCTATCGCTTCTCAGAAAGCCGAATGAATTCTATTGATTTCATGACTATTGACTCCATAATATTCTCTGAGGCTGTGCCTCCTTGGAAAGTGATTACCGATCCAAGGGGGCGCAGCCCTTTTCTATCTTTTTTTGAAACCTTTTTTCTTTTAGCCCCTTTCTGCCATAACAAGGAAAATTTAATCTGTATTCACGGATATTTCTTATTTCCAGGCTACAATAAGCATAAAGAGCAACGACAGAAAGGAGCTGTTGAAAATGTCGTCTCCTTTGTATTTGGTAACTGGGGCTATGGGCCATTTAGGAAATATTATCGTTGGAAAACTTCGGCAGCAAGGGGTGCAGGTACGGGGACTTGCTTTGCCGGAGGATCACTCTATTCCCCATTTTGATCCCGGTGTGGAAATCGTCCGGGGAGATGTACGCGACCTGGAGAGTCTGATTCCCTTTTTTACTCATAAAATCGACCAGGAAGTTGTCGTCATTCACACTGCCGGAATCGTTTCGATTTCTTCGAAATATCATCAGCGTCTATATGACGTAAATGTCCAGGGCACCAAAAACATCCTAAAACTATGCGTTCTCAATCACGTTAAAAAGCTGGTTCATGTCAGTTCTGTCCACGCCATTCCTGAACTGGAGAAGGGAAAAGTCATCACGGAGGTTTCCTCCTTTCAACCTGAGAAAGTTCACGGGCCCTACGCCAAAACCAAGGCAGAAGCCTCGCAGGCGGTGCTGGATGCAGTAGCGCAATATGACTTAAACGCCTCTATTGTTCATCCCTCTGGTATCTTAGGTCCGGGTGATTTTGGCCGGGGACACTTGACACAGCTGGTGATCGATTATCTAGATGGCCGGCTCACTGCCTGTGTGAATGGCGGCTATGATTTTGTGGACGTGAGAGATGTCGCCGATGGCATTCTTTCCTGCGTGGAAAACGGCCAACCCGGCGAGTGCTATCTTCTTTCCAACCAATACTTCCCAATAAAGACCATTCTTGACACTCTGCACGACACCACAGGAAAGAAAAAAATAAAAACCGTACTGCCCCTTTGGTTCGCCAAAGCCACTGCGCCTCTGTCCGAGATATATTATAAAATACTAAAACAGCCGCCGCTATATACCCGCTATTCTCTATATACCTTAGAAAGCAACGCTTCCTTTTCTCATGAGAAGGCAACTCATGAACTAAATTATAATCCTCGACCTATAGAAGAAACTTTACGTGATACCGCACGCTGGCTTTTAAAACATCAGCGTATTAAGAAGCCCCTTTCTCTGCAATGGAACCCCTGAGAAGGGGTTCTTTTTTTCTGTAAAACATCTTGACAACTATGTAAATAAGTTGTATTATTGTTCTACTGTATTAATAATATAATACAGTAATACAATTACACAAAGGAGAAAGGCATATGGATGCGGTTTTAAAAACAATTGAGCTTACCAAAGTTTTTTCCGGAAAAAAAGCAGTGGATCACGTTTCCATGGCTGTAAACCGCGGCGACATTTACGGCTTTATTGGTAAAAACGGCGCTGGTAAAACCACTTTGATTCGCATGGCGGTAGGGCTAGCGGCTCCCAGCAGTGGAGATATAGAGCTTTTTGGCAGCAAGGATTTGACAAAAATGAGAAAAAGAGTGGGCACAGTGATTGAGTATCCGGCGGTGATCCCTCATATGACTGCCAGACAAAATTTATTAGCCCAATGCAAGCTACAAGGTGTGAAGGACCTGACAGTTATTGACCGGACGTTGGCTATTGTCGGTCTAGAGGGGACCGGCAAGAAAAAAGCGAAAAACTTTTCGCTTGGTATGAAACAGCGCTTAGCCATCGCTATCGCTTTAATCGGCGATCCTGACTTTTTATTTCTGGACGAACCGACCAATGGTTTGGATCCTGCCGGTATTAAGGAAATCCGCGAGCTGATTCAGCGGCTGAACCATGAGCATGGCATCACCGTTTTAATTTCCAGCCATATTTTAGGCGAGCTTTCCAAACTAGCTACCCGGTATGGCATTATCGACAAAGGCGTGCTGATCGATGAATTTACCGCGGAAGAGCTGGAGGCACGGTGTAAATCCAGTCTGATAATTCAAGCGGACCGTATTCCGGAAGCCTGTTCCATTTTGGAAAACGTAGTGGGAACGAGAAATTACACTGTAAATCCGGATGGCACCATTTCCCTATTCGACCATTTGGAAGAAGCCGGCTTAGTCAACACGATTCTCGCCCAGCACGGTATCGTCGTCAATGCTATTTCGATGTCCAACGCAGACCTAGAGAACTATTTCATTCAAGTAACTGGAGGGGACCGCTAATGTCAGGGTTGTTAAAGTCAGATTTCTATAAGCTTTCCAAAATGAAATCCTTTCCCATCTGTTTATTGATCGTTGTAGCGCTTACCGTGGGATCTGTTTTTATTCTGGATTATTCCGCTCAATTCTTGGGCGAAGGTATGGTCTATAATGGTTCCAATCAGCTACTGAGCACCTTTGCAGGCGACTGTAAAATTTTTATCGCTATTGTAGTTTCTATTTTTGCCGCTTCGGAGTTCGGCTTTGGAACGATTAAAAATGTGGCCTCCCGGGGCTTTAGTCGCATTAGTATTTATTTTTCCAAATTGATTGTTGCTAGTTTCATCGCTTTGGTGATCCAGCTGGTGTACAGTATCGCCTATACTGGCACCGCCACAATTCTGTGGGGCTTTGGAGAAGTATCCGCCGACTACTGGCCGGAAACCCTAAAAATCGTCGGTCTGGAAATTCTTTTAACCCTCGCTTACACCGCCGTGTTTGTGGTGGTCGCCATGCTGATCCGTCAATCCGGCGGTGCCATTGCCATCAATCTTTGTATTACAATGCAATTTATTTACCTCTTTGTCAGTCTGGCGCAAATGGCTCTCCGTGAGTTCTTCCATCTTGAAGTGGCTCTCTCCGATTATCTTCTCTCTACCAACGCTTCCAATTTGGTAAACGGTCAGGTAACCAATGAAATGATGACCCGTTCTCTTTTGGTTGGTATTATCTATTTCCTGGTCTTTACCGCGTTGGGACTTTGGTCCTTCCAGAAGCGTGATATCAAATAGCTCAACTTAGCCCATTCCTTCCTAAAAAATAAAGTAACAAAAAGCCAAAGAACCGGTGCGGGAAAATCCCTTCTCATTATTAAGAGTAGGAATATCCTTCACCGGTTCTTTGGTACTCTGCGCTTTTCCAGTTCTCATACATTTTTCTGCTTTTTCACATATTCATCGATCAGCCCTTGACTTCCTCTTCCCTCTCTTTTTTATCTGTCAGAAAATCTCCCTTTTCCTTATTTCTAGAGTTTATACGCTATTGGGTAGACGCTGCAAGTATATTGGGTCAAATTCTCAAGAGAATAAATTCAGGCCGTTCTTGCAAGATTTTCCTGAAGAAATCCCTTCTAGGGCTTTCTCAGATTCGTGCCCCGCTGGAGAACGGATGATTATTTTAAGTATTTGTTTGGAATATTACTTTTAATTCATATTTTTAACATTCGTTTTACACACTGCCACTTCGCCTAATTATTCTTATAATATTCCCATCTTTTTTAGAATTGCCTCTGCCGCCGCACAGGCTGGACAATCGCAGTATTGAGCTCCGGCAGACCTAACTTTCTCCGCATGGCTCGCAATTTTCTTTGCCGTGGCTTCACCAAAATAGTGTCTTCCAGTTTCGGAACTTGCAAACTCAATTAACTGGCCAATCGGCATAATATCCGCTTTCAGTTCATTCAGATATCTTTCTGTTGCCGGTACCTCATTTTCCGTTCCGATCGCTTCTAACCACGTCTTAGCCGCCTCTTTTCCTTCCGCGCAGCAGGTCTGAGACTGGATTAGTTCCTGCGTTTTCTCTCTTACAAACTCTAATTTTTCTTTTTCCACAATAATAGCCTCCTTCTTTTCTTGATATAGTCAGTTTTATGCAGTCCTATAAAAACCTTGTTCTATCAAGAACAATAGTAACGAATATCTTACTTTCTGTCAATCTGAACACATGGGGATAAAAAACCAGCTCAAAATTCCCAAAAAAGTAGAATCGTGGAAAACGTCTGCAAGTTTCATCGGTTTTGAGGATTTTATTTTCCTTATTTCAAAATTTAATATTTTTTAGAAAAAATAAATTTCAGTGTAATTTCTCCCCTATTCAAAATAATACAGTTATTCTATAATAAAATAGCTGGTATCAGGAGCTAAAAAGAATCTCTTTATAGCGGAACCAAAATACAGCGGATTGGTCCAGAAAACTATTAATGAAAATTAAGGAGGAATAATTTATGCCAGCCTGGTTAGACAACGCAATTTTTTATGAAATTTATCCTCAAAGCTTTCAAGACACCAATGCTGACGGAATTGGAGATCTAAAAGGAATTATCAAACGTCTAGATTACATTCAGGAATTAGGATGCAACGCCTTGTGGTTAAACCCTTGCTTTGACTCTCCATTTACTGACGCCGGGTACGACGTAGCTGATTACAAAAAGGTAGCTCCGCGTTATGGCACCAATGAGGATCTAAAGGAACTATTTCATCAGGCTCACAGCCGTGGGCTTCACGTTATTTTAGATTTAGTGCCTGGTCATACTTCCGTGCAGCATCCCTGGTTTTTAGAATCCATGAAGTCGCAGCCCAATGAATTTTCCAACCGTTACGTCTGGAATGACGATATCTGGGATACCTTTGAGGGGGTTCAGAATATCACCGGCTGCATCCGCGGGATTTCGGACCGGAATGGCTGCTGTGCGGTGAATTTCTTTTCCACCCAACCTTCTTTAAATTATGGTTTTGCCTCTCCTTCAAAAAGCTGGCAATGCGCCCCGAATTCCAAAGATGCTTTAGCTACTCGTGAAGCGATAAAAGATATCATGCGTTTCTGGCTACAGCTCGGCTGTGACGGATTCCGGGTGGACATGGCCGGTTCCCTGGTAAAAAATGATCATGATGGTAAAGAAACTATCAAGCTTTGGCAAGATTTTCGCCGATTTTTAGACGCAGAATTTCCCGATGCTGTTATCATCTCGGAATGGGGCGACCCCGCAAAGGCCTTAGAAGGCGGCTTCCATATGGACTTTCTGCTTCACTTCGGTCCATCCCACTACCTCGATCTGTTCCGCTGTGAGACACCTTATTTTTCCCGGAAGGGAAATGGAAGTATTACCGCCTTTGCGGAACTCTACTGGAAAAACTATCAGCGCACGCAGGGAAAAGGATTGATTTGTATCCCTTCCGGTAACCACGATATGCCCAGGCTCACTCATTATCTCGACGCGGATGAGGAAAGACTGGTATTCGCCTTTTTACTGACCATGCCCGGTGTTCCTTTCCTTTATTATGGCGATGAAATCGGAATGCGCTATTTAGAGGGATTAACTTCAGTTGAGGGCGGTTTTGAGCGAACCGGGGCCCGCTCTCCCATGCAGTGGGATCACACCGCCAACGCCGGCTTTTCTTCCGCTTCTCCCGAGCGTCTCTATATTCCCATTGACTCTTGTCCTGATAGGCCTACAGTGGAAAATCAGAGCGCTCAGCCTGACTCTTTATATCACGAGGTCAAAAAGTTGATTCGCCTTCGTTTGGAAAACGAACCTTTACAAAGCAATGCCGCTTTTCAGTTCCTGAACGCTCGGGATCATGAACCACTGATCTATCTGAGAACCGGAAAAACCGGTTCCGCTCTTGTGGCTATTAATCCTTCCGATGCTTCCGCATCCTGCGAAATTAAGGAGTCCGGATTTGACCAGGTATTGTATTCCTATCACGGTCAAGCGGTTTGGGAAAACAGCCGCCTGACGATTCCCCCCTGCAGCGTAACTATTTTGTATCGGAAAGCTTAATTTCAAGCAAAAAAACACGGAAATAAACTGTAAGACCATCTATCGCTTTTCCGCACTGGTACAATAAGCTTCGGAGTGGGAATCTGGTGGCTAAAAAAGAAAAGGTTCCTGAAAAATGCCATATATTAATTATAAATCATGTTAAGTTGGCATTGTAAGAAATCCAAACAGACATCAGCCTTTTGAATGATGCCTGTTTTCTTTTATCTATGTCTTCAAATTTCGCTAATCTTCCTGATGCGATGAATGCAAAAAAAAGGGGAAATGATAAAAACGCTTAATCATGTTGGTGGGAAAGAGAAAAACATAGATCTCCTGATACTTAAATCACTCGGAAAACAAGTTTATTATTAAAAAAGCGCATCGATAGGCCTACCACTATGTTGATAAAATTTTCCACACAAAAATTTTAAAGCAACTGTTTCAGATGACTATTCATCACTTTCAGCGGTTTGACCGCTATTTTGACCGCTATGGTCAAGATTCACTCATATTTCGTCTTCCCTTTACTATTTCGGATATTTCTTGCCTGGAGTTATCCAGCACCGCAGGGAAAAGGGACGAAAAATACTGAGCCGCCCACACGTCATAAGGAATGGCGCTATCCAGCACCGCAGAAAAGGGAGCCATAGCGTTTTTCTTTGTGTCATCCAATGAACGACCATACATATTCTCAGTGGTCGTCTTTTGAGCGTGTCCCAAAATTTCTGCCAAAACCGGGATATATGAAACGTTAGTTCAAAAGCTCGCGTAGCGAAGGTATGCCGAAGCGTGGAAAACTTTCTGTATTCTACTCCAACTTTCTGGAGCGTATCACGATGCAGCTTGTTATAGGTTCTGAGTTCCTAGGGAGTTCCATTCTGAATAAAAGATCAGGTGCTTCCATCTGTATAATTTCAGAAGGAGACTCTTGCGTTTAGAATTTCTTAGAAATAGCAAAGAGGCCGAAATTTGGACTATTCCCTTTAAGATCCAAATTTCAGCCTCTTTTTAAATATTAGCTATCGGTACGTATTTATGTACAGCACATCCTTTAAACACTGTCAGGGCTCCATAAAACATTAATGTAAGCATCACAATAAGTAAAATTAAATACAAAACCTGCGAAAGAATAATTATCTTCCTTGACTGTATTGGGGAAGTATTTGTAGTCTCCCCGATCCAACCTCAAAAACGCTCCATAGGTACATTGGGCGCCAAAAACAGCGGGATTGGCGTCAGAGTTTGCTCCCCGCACCTCCACCCTTGTAAAATCAACATTGGAGGACACGTTATACGCATAGCTGCTGGTATAATCCAGCTTACCACGCATTGGCGTAGAAACCTGGGACTTTGCCACACCGGTTCTTTCCAGGACAAACTCCGTATCCGTTACATTTCCAATCGCGCTGGCAGAAAACGCAATGGGAAGCATCATTGCAAGCAGCAAGAGCACCGACAATAGCTTTCCCCATTTTGAAACTTTTCTTGACCGTAACATTTTCCTTCCTCATTTTGTTCCTTCATTTTTTGTGTTGTGATATGCAATCATAACTACGTTTTTATTATATTGCGGCACAGAAAATAAGTCAATATATATAATAAATAATTTTAATCTCCGTTATTTTATGTATTAATTGTTGAAGTATTGTACAAATAATGTTAAAATAAGGAAAAATAACTTAGGATGCTAAATAAATAAAAATGAAAAATGGCTCTACTGCGGTGAAAACAGTTTTTTCACTATTTTATACCAAGTATGCCAATAAGAAAATTCCCAGTCTGGGAGGGATTTGATGAAAAACAAAAAATCTACAATTGGCATTATTGCTATTGCCGCCGTAATGATTATTGTGATTTTAGCCAGTTTCATCCAAAGCAATAATCTGTGGCCTCCTGCAGGAAGTGTTTTTCAAGGGACTCCTTCTTCCGACAGCTTAGGCAGAGACAGCAGCGGGGCTGTTGCCAGCGATTCCTCTGATGCTCCCTATAACCCTATGACTGATGAAAAGACCGTTTCTTTGGCTGATTATAAGTTTACTGTCCTCGCCGTTGAGATTTCAAAATCACCAAAAGATTTTAAGCTGACTCCCTTTGACTATGTAACCACAGATGCAAGCGGCGTCATCACCAATGAATACTCTTATCTGTTCGTCACCTTTTCGGTACAGGAAAATCGTGAAGACAGACCCAAAGAGGAACTTTTTTATGTGAATAATCAGCAGGTTGTCGCTTGTGAAGGAGAGTCCCTTCTGAGCAATAAATCAGAGGCTATTGGAATGGACCAAAAAATAGAGGGAAGTTCTCTAAAGAACACCTATCGATATCCCCTGGCCTATCAGGAAGAGGTCACTTTTACAGTGGCCTATACCATAGAGAATCAATATTTAGACAAGGAAATCCGCTTGATCTGCAATCCTTACGGTCATCCAACTTCCCAGGAAGAGGAAGACGGCACCATACTTCCCGCCGTAGATAAGGACATTGCCATGATTTTAATCAGCGATCTGTTTGAGGAGGGACATGCATGAAACGTTTGCTCCAGCTGGAATTAAGGCGGGCTTTTAGCGGACGGGGCTTTTTCCTGTCACTTGCTCTTGGCCTCGCTCTTTGCCTTCTGCATTTTTTTCTGACAGTTTTACCTCTTTCTCTAACTATTGATGAATATTTAGCCGGCGGAAAGGATCCTTTAGCCTTTCCTGGATGGTTGTATTGTAGTTGGATTGTGGACGATCCCAATTCTGTTTTTGCCTTTCTGTATTTTTTAATTCTCCCTATTTTAGCTTCCCTGCCTTTTGCCGACTCTTTCTTTCAGGATGCAAAAGGAGGATTTATCCAAAATATCTGCATTCGGGAAAACCGGAAATATTATTTTCACGCAAAGTATCTGGCGGTTTTTTTATCAGGAGGGACCTGCGCGGCGCTTCCTCTGCTGGTTAACTTTCTTCTCTGCTGCCTGGTGATGCCGTCCATGAAACCCGAACCGGCCGCCAGCACCTCTCTGTTAGGCCCTACCAGCACGTTTTCCGACTTGTATTTTAATCATCCCATGCTTTATGTCTTTTTGTTTTTGTTTATCATTTTTGTATTCAGCGGCTTAATTGCTGGTCTGGCCTTACCTGTCAGCTATCATGTGGGATACCGCTTTTTAGTGTTAATTGCTCCCTTTATGATTTATATTTTCATCATCGCTTTCTTTAAGCTTTTGGATCTTCCCCAATGGCAGCCCACAAATTTTTTAAGAAGCTGGTATGGTGAATATAATACTCTTTGGCCGATTTCAATAGAACTTCTGGCGCTGTTTCTAATTACGTTTTTCAGCTTCTCGGCGAGAGGAGGGAAAGAAGATATTTACTAAACGACAACAAAAATGGACGCCCTTATTTCAGGGGAACATCTGGCTGATTGTATTTTGTTCTGTTTTTCTTCCTGCCAGTGCATTTTTTAACTGTGCCCTGCAATCCCAGCATCTGCGGGTTTACAGTGATCTTTCTACCAGCGTAGCGGACTGTTTGGTAAATCTAAAGGAAACCTGGCTGTTTTTTGCTATCTTTATGACGCTTCTTTTCCTGCTTCTGATACAAAACAACATTAAAAATGACTTTGATGAAAATTTTGTGCTCAGATTTCGCAGCAAACGCTGGATTTGGAAAATGCAGGTATGGAAAGCCGGAATCTACGCTCTTCTGTTTTCTCTTTATTACACTTTATGCACGTTGTTATTCGGTTCCCTTTATTCCGCGTCGTTTATTAACTGGGGCCGGGAAGCCAGCGCATATTATACGGAGCTGAAAAAAGTTAATGTTTCTGTCAGCTTTTCTCAAGTACTTTTAGCCTTTTTTATTGCCTGTGCTTTAAGCCTGTTCTGCGCCTCTCTGCTTTTTCTCCTTTTGCTGTGGCTTCCCGGGGGGCATATTCTTTCCTGGATTGTGATGCTCTGCCTTTTATGCTGGGATTCCTTTTTTCCCCAGTATGCCCTGTTTGCCGAAAGGGTTTCGATAGAATATTCTAATTGGGCGGCAAATGACCTGTGGCAGGGATTCTTGGTAGAAGCAGTTTTGGTTATCCTGTTCTCTGCAATAGGCTTCTTTACCGCTCAAAAAAAGGAGTTCTTAAAGTGATTTCAGACAAAAAAACCATCATACAGCATATCCGGCATGATCTTCGGATAGGCCTTGCAGGCCAATGGAAAAAATATGCTGTCGCTGCGGTTGTTTTTGCGGTGATATGCGGCGACCTTTTTTCCAGGTTTCAATCGGCCTTAAGTTATGCCGCTTCTGAGCTGACATCTTCTGCCGTATCTTTCGGCGATTACCTTTTTTATTTGTTCCGCGGTATGCCTGAAATAATCCCCGGAGACCCGGAAATGGAGATTAACTTCTTTTGGATATTAATCTTTATATTTTTGGCTTATATTGTAAGTTTCTATCCTTTTAAGGATCTGTCCGGCTATGGCCAGCAGATGCTCCTCCGCTCTCAAAAAAAGGGATATTGGTGGCTCAGTAAATGCGTTTGGAATGTATGCAGCGTTATTTCCTTTTATCTAACCGCTTACCTGGTAGCGTTTCTTTTTGCGCTCTTGCTTGGAGGCGATCTTTCCCTTCTGCCTCACAATGATATTCAGATTTATCTCAATCATTTTTCCTTTCCTGAGCTTACACCGGCTATGGCGCTGCTGTTGACTCTGTTTGTGCCTTTGGCCGTTTCTATTACCCTATCTCTGTTTCAAATGACAGTTTCTTTAATTTTAAATCCAATTTTCGGCATGATAGCCTCCGCAGCTGTTTTGGCCGCTTCCATTTTCTTTAACAGCCAATGGGTCTTGGGAAACTATTTGATGGTGATAAGAAACCAGACACTTTCTTTTCAGGGACTTCTATTATGTCCGATCTTATGCGCCGCTTTCATTTTGACTGGATATTTCTACTTTCAAAAAAGAGATATTTTATCTCAGTACGATTAGGGAGGCCGTATTATGTATTTAGAGATTCAGAATCTTTCTAAAACCATTTCGAAAAATCCTATTCTAAGAAATATTACCATTGGGATGGAACGCGGAAAAATTTATGGCCTGCGCGGAAAAAACGGTTCCGGAAAAACCATGCTGATGCGGGCTATCTGCGGGCTGATTCTCCCAACTGAGGGAAGTGTCTCCATCGATGGAGAGATATTGGGGAAGGATATTTCTTTTCCCCGGAGTGTCGGCGCTTTAATCGAAAACCCTGGATTTATTGCCAATTACAGCGGACTGAGAAATCTTCAGATTCTCGCAGCTATTCAAAACCATATCGGTCAAAAAGAGATCGAGGAAAATATGAGGCAATTAGGATTAGATCCGGCCGACCCGAAAAAGTTTAAGAAATACTCTTTGGGAATGAAACAAAAGCTGGGGATTGCGGCTGCTGTTATGGAAAATCCCGATCTGATTGTCTTAGACGAGCCTATCAATGCTCTGGATGAAAAAAGCGTTGAGGTGGTAAAACAGCTTCTTCTGAAACATAAGGAACGCGGTGCGTTAATTATTATTTCCTGTCATGACCGGGAGGAGCTTGAATTTCTATCTGACGAGGTATTCTGTATTGAGGAGGGACAGATTCGGGATCATTACATTGTAGATGAGAATTTTGATACGGCGAAAGAAACCGAAAAGAAGGGGAGATGAAAATATGTTTAAAAAGAAGAAAACTATTTTTATCTGCGCCTTGGCTCTTATTCTGGCCGGCCTGTGGACTTTTCGCTATGTTACGCTGAATCAAAAGTACCCCCAGCCTAACTGTGAAACGTATTCGGTATCGCAGCCGGTGTCATTGGGGAATTTTGAAGTCTCAGTATCTGATTCTTATTTTCTTGATTCAGAAACAGCAAAAGAGGTTTTGTTGGCAGAGTTCGGAGCCGGATATGATGCAAGATGTATTGTTTTGGATTTTTCTGTTACCAACACATCAGATTCTCCTCAAAGTATCGAGTTAGGTGTTTTCCAGTTACAGTCAGGAACTTGGAATAATGGAGTCAATTTTATCGCTTATCGTGATATAAACAGCGATGTGAATGACGGTTCTTTAAATTTGCAGATAGAGCCGGGGGAGACTTACCAGGTGAAGCTTCCTTTTTCTATGATAGATGATAGTTTCTTTCCTGATGATTGGAACCGCGTAGAAGAACGCCAATATGAGCTTGTCTTATCTTTGTATCCTGTAAAGCGTGTAATCCGTTTGTAGAATATTGACATCACAAAAAAGAAGCGTTCTTGCACAAATAAGGGGCACGGCCAATTCCCATCTGCCGTACCCCTCAAGAAAGGACTTGGCTACAGTATAAATAAGTACAAAAAGTTTGTCAAATCTTAGAGACCAATTTTGTGAAAATATTTTTGTTCGGAACATTTTAAGGACTTGACCGCATATATAGTATTTTACTTGACACGAAGTACCATATATATTATAACTAATTTGTTTTTAGGTCTGAGTAACTGCCCTTGTTATAGGGCTTTGGTATGAGATATGAGGTTGGAATTATCTTATCTTATAAAGATAGTTCCAACCTTTTTTATTTCCCATTAAATGGCGGGAACTTTTCCCGGATACTGCTTGTTCGGCTCATAGAAAAATCCTACAGCTTACAAAATCTCATTTCCCTTGGAAGTTATTCTGTAACTTAGACCGCACCTACGCTTTCTGATAAGCCCAAAAAATAACAGCAGATAAATGGCATCTTGAGGGAGTATTTCCGTATCGCAGGCAGGAAGGTCTTTGCACCAGCCACATATTCTTAGAACCTCAATTCCCGTACGTGTAGAAATCATAAACCGTACACCCAACATAAGCCTGCTGCTCCCTTACATGTTATAGGCGATCCTTGCTTCTTTTTCTATGATACGTGCCTTTTGCCTATCCTTGATATTCCTTTTCCCAACCATTTCTTTCTCTTATTTTTTCGGAAAACAAGCATAGGACAAAATATTTTAAAACGGTTCGGCCATCTGGTAAAGAAAGTCTCCGGCCGTATCGGGCAGCATGACATAAATATGGCAGCAGCTTTCTTCATCTTAGATTGAAAGTTCAAGCGGCAATTCAAATTGGTCGTCATCCCCAAAAACTCTTTCTTGTAGTGAATTAACCACAGCTTTCAATTTCTTATTGTCCTGATCGGATATTTCGCGCCCTGCAACAGGCCAATGTTCTACAATTTCTAAAAAAATTTTCTGAAAAATGGTAGTTTGCCGCCTGTATTTCGGAATCGCTTCAACAGGCGTATAATTGGATCAGAAATATACTGCGTCCTTCTGAAAACCAGCAGTGAGGCAGTAAGGCGCTCAGGCGAATACCCAGCCAGCATCCCATTGCGAATATTGCATAGCACTTTGGAGGCGAGTCCTCCCGGTTTCTTGTCCAGCCTTCCAGGAAGCTCCTTTTCATGGAAAACTCAATAAAACCTTCTAAGTACATTTTTTGAGAGAAATGCTAAAGTTTAGAATGATAAATATTCTTTTCAATGTATGTCTCATAACTTTTAATAGTGATCCATACTGAAATCAGTCCAGTAACTTCCTCCAATAATGCCGTCATTGAGATATTTTTCTGAGCCAGCTGTCTCTGATTCAGTAGTGGTAGGCTGTTCCGTCACATATTTTTCTAAAAGCATACTAACCGCACCGGGCAAATCCCCTTCACAGGAAGCCGGAATTCCATTTTGATTTAACTTACCTACAATAGAGCAGCTAAATCCATCTGCCTCTTCCTGCATCTGCGGCCAGCAGCCGACGGCTAATGCGTCATATCCATACTCTTTAGCAAAATCCCGGTAAGCTTTATAGTACCGGCAATGCAGATCCTGATAACGCTGAGGAATTCCTGCGCAGCTTTTATAACCTGAAAGAGCTTCTTCACGTATTGCCTCAACATCTTTTTCACTATAGGACTCAGCTCTTTGACGAATTTCCGAAAACTCATGGCCCCTTTGAATTTCGATGCCAAGGCGCTTTTGCCCAATTCTCTCGTCAAAATAGAAGTCATTAAATCCAGGGGCAATTCCGCCGATTAAAGCCACTCTGGAGCCTTCCAGCTTTTTAATAGCGGATAAAGCCCGTACTGTAATCGTTAACCGGCGTACGAACATCTCGTCGTCTGATTTTCCGAAGAACCATTTATACTTGATCCCGTAATTTTTCAGATAGCTATAAACTATTCCACCATACATATTCATGCAGCAGAAAGAATTGCTGCCGTCAAAATAGATGCTGCCCTTTTGCGTGGGTTCAGGCAAAGCCCAGATTCCCAGCTTCGCATCCATTTTTGCCAGTGTGATCAAAATATCGCCGGCCCCATAAGTAGTCGTTTGGATCATCAGGAAATCAATTTCCTCTGCCTCCATAGTTTGTCTTGCTTTCACTGCATCTTCCCTGGTTACCAGCAGTTCGGGATAAACCACCAAAGAGAATCCCAGCTTTTCGGAGAGCTTTTTCATTCCTTCCGCGTTATCAAAATAAATCTTTTGTTTTCCGCCGCCAGCTCCGCCAGCGAAGTTTCCTTGCGTAACACCGACGATTCCAATTTTTAAACTGCTCATAATCTTGCCCCTTTCTTGTGATGACACAAATAATTTTATTTTTACAGCTATAACTTTTTATGCTTGACTTCGGAAAAATCCCGGTAGCCATATTCTCCCGCATGATAAATGACATACTTGTTTCTGGCACCCGCCGCTACAGCGTCTAAAGCTGCCTTCGCAAATCCGGATGCATGAATCAGTTCTCGCGCAGTGGGGGACCCGCCTCTTTGTTGATAAGCAATATTATTGTATTTCACTGAAAATCCGGTTTGTTCCCGAACTTTTTGGATTGTTTCCAAAAGTCCTTTATAATCTTCTGCCGCTGAAATCAGAGCGTATCCCATTTTTCTCTCTTGGATCAAAGTTTTCAATCGGGCTCCAATTTCTTCCGCTTCCATTGGTTCATCATGGGTCAGCGCAAAATCACAGATACCCATTTCTACCGCGGCTCGCGCAAAATAGCTATCTTTTCCCCCGAGAGTCTCGATGACAAAAGCTCTGGGATACATAGAAATGGCAGTGTCTGTCACATCGGCAATATAGGAGGCCATCTTATTGAGAGCTGTATCAAATCCCAGCGTATAATCGCTTCCCCAAATATCGTTATCAATCGTACAGGGAATTCCAATATAGCTGGTACAGTCGTCTACCATACTCAAATCTTTTGCCCCTCTGAAAGATCCGTCTCCGCCCAGAACGATCAAAGCGTCGATCCCATTCTTTTTTAAAATCTCTGCTAAGTGTCGCTGCATCTCGGGTGTTTTCAGTTCTGGAAGCCGATCGCTCCGGATATTAGTACCGCCGATCCGGTGCCACCCCCGGACATCCCGCGGAGAAAGTTCTCGGATTAAGTTGTCTCGGATTCCAGGATATCCTCCATAAAAGCAATAGGTCTGGTATCCTCGTTCATAAGCGCCCATGACAATATCCGCAATACAGGGATTCATTCCCGGTGAATCGCCACCGCTGGTGATAATCGCAATCTTCATAAAGTTCCATGGCCTCCGCTACCAAACACGCCTATTTTTTCCCTGACAATTTTAGCGCAGTCGTCAGTAACGACCGCCATCAGCTTACGCGGATCATTTTCTTCGCTTTTCTCGGAAGTCGCTTTTTTCAAAGAAGCGGAAAATGCATATTTTAGTTCTGTCCCTACATTAATTTTGGAAATACCGCATGCGATAGCCTGTTTAAAATCCTCCTCCGGCACGCCGGTACCACCATGGAGCACAATGGGAGTTTCTGTTAATTTGCGAATCGTAGAAATTCTGTCGAAATCTATTTTAGGAGCGCTCTTATAGAAACCATGAACCGTTCCCACTGCTACCGCCAAGGCGTCTACGCCGGTTTTTTCAACAAATTCCGGCACATCTTCCGGATTCGTATAAAGGACCTCTCCAGTTGCAGCGTCTTCCTCATGTCCGCCGATGACTCCCAGTTCCGCTTCTACCGAGCATCCATAAGAATGGGCAAACTCTGTAATTCGTCTGCTTATCTCGATATTCTCCTGATAAGGTTTGGTCGATGCGTCGATCATAACCGAAGTAAACCCTGCTTTGACACACTCTTTGATAAAATCTTCGTCGGTACAATGATCCAAATGAAGCGCAACCGGAATACCAGCGTCCTCGGCCATACCTTTCACCATGCCACATACAGCATGCAGGCCTAAGTATCTAGTGGTAGCCGGACTGGACATTACAATAATAGGCGCATTTGTTTCTACGCCTCCACGGATCATCCCTTTTACATCCTCAAAGCCGTTAAAATTAAAACTTCCTACCGCATATTTCCCTTTTCTAGTCCCTGCCAAAATTTCTTTTAATGTAACCAAAGCCATGGTAAAAATCCCCCTTATCTATCACTCATTTTCGGCTTATTTTATCCTTCGCTAAGTAATAGGCCCCATAAATAACTACTGAATCATTCATTTTGGAAAAAGCCACTTGCTCTCGGCTGAAGCCGTTCATACAGCGTTCTTCAATACAGGAAAGCATACTTTCCTCAAACCAACGGTGCGCCTTGGTAACGCCTCCACCTAACACCAAAATCTGTAAATTCAGCAAATTAAAAATATTAGAAATTCCAAGTCCTAAGTGATATCCAAGCTCTCGCAGCTTTTCTAACGCATATAGGTCTCCTTGCTCCGCCGCAATCGCAAGTTCCCGGCAGCCAGGTTCCGTAGATATTTCAAAAGCCGAAGATTTTATTCCCTTTAAAAAATCCTCTCTGAGCTGTCTACTCACCGCTGTACCGGAAGCATAAAGTTCTAGGCAGCCATAACTTCCGCAGGGACATCGGGGACCCTCAGGATTAATGGAAAGATGTCCAAATTCTCCAGCTCCGTCCCGATAGCCATGATAAATTTCACCGTCAAATACCAGTCCGCCGCCGATTCCTGTACTAACTGTCATGTATCCTACGCTTTCCATCCCTTTAGCCACCCCGCACCGCTGCTCTGCAAGGGCGCCCAAATTTCCGTCGTTATCTAGGAATACCGGAACTTTAAAATCCTCTTGGAGTCTGGCCGCTAACGGAAAATTGTGCCAGTTCATCATTGGTGCGTGTATAATCACTCCTGTTTTACAATTAAGTGGTCCAGGACCGCCCACCCCAATGGCGATAATTTCCTCTTGGGCCACTCTTAAAGTGCTTAAAAGTTCCCTGATTGCTATACAAGAGTTTTCATAAACGCAATCTTCCCCTTCATAGGTTCTAGATTTTCTCTGCAGGATGTCTCCGCACAAAGTACCGTCCTCTTGAAATAAGGCAACAGAGGTTTTTGTTCCGCCGACGTCTAACGCCAAATAGTACAAGTTTCTCTCCTCCCTTTTTCGCCTTATCCTTTTACGGCACCGGCAGCTACACCTTCGATAAACCGCTTTTGTAGCAAGAAAAATAAAACAATCATGGGCAAACTAACTAAAACGACCCCTGCAAACATGGTTGCGTAATCGCTCATATATTGCCCTTTAAACGCCAACAAACCGACAGTCAAAGTCTTTTTTACTTTGGAGGTCATCATTACCAGAGAGAAAAACATATCATTCCAGATATACATCAAATTGAAAATTCCCACTGTAGTAACGATCGCCGGTGACAATGGCATCATAATATGCCGATACATGCCAAAAGTACTGACGCCGTCGATCTCGGCTGCCTCTTGAATTTCCACTGGAATTCCTTTCATGAAACCATACATCAAATAGACAGAAAACGATAAATAACTGACGATATAGATAATAATCAATCCTACATAACTGTTTGTTAGACCCATTTTGCTCATCTGAAGATAAAGAGGAATAATTCCTACTTGGAAAGGTACCGTCATCCCTAAAATGAACATTACAAGCAGAGGTTTACGGAATCTAAAGTCTTGTCTGGTCATCACAAATCCAACCATGCTGGAGAATAAAATAATCAGCAAAACTGAAACAAAAGTTACCAATACACTGTTTTTATAAAGCGCATAAAGCATTCCCTCTTCCCAGGCCTTAACATAATTCTCAAGCGAAAAACTTTCAGGCAGGCCAAAGGGATCCATCATGATCTGCGTATTGGTTCGAAAAGAGTCCACCACAACCAGATACAGAGGATATAGAATAAAAAACCTACTATGCACAAAAATATGTATTTTACCAGTGTTGAGAAGTGAAATCGGTTATATTTCTTATGAACTTTTTTCCCGTTATTCATTATCGTTTCAACCACCTTTCTCTGAAAACTCAGGCTATACAGTCTGGTCTCTGCTGAAACGCATTTGAAGAAATACCAGTATGCCGACTGTCAGCGATAAAATAACCGCCATGGCCGACGAGTAACCAACCCTGGTATATTGGAAACCCGTTTTGAACAGCAAGGTAGCAATTACATGTGAACTGCCGTCTCCTCCGCCGCCAGTAAGAACATAGACATAATCGAACGATTTAAAACAACCGATCATGGTTAAAATCAAATTGATCAGTGTCACTGGTTTTAGCAACGGAAAAGTAATTCTGAAAAATGACTGCAGTTTATTAGCGCCTTCCACCTCGGCACATTCATAAAGATCTCCCGGAATTTCTAGTAGTCCGGAAATAAATATAATCGCCGCACCGCCTACAGCCTGCCAAATATGGATTGTCGCAATAGAAAGCATTACAATATTTTCATCGCCCAGCCAGTTTTGTCCCCAGCTTTTCAATCCGATATTCGCAAGAGCCTTATTGATAACACCTATGTTTGGATCGAAAATGTATCCCCATACGAAACCAATGGCTACAGATGACATAATGGCTGGCAAGTAATTGACTGTTTTAAAAAAGTTATTGATTGGCCTGTTTTTCAGAAGTAATACTGCCAAAACTAAGGCCAAAGCGTTTTGTCCGATCATCGCCACTATTGTGTAGATCAGGGTATTTTTAAAAGCAATACCAAAATTTCTATCTCGAAACAGACCAGCAAAGTTATCGAACCCGATAAATTTCATATCGGTAAATCCATCATAGTCAAATAAACTGTAAACATATGACGTCAGATTCGGAACAATAAAAAACACTAAATATAAGATCAGAGGTAATATATCCCGCATTTGTATGGGATGCATGGGATTTGGTGAAGCCGGAAATGGTCAGCACAGCTGGACAGTAGATGAAGAAGATTCCCGCAAAATTATCAAAAAGGGCTTGGAACTTGGTATTAATTTTTTTGATACAGCTATCGCCTATCAGAGCGGCACCAGCGAGCAGTACCTTGGCAGAGCGATTCGAGATTTCGCAAAGCGTGATGATATTGTAATCGCGACAAAATTTCTACCTCGTACCAACGAGGAAATCGAAGCGGGAATTACCGGGCAGCGGCACATTGAAAAGATGATTGATCAAAGCCTCGCAAATCTCGGGACGGATTATATCGATTTATACATTTACCACATGTGGGATTACAATACACCCCTCTATGACATTATGGAAGGTCTGAACAACGCCGTTCAATCAGGTAAAATCCGCTATATCGGCATTTCTAATTGTTTTGCTTATCAGCTCAGCAAAGCGAACGCGCTGGCCGAAAAAGAAGGTTTCACAAAATTCGTATCGGTGCAGGGGCACTATAATTTGATTTTCCGGGAGGAAGAACGCGAAATGGCAAAACTTTGCCGTGAAGACAACATAGCAATGACGCCATACAGCGCGCTTGCAGGCGGAAGACTTTCGAAACATCCAGGCGAAACCTCTAAGCGTTTCCGAGAGGATAGCTATGCCCATCTGAAATACGATGCTACCGCCGATCAGGATCGTATCATTATTGAACGGGTGGCACAGCTTGCCGAAATGTACGACGTTTCCATGACAGAAATCTCTCTTGCCTGGCTGCTGACAAAAGTTACCGCTCCTGTTGTGGGCGCAACAAAACCTTATCACATTGAGGAAGCGACAAAAGCTATGAAGCTCACTTTGACTGCCGACGAGCTTACATTCCTGGAAGAACCGTATCTTCCCCACAATTTGGTAGGTGTAATGGCGCAGAACACACCTGCCGCTGCAAAAGATAAACATGTATGGTCTACTGGTAGTCAAAAAATCTGAAAGGAGAAACAAAAATGGATTTACATAGAACAGATCCGGAATTTGCAGAGCGTTTTGAGCACTTTGCGTTTGAGGAAGTTAGAAACGAAGAAAACCAACAGTTACCGCCAGCTGTCCGCTATTTGGTAATTTTGGCTACGCTGATCGGCAGCGGAAGCATGACGGCTTATGAAGAACTCCTGCCCCAAGCCCTAGAAAATGGCATCACCCCCATCGTCGCAAAAGAGATCGTTTACCAAGCGACCGACTATTTGGGGTATGGCAGAATGTTACCGTTTTTGAATATGACCAACAATATATTGACTGAGAAAGGCATAGAGCTTCCGCTGGACGGGCAGGCCACGACTACCCTTGATAACAGGCTGGAAAAAGGGAGCGAGGCACAGGCAAAAATTTTTGGAGAACACATGAAAGAGGCCTGGAAAGCTGGGCATATCAACCGGTGGCTGGCTGCAAACTGCTTCGGCGATTACTATACCAGAAAAGGTCTTGACTTAGCGGAGCGTGAACTCATCACTTTTTGTTTCCTCATGGCACAAGGTGGCTGTGAGCCCCAGCTGATCGCTCACGCGAAGGGAAATATGAATATGGGAAATGACAAGGACTTTTTGATTCGTGTTGTCTCTCAATGCCTGCCCTATATTGGCTATCCCCGCAGCCTAAACGCCATTGCCTGTGTGGGTAAGGCGGTGGAGGAATGAAGCCGAAAGCCGTCATTAAATTAGCCATCGATGTTGCAATGACGCTGGCTCTGCTATTCTTGATGGGATATCAATTTTGGGGTGAAGCTCCTCATGAATGGGTAGGTACCGGAATGTTTCTCCTTTTTATTGTACATCATATTTTAAACGCGCATTGGCACAAGACTCTGCTCAAGGGGAAATATAATGTCCTGCGTATTTTAACCCTTTGCGTTGACCTGCTGATATTCATTTCTGTCTTAGCTCAAATGTACAGCGGTGTTATAATGTCCCGCCATGTGTTTGACTTTCTGTCCGTTTATGGCGGTATGTCTTTGGCCCGTCGCCTTCATATCCTTGGAGCATATTGGGGGTTCCTCCTATTGAGCCTCCATTTAGGGCTTCACTGGAATCTGATTTTGGAATTCCTGCGGAAAAAGCCAAGAATAAAAATTAATTCAAAAATCCCCCGCATTACCGCTTTCGTTGCGGGATTCGTAATCGCCGGATATGGCGTATGGGCATTGATCAGCAGAGAATTCCCAACCTATCTGTTTTTGAGAAACGAGTTCGTGTTTCTGGATTATAACGAACCGAAAGTTTTGTTTTACATCGATTATCTCACGCTGATGGGACTCGGTACTTTGTCTCCCATTACAGCATAAAACTCATACGAAGATTTAAAAAGAAAGTGGCGTCGCCCCAGAAAATGGGGTAACACCACCTTTTTTAACATCTGGTCCTTACATGGATTTGACACAAGGAGAAATCGCGTATTCACTGGAGATATTCGCTGTTTCCTATATCCAGTTATTTGATTTTTACCTTTAACGCCCGGGAGGCGTTTAAAATAGCGATGATGGAAACACCTACGTCAGCAAAAACCGCTTCCCACATATTCGCTAAGCCGACGGCGCCCAATACTAAAAACAATACTTTAACCGCTAGCGCAAACACAATATTTTCTTTTACCAGACGCAGTGTTCTTTTTGAGATTCGCATCGCTGTGGCTATTTTTGAGGGATAGTCATCCATTAGGACGATATCTGCGGCCTCAATAGCCGCATCTGAACCCAAACCGCCCATGGCAATACCGATATCCGCTCTGGAAAGCACGGGAGCGTCGTTAATTCCGTCGCCCACAAAAGCCAACTTCCCTTTTCCGCTTTTTTCCTGCAGCAAAGCTTCCACCCGCTGGACCTTATCTCCAGGCAGTAGCTCAGCATAGACCTCATCCACCCCTAACTGACGGGCTACTTCTGTGGCAACCTGAGCTTTATCCCCGGTGAGCATCACGGTTTTCCGAACTCCCAGTGCCTTCAACTCTTGGATCGCCTGGACCGCATCTTCCTTGATCTGATCGGAGATCACCATATGTCCCAGATATTCCGAGTCCGCCGCTACATGAACTACTGTGCCGGGAAGATGACATTCGTGCCACTTAGCTCCTGCTAAATCCATCAGTTTTCCATTTCCGACCCAAATAACCTGACGGTTTACCACAGCTTTCACTCCAAGCCCAGGCATTTCCTCGACATCAGACACGCAAGCAGCATCGATTTCTTTGCCATAAGCCTCTCGAATCGACTTGGAAATCGGATGATCGGAAAACGCTTCCGCCATAGCGGCAAGCTCTACCAGGCGCTTTTCCTCGATATCCCCCGAATGTACGGCGGAAACCTGAAAAACCCCTTTTGTCAGCGTTCCGGTTTTATCAAATACTACCAGCTCTGTTTGGGACAAAGCCTCCAGATAGTTTCCGCCCTTCACTAAAATTCCTTTTTTAGAGGCTCCACCGATTCCGCCAAAAAAACTAAGCGGGATAGAAATCACTAAGGCA
The DNA here is from genome assembly GCA_959596515.1 of uncultured Oscillospiraceae bacterium. GTDB lineage: Bacteria > Bacillota > Clostridia > Oscillospirales > Acutalibacteraceae > Clostridium_A. The sequence goes on from CAUFXR010000005.1 coordinate 24,087, forward strand.
CAGGGGCAGGAAATCACTAAAAAGATCAACGCTCTGCCAATCCAATCGCTCCAACCGCCTCCTAAAATCAAGGGAGGAATCACTGCCAGCAACAACGCGCCAATGACCACTACAGGAGTATAATAGCGGGCGAATTTGGTGATAAAGTTCTCTGATTTCGCTTTTTTACTGCTGGAATTCTCCACCAGATCCAAAATTTTAGCCACAGTGGACTCTTCAAATTCCTTTGTGACCTTTACCCGCAGAAGGCCGCTCAAATTGATACATCCGCTGATGACCTCTTTGCCGGGCTTAACACCTTTGGGAACGGATTCACCGGTCAAAGCAGAGGTATTTAAAGAAGATATCCCCTCTATCACAATACCATCCAGCGGGATTTTTTCTCCCGCTTTCACCACAATAATGTCTCCAACCTTCACCTCATCCGGATCCACCTGCGCAAAGCCGCCATCCGTCTTTTCCAGATTGGCGTAATCCGGACGGATATCCATCAGCGCTGTAATAGACTGACGCGAACGTCCCACCGAGTAGCTTTGAAATAGCTCTCCTATCTGATAAAACAGCATAACCGCCACGCCTTCCGGATACTCTCCTACACAAAAGGCGCCGATAGTCGCGATAGACATCAGGAAGTTCTCATCAAAGACTTGACCATGGGAAATATTGCGAATGGCCTTCCATAGAACATCCCATCCTATCACAAAGTAGGGAATCAAATAGGCGCCCAGCTTCCAGAGTCCTTCGGCTGGAATAAAAAACGCTCCCGTGAACAAGGCCCCGCTGACAAGAATCCGAACTAGCGTTTTCTTCTGTTTTCGGCTCATAAGCTCATCTCCGCAGCTACAATTGAACAGTACAGTCCGGCTCTATCCTTTTGCACACAGCCACAACTTCTTTCATGATCTCATCGAAACGGTTTTCCTCCGCCTCGATAGTCATTTTCTGCATGATAAAGCTGACACTGGCGTTTTGAACTCCATCGATTTTTTTAATCGCGTCCTCCATTTTTGCCGCACAGTTCGCGCAATCCAAATCTACTAGTTGAAACTTTTTCTTCATGTCTGCCGCCGCCCTTTCTAATAAATAAAACTAATAAATAGAATGAAAGCTATTCCGCAACGTGCTCCAGTCCCTGATTGATAATCGTTCTCACATGGGAATCCGCCAGGGAATAAAATACCGTTTTTCCTTCTCTCCGGTACTTTACCAGCTTGCTTTGCTTGAGTGATCGCAGCTGATGAGAAATCGCTGACTGGGTCATGTTTAAAAGCTGGGCAATATCACAAACACACATCTCCGACTCAAACAACGCATATAAAATTTTTATTCGTGTAGAGTCTCCAAAGATCTTAAACAGCTCCGCTAAATCATATAAAATCTCTTCATCTGGCATCTGTTCGTTTACCTTATGGACAATATCTTCATGGACATGCATATATTCGCACTTTTCAACCTTTTCTTCCATGTTCTCATCCTCTTTTTTATATTATCATATGATCTATTGTTCATATATTATTATAATCATATTTTCCAGATTGTCAACCGCTTCTTAAAAATAAAACTTTATTAATATGATTTCAGTTTTTCACCGAGGAATGCGCCTATGGTCTGAGAAAATCACTTACCAGTAAGACTTGAATGTTCGGCCCGATACTTTAAACAAACAAAGATAAAAATGACCTCTCTGTGGAATCACAGCGAGGTCATCGGTAAGGTTATTCCGTAAGATGGCAAGTATCCCGGATTGTCCCGTCAAAATCCTTCCAAGCAAACGTCCCGTTCTCCAAAATCAAATAGCCGTGGTAGCTGTTCTCCTTTGGAATCGAAACCGAACCCGGATTCAAATATATATAGGTTTGATGCTTTACCTGTTTTGGAATATGGGTGTGTCCATGGAGAAGGATATCTCCGTCATGGAGTGGAGGTAGGTTCTCCTCATTAAAGTGATGGCCGTGAGTAGCGAAAATCATCCGATTCCCCACCGCAAGAATGGCGTAATCAGCAAGGATCGGAAAAGCAAGCACCATTTGGTCTACTTCTGTATCACAGTTTCCCCGCACACACAGGATATGATCCTGCATCTCATTTAACAGTTTGATGACTCCTTTAGGATTGTAATCCCGGGGCAAGTCGTTTCGAGGCCCATGATATAAAATATCCCCCAGCAACAAAAGCCGGTCCGCTTTTTCAGCGTAAAAGGCGTCTACCATTTTCTTGCAGTAGTATTCGGAGCCGTGAATGTCAGAGGCTATCATCCATTTCATTTGCTTTTTTCCTCATTTCTGTCGCTCTTTTTTATCCTTATTTTCTCGTTGTGCCTCACAAAAACTTCAGGCGCCGCTATCCGAACTTCAGGCGCTATCATCTAAAGTTTTCCCTGTAGGTCAACTTTCTTTTCTAGTATACCATAAACCATGCCGAGATGGTACCGTCTCTTTTGTCTCCATATCCGATAAACATTCCAATAATGCTTTTCTAGTTTCCCTAACGCAGCCTTTTGATATAAAAAATAAAAGGGAGTGGAAAAGCGCAAGGCTTTCTCCACTCTCTTACAGATAAACTTATCCTTTTAACTTTTCAGTAAAATCCGCCATCGCCTCTGAAATTTTAATCTGCTGAGGGCAGACAGCCTCACAGCTGCGGCATCCGATACAAGCGCTTGGCCGCTTCTCTTCCGGAAGCGCAGACAGGGCCATCGGCGCGATAAAGCCGCCGTCTGTGACACAATATTCATTGTACAGTGCCAGCAGAGAGGGAATATCCAAGCCTTGGGGGCAATGGCTGACACAATAATGGCACGCGGTGCACGGAAGTGCGATCTTTTTCACCATATGGTCGGCGATTTGAAGCAATTTCTCCATTTCCTGTGGATTTAAAGGTCTTTCCTTCTCAAAAGTCTGGATGTTTTCTCTCAGCTGTTCGCTGTTTGACATGCCGGACAGCACCATTGTCACACTGGGAATGGACTGAAGAAAACGGAATGCCCAGGCCGGGACAGATTCATCCGGGCGCAGATCCTTGAGTTGTCTAACATCCTCGGTGGACAAGTTTGCCAGTTTTCCCCCTCGCAGCGGCTCCATAACCCAAACCGGCAGATGATATTCAGCCAGAAGATCTAATTTACCTTTGGCATCCTGAAAATTCCAGTCAAGATAATTGAGCTGGATTTGACAGAATTCCATCCCTTCTCCGTACGCGTCAAGAAAGCGTTTCATGACATGATAGCTTCCGTGGGTCGAAAAGCCAAGATGACGAATTCGTCCCGCCTTTTTTTGTTTCATCAAATAGGGGTAAATCCCGTATTTCTCATCTAGGTAAGCGTCAATATTCATTTCGCAGACGTTATGGAATAAGTAAAAATCAAAATACGCCACTCCGCATTTTTCTAGCTGCTTCTCAAAAATTTCTTCTACCTTATCCATATTGGAGAGATCATAGCCAGGAAATTTGGTTGCCAGATAATAGCTCTCCCGCGGATACCGATTCAGGGCCCGGCCAATCACCAGCTCTGACTGGCCTCCATGATAGCCCCACGCGGTATCGTAGTAATTGACACCATGCCCCATCGCGTAGTCCACCATTTCCCTAGCCGCTATTTCGTCAATTTTAGAATCGTCCCCTCCTATCACCGGCAGTCGCATCGCTCCAAGGCCTAGAGCTGAAAGCTTATGGTTTTGAAATTCCTTGTAAATCATCTTATCATTCTCCTTTTCTTATATTATATAAGCTGTCAACACTTTTTGACCAATCCGAAAATATTCTAAATTAGAAAATTCCATTTTTATCTCAAAAGACTATTTTCTTTCACCTTTATTCTTTTATAGAAACGCTCCAATTTCATTGCCATCACGGAAACTTTCATTGTCATCACGGCGGCCCAAACAAACACTTGATTTTAAGAGTTTTCCTGTTCTAATGCTAAGATACCAGGGCTACGCCCTCTAAGGCGATGGAATCAGCAGTTGAGTGATCAATCTGTGCGTGATAAAATAAGGATAAAGGCTTTTCATATTCCAGATAAAAGAAACAGGTGACTTTTTTGAAACGAGAAGATCTAGTTCCGCGGATAGACTTTTTCCAGAACAGCGGAGTTTGGACGGGAAGTATAGCCTTTCCCGATTGCCGTCCGCTGGAAGACGAATTTCGCTATCGTCTTGAACCTGCAGAAAACAAAATAAAAGGATCTGTATGGCATGGGCCCTATTGTTATTCCTATTGCAGAGAAAGAAACGAGATTCATTCAGAAGCGGAATTTTCCATGGATGAGGATGGGCTGCAAGAATTATTTCACTGGTTGGAAGAGCACTATGAGTCCATGAAAAACAGCCGACGTGACCTTGGGCCGGCCATCTGACACAAAATTCTATTATGTATTCTTATTGCGTATCCTTAAAAACGTGGAAGCGCCCATGAGCGCTGCGTACTGCAGACCTCATCTCACAGGCTTTCTGTTATGATAGATGGGCATACCCAAAATAGTTTTCAATCGCTGTGACCTCCTGTGTACTGCCAAAACGCGCCGCCAGAAACTGGTAATATTCCGCGTGGTAAGGGTTTCTCTCTATCACATCCAAGAGGGCGTACAAAATTTTATCTTGCGGAAAGCTGGGATGATGTAGATTTTGAAAAATGCTCTCTGATTGCTGATCTAGTTCCTGTGTCGGCCACCAAATATTCTGCCCGTTCTGGATCAGCGTCCAAACTAAAGATAGGAACACCCTCCAATAATCGGTAAATACGTGGTCCAATAATACCTCCAGATCTATCTGCTGGTAAAGCGCCTGACGTTGCGCGGGTTTTACATCGGCGTTTTTTAAAACGCTTACCTCTATTCCATCTCTGACTAGGTTAAACGCCGTCGCCTTCGCAATTCCCTTTAAGGCTCCTGTAATTCCAAAGCCCCCGCCTACTAAATTAGGAACGAAGCCCATCATTCCGGAAATAGCCTTTTGATTATTTTCCAGCGTCAAGTTGAAGTTGTCAATCATGTTGTTGTAATCATCGATGGCAGAATGAAAATCCTCTTTATGCTGTTTCGAAAAGGTTTCATAGGTTACGGTCCAAATTCCCTGGGAGATCAATAAATCGATCGCTTTTTGGATGAGCGGATCCAGCTTGGAATCATAGATCCGCATAAAGAATTCTATGAATGAATCAAAATCATGGATATTCGCTCGGTACGCTACCTCGACCTGATCGGTATAGTCTAACGCCCAATCGCGGAACATTAGGCGATAAGTATTGAAAACATCCATTTCCGCTGGTACCCGCAGCGTTTGCCCAAACAGTGGAAATTCTCTTGCATAACCCTTGATACTCTCCATGTGTGAATTCTCCTTAGTTTTGCTTTTCCTATTTTAATTCGCCGCTTATTGTTTTATAAGCCGATCCATACTTCGCGCCTATCGCAATTGTCAGTTTCCTCCGCTCAACCTTTTCTATTCGCAGAGGCCTTTGGGAAATAGCTTTGTATAGCATATTCCAATTATATTTAACCAGTATAGTCCAAAATGCTCAATCTCTGATTTTATTATAAAGCTTTCCATTGAAAAATCAATCATCCCTTTCCCTCTTCAGGGTTCCTTCTTCCCTTGACAGAAGATTTTTATCTCAAGATAGACTATTTTAAACGATCAAATTCCATTCTCCGTCGATCTGGAAGCCTGAAGCAGATTTTGATGTTGTAAGCAAGTCTGAAATCAATCTCTCCTGAAAAATCAGAAAGGTAAAGAGAACTAAAAAAGGATTACCAGACGGTCTTTCTGGATCGGGGCTAGCCCTGTTGACTTTTCCGTTGCCCAATAGCCCATCAATCCAACCGCAACGTCCCACAGTTTTTATATTGTAAATCATCTATTTTATAGTTTACTCCTCTTTATAGTCTACGTCTCACTAGTCTTGAACCTGAGGATTTCAAGGCCGCTAACTTGCTTATGGCTAAGCTTAAGGCACTTTTCTCTAAAGTAAATCAACAATAAAAATAAGGGGTAAAGCCTAAAACAGGCTTTACCCCTTATGGATCCATTCGTTAATCGGTGAGTGCTTCTTTTTTCATTAGGTTTTTCAGTCCTAAAATCCAATTGAAGCGAGATGTAATATACATATTATATATAGAAAGAGACAGAATAATTAATAGAAACAAATTATAAGGTATCCACGATTTCTTTTAAGGCGCCGCCTACGTTATTCCAGTAGGTCATATTGTTTCTCAATTCATCGCCGATGCAGAAATGGCGTACGCCCAGATCAATGTAATACTTAGCTTCATCCGCACTATTGATCTCACAGCGAGGCTGGACACCATGCTTTAAGGCAATCCGGATCATTTCGCGCTCAGCGGCCTTATATTCGTCAACATGGGCGCCAGCATTCCATCCGAGGCTCATAGAATAGTCAGAAGGACCAAACTGTACCATATCGACACCAGGAATCTCGCAGATCTCTTCCAGATTGTCCAGGCACTCTTTTTTCTCTACCATAAAGGCAGCTACGGTATTGCGAACCATAGCGGCGTAATCCATCTGAGATTGGTTGGGCTGATAACCGATCCAGCGACGGTTAGGATAACCAAAGCGGCCGCCATCCTCAGGAGTATCGGGGCGGATTACATACATAGTTTCCCGCACCTCTTCCGGTGTTTTATGGTCGGTGAGCAGCAGCGCCTGGAATCCAGAGGCCATGGCCTTTTGGGCGACATAAGCTCTGTTCTGAAAATCAACCTTAATCATCGTGGAAATGTTATGCAGTTCCGCGGCCCGACAAATATTTTCCAGATCCGCATGAGAAAACGGCGCGTACTCGGCCACAAACTCGATATAATCGAATTTTCCGGTAGACGCCACCGCCTCGGTGATGGTAGGCCACGAGCTGAGAATTCTTGTGGCAATGGAAGGTTGATTGTTGTTCAGAATTTCCCGAAGCTTGTTTGTTTTCATCATTGTTATCGTCTCCTTTTATTTATGTAGGCTTATTTATTGTCTTCAAAGCCATTCATAATTCGAATGATTTCTTCCACATCGTGGGAATTTCTCATTTTTTCCTGGCGTTCCTGTTCAACCTTCTGAAGTTTTTCCGCCTTATCCAAAACTTCTCCGATATACTGGCTGGGGAATTTTACCGCGCCGTTTTCGTCCATGTGAATAATATCGCCAGGGCAAACCTCCATACCGCAAATATTTACCGGTACATTCACCGCCTTTACGGAAAAAGCGCCGTGACCCGCGGTAACGCCTGTAAGCATGTACTGAACTTCCATGGGGCGAATTTCATCCACGTCTCTGGAAGGGCCGTCGGAGATAATTCCAACCGTTCCTAATGCTTTCATGGCAGTGGTCATATTGCCGCCGCAAAGGCCGTTCTTGTTTTTGATTTCCTCAGGAAAATCCTGTTTAATGCATACGATCACAGGCTTCGGAGAAGCATCGATGGCCCGCAGCACATCGTCAAAACTGCGACGTTTAAAATTAGCGTCCACAGGGCCATATACCACCGTAACGGCATAACCCACTCTTCTGCCCAGCTCTGGATACATGCATTTTATAGATTGATCGGTATACCAGTTGGCGGCCCAAGGGTCATATAGTCCTAAGCAAAGCTCCTGATCCTCTGGATAGGTCGCTACCACATTGGTGATGGATGGGGTGTCGAATTGTTCCAACTTTTTTAGCTCTTGATTGCAATTTTCATTTTTCACGATAGACAACCTCCATTAGTACTGACATACTTTTTGGTCAGCCTCATCATATCATCCCAAACTTAGATTTCCAATTCAATTATGGAATTATGGCTTGAAGTTTTAGAATATAAATCATAAAAAAACTTTGTTATTTTTTAGTCAATTTGCTTAATCTTTGTGTTCCCAATGGTCCATTTCGAACTCCACGCCGTATTTATCTCGGATGTCTTTCAGCTTTTGATACAGGTTCGGACCAATTTCAAATCCGCCTGCGGCCCGGTGGGCAGCGACTTTGTTGAACTCGATTTCGCCAGGCATATAAATCTGGTCCGTATCAGGAGCCAGCCGAAAGCTTTTTACCACATCGATAAAGCCATCCACACGGTGTTTAAACGCCTCTACGTCGGTAAACTTGGAAATGTCAATAGCGATCAGGGATGCAGCCAACTCAGAACCAGCAGCAAGATCAGAAACGCGACGCAGATTTTCTTCCTCAAAGTCAAAGGGCATTCCTGTTAGTCCCGCGCTAATCAAGCTAATCATAATTGCGATCCCGGAGCCCTTATAATCACCGAAAGGACGCATTGTGCCCGTCATCGCCTCACTGGCCACCGTGGTAGGTTCTCCGTCTTTATTATAAGCCCAATGTCCGGGAATCGGCTTATTCTCTGTTTCGGCCACAGATACCTTTCCCTGTGCCACCACGCTGGTAGCGCAATCCAGAATCACCGGCAAATGCTTGTCGGCCGGCACACTGATGCTGAAAGGATCCGTACCAAGCACCCGTTCTCTTGTTCCCCATACCGCGGTGGAGGAACCGGAATTGCAGATAAGTAATCGTTGTGTCCACCAATCATTAACAAGGTCTTTTAATCTAAGGAGGACATAACATGAAAATCGTTGTTCTGGACGGTTATACAGAGAATCCCGGCGATTTAAGCTGGGACGATCTGAAGGCTTTGGGTGATTTGACCGTCTATGACAGAACCCCCGCTGATCAGATCGTCAGCCGCATCGGAGATGCCGAGGCTGTTTATACCAACAAAACTCCTATCTCCGCGGAAACCTTGGCAGCCTGCCCTGATTTAAAATTTATCGGCGTGCTCGCCACCGGTTATAACATTGTCGATGTTTCTTCCGCCAAGGAGCATGGAGTCGTTGTATGTAATATTCCCACTTATGGCACCGACGCTGTTGGTCAATTCGCCATCGCCATGCTGTTAGAAATCTGCCACCATGTCGGCCATCATGACCAGGCGGTCCATGAAGGCAGATGGGAACATAATCAAGATTGGTGTTTCTGGGACTATCCTCTGATTGAGTTGGCCGGGAAAACCATGGGAATCATCGGTTTTGGACGGATCGGTCGGACAACAGCCAGAATCGCTAAGGCTCTGGGAATGAATATTCTGGCCTACGACGCCTATCGGCCTGACGACAGCCTTTTGGTAGGCTATCAGTTCGCGTCGCTAGACGAGTTACTGGCACAGTCTGATGTGATCGCCCTGCACTGTCCCCTATTCCCGGAAACACAGGGATTGATCAATCGTGACACCATCTCGAAAATGAAGGATGGAGTTATTATTCTGAACAACAGCCGCGGACCGCTGATTGTAGAACAGGATCTTGCCGACGCACTCAATTCCGGCAAGGTATATGCCGCGGGTCTGGATGTGGTTTCGACTGAGCCTATCAAGGGGGACAATCCGCTTCTGAAAGCGAAAAACTGTTTGATTACTCCCCACATTTCTTGGGCGCCTAAGGAAAGTCGCCAGCGGCTGATGGACATTGCGGTGGAGAACCTGAGACAATTTCAAAAGGGAACACCGGTTAATGTAGTTTCCAAATAGTCCGCACTTATTTTTGCGTACGCCGTTTTAAAGCCATATCCCAAAAGCGCCGTGCTGTATAGGAATTTTTCTATATGGCGCGGCGCTTGCCTATTATGTCAAAATACTAGGAGCTTACTCATAAAAACAGCCTGCCGGCAAAGTACTTTTCTTGCCGGCAGGCTGTTTTTGAATCATTCGTGTTATTTGAGTATCTAATGCTCTGGACAAAATTCAGCTGAAATCAAACTAAATTTAGCCGATAGGCTCAAAATCAGCGGCTCCATGCTTACACAACGGACAGATAAAATCGTCTGGCAGGACATCGCCCTCGTAAATATAGCCGCAGATTTTGCACACAAAGCCCTTCTTCCCCTCTGTCTGAGGCTTGGGCTTGACATTGTTCTGATAATAGGTGTAGGTCATTGTTTCCGCGCTGGAAATTACTCTGGCCTCGGTGATGCTGCAGATAAACATACCATGGGTTCCTAAATCCACATACTGTTCCACCTTCAGGGACATAAACGCATTAATATACCGCGGCAGGAATACCAGCCCATTGTCAGAACGCAGCGGAGTGCAGTCGGCGAACTTATCTACTGTTCTGCCGCTCTGGAACCCAAAGGTCTCGAACACCTTGAACGGAGCCGCGGTAGACAGACAGTTTACGTTCATGATGCCAGTCTGCTTAATGACATGATGAGAATAATTCTGTTTATTAATGGTGACAGCCACACGGTTCGGAGTATCGGTTACCTGAGTCACCGTATTGACAATCAAGCCGTTGTCCTTTTTACCGTCGTTAGAGGTCACCACATACAGGCCATAGCCAATTTTAAACAGAGCTGTCAGATCATTCTTATTCGCGGTTTCGCTTTGCTGCTCCAGGTAATCGTGGCACAGCTCAGCCGCCAGCGCATCCAGCTGACCAACACTCTCTTCGTTCAGGGCTGATTTAATATGCACAACATTCTCGGCAAAAGTTAGATTTTTACAACCAGCGAGCATCTGTTTCATCGTCTTAGCGGCTAAGGGTGCCCAGCTTCCGTTTTCGATCAGACCGACCACCCGGTTTTGGTAATTCCGCTCGGTAAGATGATTGATAAACTCCCGCATAAAAGGGAAAATATCCGCGTTATAGGTGGTAGTAGCCAACACCAGCTTGCTGTAACGGAAAGCGTCTTCCACTGCCTCCGCCATATCGCAGCGGGCTAAATCATGCACTACGACCTCCGGACAGCCTTCCTTCCGAAGCTTGTCCGCTAAGGCCTCTACCGCCTTTTTCGTATGGCCGTAAACAGAAGTATAAGCAATAACGATTCCCTCGGTCTCCGCCGTGTAGGAAGACCAGGTCTGATAAAGATTCAGATAATAGCCAAGGTTTTCCGTGAGTACAGGACCATGGAGAGGACAGATAATCTGAATATCCAGTCCCGCCGCCTTCTTCAGCAGGTTTTGGACTTGAGCGCCGTACTTGCCCACAATTCCAATATAGTAGCGGCGAGCCTCACATGCCCAATCCTCTTCCACATCCAAAGCGCCGAATTTGCCAAAGCCATCGGCGGAAAACAGTACTTTATCCACACTGTCATAGGTCACCATTACCTCAGGCCAGTGAACCATAGGCGCCTGCACAAAGGTTAGCGTGTGCTTTCCCAGAGAAAGGGTATCCCCCTCTCCCACTACTATTTTCCGGTCCTCAAAATCCGTGCCGAAAAATTGTCTCATCATGGTAAACGCTTTTTCCGTGGATACAATCTTAGCATCCTGGTACACGTTCATAAAATTCGCGATGTTCGCCGAATGATCCGGCTCCATATGCTGGACAATCAAATAATCCGGCTTGCGGGAACCTGTGACATTTTCGACATTATCAAGCCATTCATGGGTAAACCGGGCGTCTACCGTATCCATCACCGCGATTTTCTCGTCCATGATGACATAAGAATTGTATGCCATGCCGTTTTCTACCACATATTGTCCTTCGAATAAATCCACCTCGTGGTCATTAACGCCTACATACTTAATATCATTGGTAATCTTCAAGTAAATCCCTCCAGTATATTGAAATACAACACAGGTTTTATTTCCTATAGTAGTATTATACTTCCCCTATCCTCTTTAGTAAAGCAGAAAATGTCATCTGAATTTCGCAGAAATTTAGTGGTATTTTTCTTTTGCGGTTTTTAATAAAAACACCGGAACTTCCGCTAAATTCGGCGGTATCCAGTGCGGTCTTCCGCACTGGGATATATCAAAAGGCAAAGAGCAGCACGCCGCTAAGATTCTGATCTTTCCAGCGGCGCTCCATGATTTCCTTTCCTAAGACATATGGATTTTTGTTTCAAGATTCTCCGCAAAGTGTCATGTGGGCGGTGAATCTATGAAAACACAAAAGCCTCAGCTTTCTCCGTAAATCCGATCCAGGCTGTCATACTGCTTCCGCCGGCGCGCTGCCGCCAAACGCTGACAAGTTTTCCGGCAAATCGGTGTTTCTATTTTCTGCCGTAAATTCTATCCAGAGCGATAATCAGCTTGGCGATTTCCTCAGGAGACTCCCGGTCATCCTTATTGAGCCATTTGCGGATAATCGCGTATCCTCCCTGACAGAAAAAGAGAACAAAATATTCCTCCTGACTTTCCGTATACAGGCCAGGCGTATGGTTTTTTATCAAAGTGCGGATGGCGGGAAGGCCAAAAAGTTTCTCTGAAAACACCTGGTCTGGTACGGAATTGATCAATACCTTGCACTTCTCTTGCTCTGACTCTAAATATTCTAAAATTCGGATGATACTGTCATACTCCACCTGATCCTCCATCAACAAGTACTTTTCCAGATCCGCGAAAAATTCATTCTCAATTTCATCCAGCAGGTCATACTGATTCCCGTAATATTTGTAAAATGTGGTCCGATTGATCTGGGCAGCATCGCACAGTTCATAGATCGTGATCTTTTCGATGGTCTTTTTTTGAAGCAGGTGAATCAAGGCTTCTTTCAGCATTTTTTTACTTAACCGAATTCTCTGATTTTCCATAATACCTCCCGCAAATCAACTAATTCTAAAAATGTGTTGATTCCAAGACAAAGACTAATGATTTTGTTTACATCACATCAGGTTTAAAACAACAGTCGGTTGATTTAACCTCTTTTAGTGTATTATACTAAAATCGGAGGAAGAATGTCAATCACAGCCCGGAGGATTATTAAACCATGAAAAAAGTCGTCGAATTTGTCGTTAACAAACGTTACCTGGTTATGATTGTGATGCTTTTGTTAGGCGTTGTCTGCGCTATTCTCATGCCTCAGGTCAAAATCAATACTGATATGACCAAATATCTTCCAGACGATTCCTCAATGAAAATGGGACTGGAAGTCATGGAGGAGGAATTTCCAGAAACAGAACTGATGCAAACGATCCGGGTTATGTTTCAAGACCTGAACGAGTCGCAGAAAGAGGAGATCCTCGCCCAACTGGAAGAGATCCCCTATGTGGACAGTGTGGATTTTCAGGCTGGCAGCCAGGATTACAACAAAGATAACCACACGCTGTTTGTCATCAATACCGCTTATGATTATGCTTCCCCGGAGGAACGGTCCATTGAAGCGGCTTTACAGGAAAATTTTTCCGAGTATGACATGACCTTTAAAAATGACAACACCAGCACCACGGATATTCCCCTTTGGATCCTGTGTCTGGCTGTCCTCATTTTAATGGTCGTGCTATTTGTCATGTGCGGCTCCTGGATGGAACCATTTCTTTTCCTGGCGGTAATCGGCCTGGCCATCCTGATAAATCTGGGCACCAATCTTTTCCTGGGAAGCGTATCCAATATCACTTTTTCCATGGCCGCTATTTTGCAGCTTGTCCTCTCTATGGATTATTCCATCATTTTAATGAACCGTTATCGGCAGGAGCTCCAAAAGGAAAGCAATCGATCCAAGGCTATGCAGACCGCACTCTCAAACGCCTTCTCCTCGATTATTAGCAGCTCTGTCACAACAATTGTAGGTTTGCTGGCGCTGGTATTCATGAGTTTTAAAATCGGGCTGGATTTAGGCGTTGTGCTGGCAAAGGGCGTTTTTATCAGCATGCTCTGCATTTTCACCGTTCTACCGGGGCTGATTCTGCTCTTTGATAAGCTGATCCAGAAAACCGCGAAAAAAGAACTGGGAATCCGTATGAACGGCATCGCCAGGTTTAGTTACCGGTTTCGTCACGTCTTTGCCGTGGGATTTATTCTCCTGTTCGCCGGCGCCTGTATTTTACAAACGAACACCAAAACCGCTTATACATTAGAGATGAACGATCCCATTGCGGAGATCTTTCCTACCGCCAACACCGTTATGATGCTGTACGATAACAACGATGAGGAGCAGGTGACAAAAATCGCTCAGGAGCTTGAAAAATATCCTCAGGTGAAAACCGCGGCGAATTATTCCAATACCCTGGGAAAGCCTTACACCTCCAGCGAGCTTTCAGAGGCGGTTTCTAGCATGGGCAATGAGTTTTCCTTGGATCCCACCATGCTGAACCTCCTTTATTACGACTATTTTCAGGACGGGAAGCTTCCTTCCATTTCCCTCAGCGATTTTATTCAATTTATTGTTGCGGATGTTGTTTCAAACGACACCTTTGCCACATATCTGGATGAAGATATCAAAAGCAGCGTAACGCAAATGCAGAAATTTTCCGACCCTGCTGTCCTGACCCAGCCGATGGGCCTTCCAGAGCTATCGGAATTTTTCGGTTTGGACCAGGACCAGGTAAAGCAGCTCCTCGTATATTATTACAGTCAATACGGCGGTACGGAAACCGGTGTTCTCACCCTCCCGGAATTTGCGAGTTTCCTCACTGACGAGATCGCCGTTCAACCGGAATACGCTTCTATGCTGGACGCCGATATGTCGGCGCAAATAGAGACGCTTTCCATCTTTAGCGACGCGGAAAAAATGACTCGGCCGATTTCCTATCAGGAAACCGCTCAGCTTCTCGGTTTAGACGAAAACACCGCAAAGTTGCTGTATGTTTATTACTATGCCCTTTCCGATGATTATGATCCGGGAAATATGCGGTTCGCCGAATTCATCCAGTTCCTTCGCAGTGACGTGGCTCCGGATCCGGTTTTCTCGGCATATCTGGACCAGAACACACTGGCGCAGCTGGAGGCCCTGTCCGTTTATACAGATAAAAATCTCCTGCAAAAGCAGATGTCCAGTCGGGAACTCGCTCAATTGATGGGGCTGGATCCAGCTATGATTGAGCAAGTTTTCACACTTTCTTTCGGAAGCGGCGCTTTAGAAGGAAAATCCATGACCCTTGCCCAATTCACCGGCTTTTTGGTGGATTCTGTTTTGGTGAATGACGCATACGCAGATTATTTTGATGCAGCGACCAAAGCGCAAATCATTGCAATGAATCAAATCGTCCGTGCCTCCGCCGCCGGCCAGGCTTTTACTCCTGCTGAGCTTTCCCAAATTTCGGGATTAGATGCGACTTTGGTCCAGCAACTGTTCCAGATGTATTTCAATGGGCAAAGCGGAGAAACCATGACACTTCCCGAATTTTTTGAGTTTTTAGTCCAAACGGTCTTACCCAACGAGTCCTTCTCCGCCTATTTCGACGAGGCGGCCAGGGCCCAAATTGTTACTATGAATCAGCTGGTTTCCGCGGCGGCATCCGGGGAACAGTTCACTTCTGTCCAGCTTGCCCAAATTCTTGGTATCGAAGAAGCTATGGCAAACCAGATCTTCCTGATGTATTTTGGCTCTCCCGGCGAAAAAACCATGTCGATAGAACAGTTTGTGGATTTTCTGTTGTATGATGTGATTCCAAAGGAAAGTTTTTCCGCCTTTTTTGATGAGTCTACCATACAGCAGCTTACCATGATGCAGGGTATTATCAAGGCGGTTCTGTCCGACAGAAGCTATTCCTACTCTCAAATGGCTCAGCTTCTTGGCTTAGAGTCTTTTGCCGCTAAAATGCTGTATACCTATCGCGCTTCCTCTGCCGAGGCCGGCAGCTGGCGCCTTTCTATCCAGACGATCGTTGATTTTCTGATGAGCAACAGCAGTCAACTTGACTCTCTTCTGGGAAGTGACCAGGTTTTCATGCTGGAAACCGCTCAAAAGCTGATTTACGGCTCTATCCGCGGCACCTCCTATTCCTCTCATGAGTTAGCGTCACTCCTTGGTATGGATAGCGCTCAGACTGACCAATTGTTTTTGCTTTATGTCAGCGAGCACGGAGATACTAGTTCTTGGAAAATGTCCGCGCAGGAGTTTCTGCGCTTTCTCTCCAGTGACGTACTATCTAACGATACTTTCGCCGAAGAACTCCCCGATGGCGCGGCCAGCCAGCTGATACTGGCGAAAGCTATTGTCGATGGGGTGGTTTCCGGCAAGGAATATACAGCCGATGAAGTTTCACAGCTTCTATCCGGTTTCTCCAGTCAGATGGATAAAAACACCACAGAATTACTCTACCTTTATTATGGCAGCCTAAAAAACAGCGATCCGAACTGGCGGCTTTCTATCCAAACACTTTTCAATTTCCTATCTAGCGATATCGTGAACGATTCCCGCTTCGCAGGGGTACTGGACAAAGCCCTCTTAAATGAAATTGACGAGATGCAGGTTCAGATCGATGAGGGACTCCAACAGCTTAAGGGCGCTAATTACTCCCGGCTGATACTTACCACTACATTTCCCAGTGAGTCTGAGGAAACCACGGCATTTTTTGACGAGATTACCGCTGTGTGCAGCGAAAAATTGCAGGGCGATTACTATTTAATCGGCAATTCTGCTATGAATTATGAAATGGAACAGAATTTTGGCCGAGAAATGCTCCTGATTACACTGCTTACCGCCATCGCTATTTTCATCGTCGTGGCTCTGACGTTCCGCTCCCTGGTGATTCCGGCGATTCTGGTTTTGATCGTCCAGTGCGGCGTATACATTACCGTCACCGCAATTGGTTTGCAGGGGTATAGTATTTATTATCTGGCTTTACTGATTGTTCAGTGCATCTTAATGGGCGCTACCATTGACTACGGAATTCTTTTCACCAACTATTATCGGGAAAAAAGGCAAGAAGTGGATGCCAAGTCCGCTCTTACCGCGGCTTACAATAGCTCTATCCACACTATTCTCACTTCCGCTTCCATTATGGTATTCGTCACCGCGATCATTGGTTATTGCTTTACTGATCCTACCATAGGCCAGATTTGCAGAACCATCGCCATTGGCGCTTTCAGCGCTACGGTTTTAATCCTCTTTGTTCTTCCCAGCATTTTAGCTACTTTTGATCGGTTTGTGATAAATAAAAAAGAACGGAAAAAAAGACAAAAGTAAAGAGCGTGAAATGGCATGCAAAAGCCGATTCCCACGCTTTTCACGTTGAAAATCCGGGATCAGGAAAGAAATTTTTCCTGGTCCAGGATTTCCTATTATCCGCTCTTTTATCCACTCTTTCGATGTCTGGCCTTTCCTTGAAAAACATTCTATTTTGAAATGCTCCGGGATTGGAACGGCTCGATTGTTAGGAAAGAGGTTCCATCCCACTGTAAAAAAATCGCCTGATTTCCATCAGACGGTTCATTTTACAGGCCCTTTTTGCAGGCTCTTGCAGAATCTTTTCCAAAATCCACATTATTCCAGATCAGTACCGGAATTCCTTCTTTATACTGCGTTCCTGCTTTCTCATACAGTTGAACTAAATTCAGCTGTTTCTTTCGTTTGGGAGCGACTTCATAGGAATGGTAAGAATATGAGGTGTCATTTGAATTCATTTCGGTTAACAAAACACAAGCGGAAAAATATGATAAAATTCACTCAACTTCAGGATCTAACTGTATATTGGAAACAAGCATCTGACATATATTTCTAGTGTGATTATGAACTTCTATATTGGGAACTCTGCGCAAGATATAATCAACAGATTATGGTAACGCTTTGTGGAAGCCACACGGAACGGAGTATCATAACAGGCCATGCCGCCTGCTGTATGTATTTATACTGAAACTAATCGTTAAGTGAAAAAGCAACCCAAAATGCCCGCCAGTTTACAGGTCCTCCAAAAGATTCTTTTTAAAATTAGTAAGAGTGTAATAGGATTATTTTTCCGCTACAAATCTAAGCGACTTGACGCTTTAAATACTATACCCTCTGGTTGTCCGGGAGGAAAACTCAAAGTACCGGTGATTGACCGATTTAATCTCCACGAGAATGCCGCGGCCCTCGGCGTCGCTTTCCGCCCGCCCATAGCCGGTCATGCTTTTGATCATTTTATCACATCTCAATTCTATCGATGATAAACGAAATTACCCGTTGGGAAATTTCAAACATATCTTGTTTTATTTTAACAGCTTTCCGCCTGAATTGTCAACCGCTCTGACAGAATCCGCCGTGCGGCAGAGTGGGAAGGCTCATATTTTTTCTTTGATTGGTTTCTTTTCGCTGAAATGGCCCGTTGATTCAGCGATTTCAGAGTGAGCAATCGGCTTCTCTCTCCGTGCTAATCCGACAATTTCAAATTTCTTTTTCTCATTTATGCTCCGTTATCGCCAATTGTGCCGGTTATGCCGCTGACAGAAAAAGGCCGAGATCTGGAATGTCATCAAATTCCAAATCTCATGCCTTTTCTGACAGCTTCAAAATTCAGTTTTCGAGTTTAGCCTCAAAAGACGTCCTCCTTAGGCCGGCGGCCGCCGGGTAGGAGCGCCGGCCGCCTTCACTCGCTTATCCAGAAGGGCTTAGAGGCCCAAATTCGCGGGCTGTACCGCAGCCCCGCGGCCTTTACGCTCCTCCTTGGATCAGAATCCTGTCTACAACCAGTTTTCTGAACTCTGGAGTAAGGGAACAGAAATAAGCGGTGAATCCGGTAACCCGTACTACCAAATCAGGATACTTGGAGGGGTCCTTATCCGCCTCTAAAATCTGCTGGCCATTTACAATATTGATGTTCAGAAGCGTGGCGCCCTGTTCAAATAATGTCAAAATATAGTCGGCTATTTTTTGTACCGCCTCATCCCCGCGCCCCATGCCGGGATCAAGCTCCAGCTGCACCGGCGCTGTATTGCCATAGCCCGGCTGTACCGCGCAAATCGAGTTGCTCATAGCGGTTAGAGCGCCATCCTTCCGAAAGCCAGGATGCGGGTTGGCGCCGTGGTTAATAGGCTCGAAAGCGTGGCGTCCGTTTGGGGTAGCGCCCACCTGCTTTCCGAGCGCAATGGTACCGGACCAGCTGAACCATCCGGGAATAAACTCATAGCCCGGATATTTTTCGCTGACAGCCCGCACCTGCTCGGAGTAGGATTTGGAAATTCTTACCGCCCACTGATCGCTGATGGTATTTCCACCTCCATACCGGGAGCTGTGAGACAGCATCTGACGCACAAGCTCTCCGCCCTCGTCCTGAAAATCTGTTTTTAAGTGGTGGTACAGTGCTTGCCAGTCGATCCGTTTTTCCTCCTCGACCCGCTGCTGCAAGGCGCCAAAGGAATCCGCTACTGTCGCAATGGCAGTGCCATCCATGCACATATTGTAATACATAGCGCCGCCGCAAGTCATATCCAGACCCTTTTCAACAGGGCCATGGCTGATCAGGTTCAGCATCAGCTCCGGCTCGTTATACTGCTGATACTTTAAATGGAAATCCAAGCCCTCAGCGGTTACCTCCACCGCACGAGCCATATGTTTTTGATACAGCTCCCACAGCCGTTCCGTGGAATAGGGACCTTCCTGGCTCATCATCTCATCCAGCGCCACCTCAAACACCTTGGCGCTGTTAATTTTCACACAGTCGTTTAAGCTGTACTCAAGGCCCGGAAGGCTCATCCAGTGGCAACCCACCGCGATTCTCCGCCTTGCCAGCGACTCTGGATAACCTAGTCTCATAAAGCCTGCGTTTAACGCTTCGTCTCCTGAGAAGCGGGGCCATCCATTTTTATTTTTGAACAGGTAATCTACCGCTTTATGCAAAAATTTCCGGTCAATATTTTTATCAACTCTTACAGTGATATTGCATGCGGCATCCAGCTTGTCGGCACCTTCCAAAACCATATAGCTGAACTCGCTCAGCAAGGGCTTTCCATTTTCATCCGTCCCGCCGATCTGATAATAGTGGGGGTCGTTCAGCAGCAGGCAGGCGATGTAGAAGATCGCCTCGTCTCTGGTAATCCTCCCAGCCTCCAAGTCAGCATCGTAATACTGCTTCAGTACCTCATCCAATTGGAATCCGGCGCCGTCTCTGTTGTAGGTTCGGCTGGCCATATTGAACCAGCATACCCACTGGCAGGCTTCGCGCATGGTTTTAGGCGCACCATTCAGAATATTGCGGTTTACCTGGGCCATTTGCCGCAGGTTCTCCTTCAAAACCGGATGGCGTTCCACCTCGGCCATCCTCTCACCTTCCGCTATCGCCCGAGAGATCCAGTTTTGAATTCCCCGGATCACCAATTCCTCCGCGTCGTAAAATTCCGCGTGCTCCGGATGCTTTTTCCGGTAAAACGCAAGCTTTTCCAGCAAGCCGCCCCAGCCTAAGCTTAACCCAAGCTGGTAATCGCCGCCGAAATGGGCGTCGGAACCGATGCCGGAAACGATGCCGTAAAGCTTCTGCTCCGGCTTCAAATAATCATAAGAAAAGTTTGGATTCCAATGCAGCCCCTTTTTCGGTGATTTTTCTTCAAACCAAATCATGCTGAACATCCAGCGGCAGGAAAACGCATCCACCGGATCAATGTAAACCGGATGCTCGCACATCAGCTTATGGAAGTTTTTGCTCCAGCCGTCATAGCCATACCAGGAACCGTTTTCATGGTTGGGGATGCAGTGAAATTGATAATTTTCAGGAGCCGGAATGCTTCCGTAATCATCGCCATCCTGATACACCTTCATCTTGGATTTGATCTGAGTTTCCTCCAGCTTTCTCTGCTTCAAAATCTTAATCCTGTCGTCATACCCCATAGGCGTATCCGGCTTAAAGATATTAATTCTGTTGACCATAAAGCTCTTCCTTTCTCTTTCAGCCTACTCTCACAGGAAGCCCGGATTTCCGCTTCGCGACCTGCTCCAGGCGCTCGGCGTCCTCTGTCTTGGTGGGACGGGTTCCGGCAAAATCATTTTTCACCTGCAAGGCGTCGTATTTACTTTCTCCCAAAGGATTGAACAGCAGAAGCTCGTAATACTGCGCGCCGCCTAAACTACCTACGTATTCCGCGATATTTCCGATTTCCTCCTCGCTGTCGTTTACGCCTGGGATAACCGGAGTCCGCACTAAATAGGGTTTTTCGGAATCCGCAATTCTTTTCGCATTTTCCAGGATGCGCTGGTTGCTGACCCCGGTCCATTTTTTATGAGCGCTGCTGTCAAAAACCTTAATATCAAACATGACCAAATCCACAAAGGGCATCAGGCTTTCATAAACGCTCCAGGGAGCGTATAAGTTCGTTTCAATAGCGGTGGAAATATTCTCGTTCTTCAGAGCTTTCAGCAGTTCTACAGCAAATTCAGGCTGTGAGGATACCTCGCCACCGGAAAGCGTCACGCCTCCGCCTGAGTTCCGATAATAGGCTCGGTCCTGCAAAATCTCAGACATGACCTCTTCCACAGTCATCTCTTTTCCAGACATCACCAAAGCTCCAGTAAAGCAATTTTGAGCACAGGCACCGCAGTCGGTACACACGGATCGGTCATAATGCAGCATACCGTTTTCTATGGTTCTGGCTCCCGCCTTGCACGCCTTTACACAGGCACCGCAGCCAATGCAGTTTTTCGGATACACCATCAACTGCGGCTTGACAGAGAGAGTTTCCGGATTATGGCACCATTTGCACGCCATATTGCATCCTTTGAAAAATACCGTGGTGCGTATTCCCGGCCCATCCTTCAACGAAAATCGTTCAATTTCTGTGATAACACCTTTCATTTCCTGTTCCCCTTTCTTTGGGATTTCGCGCCACGCAAACAGGGAGACCCTCCCCCTCAGGCGGCGCCTCCCTGCTGCGTTGGATACTCGAGACGCAGCGGTAAGCTCAGCCGCCGCGCTATATTCTATTATAATCTCCTCAAGCTGCTTAGGATTACCGGCCCAGCTCCTGGAAGGTAACCTCTCTCCCCAGCCGGGCGGATTTGTAAAAGGCCTCGATCATGGACACCACATTCATAACCTCATCCTTCCGGATCGGATATTCCTCTATGGTCATTTCTCCGTTGAGCACCTTCAAAATGTAGTCCATTTCGTGAATATGTCCGGTAAAATTTGAAAGCTTAGAATAAGGATCGGGGAAAACCCTGGGAATAACATCCGTCTGATAAACGCCCTGGGTAGTCATCAGCTTCAAGCCGTCGTTGCCGATGGTGAGTCCTCCCTTGTCGCCGCAGATGCTTACCGTATTGGTGTTGGGAAGATTCAGTGCCCACGAAATTTTAAAAGTAACGGTCATGCCGTTGTCCAGCCGAATATATCCGTTGGCGAACTCCTCAACGTCAAATTCCTTCATATCAAATTTTCTTGGCGTAAACAAACCGGTAGGCGCTCCGCTTTCTGCATTAGAAAACTCAATATTTTTTTCCTTGTTGACAATCTTGGTTACCGCACTTCCGCTGACTGCCACCATTTTCGGGTTTCCGGATAGATACATCAAGTAGTCGCACATATGGACGCCCAAATCACAGAACGCACCACCCACGTTTTCCTTCGCCATATGGAACATTCCCCATCTCGGAACACCGCGACGTCTAACCAAATTCAAATCCGCGTAATAGATTTCTCCCAGGCATCCACTCTGCACCAGGCTGGCGGCCGCTTTGAAAATGCCGATAAAGCGCATAGACTGGATTACGAACAGATGCCTGCCGGCCTGATCCGCCGCGCGGAACATTTCTTCGGCATCCGCGCAGTTCATCGCAACGGGCTTTTCACAAACCACATGGCAGCCTGCCCGGAAGCCGGCCAGGGTATACTCCTTGTGGTAGGCATTAGGAGTACATACCGAGATAATATCCGGTTTTTCTTCTTCCAGCATTTTATAGGGATCCACATAATACTTGGGAATCCCATGCCGCTCGGCAGTTTCTCTCGCCGCTTCCTCCCGGATATCCGCCACGGCTACGATTTTCACCTTATCTCCCATAGCTTGATAGGCGGGAATATGCGCCGCATTACAGATCATGCCATTACCGATAATCGCAACTTTATATTGTTTCATTTTGTTCTCCTCTGTTTCTGAATCTAAAAGTATTTTCACCGAGCCGACCTTTGCCGTTTCGAAGGCCGGCCCGTATCTTTTACAATGGTGTTGAAACATTGCGCCGACAGAAGAAAATCAATATTCTCCCGCCAGGCAAAGCTTCAGATGATCCAGCGCCTGCTTATTATAGCGGCGGGGATTATCCGTAAACTCAAGCTCAACCGACAAATTGCCGTCATAGCCGACATTCTTCAGTGCCTGGATTACCGCGGTATAATCGCAGATGCCGCATCCCGCGGGGATATTGTTCCGAGAAACCGCGTCGCTGTCCTTGCAGTGAACGTTGAAAATGTGCTCGCCGCCCAGCATATAGATGGTCCATTCCGGGTCGATATGCTGCATAATCAGATGGTTGGTATCCAGTTGGATGCCAAAATCAGGGTCATTAATATCCTCCAGCATTTTGAGCATCGCATGAGGAGTGGAAACCATGGTATACGGGAAGCACTCCACGGACATCCGCAGCCCATATTTTTTGGCGACTTGCAGGCACTTGCGGAAGCTTTCCATCAAGGTTTCCCAATCTTTCTGATAGCAGTAGTCGGCCGGCATATGATAGCCTTGCTTGATCGCCGGAGCCGCAGGATTGAATTTCCAGGGAGTTGCTCCGCAAGGCATAGGCACCAGAGTGGATACAATTTTGCAACCGATCCATTTCGCCGCTTGCGCAGCCTTTTCAAAATACTTGAGACTGTTTTCCCGCTTTTCACAGCAGGCGTTCCATTTGAAATCTTGAAAAACGAAAACATTCGGTTCCAGTCCAATGGATCTGGAATGCTCTCCCAGCGTCCTGCAGGCTTCCTCGGTAAAGAACTTATCTAAGGCCTCAGGCGTCCCCAGGTAATCCACGCCCTCAAAGCCCAGGCCGCGGATCTGGTCCGCAATTTTGATTAAAGAATCCCCCTCGGGCATATCCTCCGGAATCGGCGTCCAGCCCCAAGATACATTTGCTAATTTCATCATCTTTCCTCCTATTGATATTGATTTATTTTTTTATCCAATCGTCCAGCAAGGAGTTTTTACCTCCTCCATTTTCAACGACCGACTGGAACGGAGACCCGCGTCCAGCATTGCCGCTGACCAAAGATTATTGTTCAAATCCAAGGTAGCATGCAGAGGCTCTCCAGTCTCAAGATGGTGGAACACCTCTTCCGCTAAATTTGACCTGCCAGCAGGCAGAGGGTAATCGTCGGAACTGTATACCTCATTGGGGGTAGTGGAATATCTGTCGTGATACACGCTCACATTAGCAGGGATTCCATGGCCGTCCCCGTTTTTCACAATCAAAGCGCCCTTTTCTCCCCAAACGATAGGTCCTGAAGCGTAGCCGCTGCTGACTGTGTTCCAGGTTCCCTCCAAAATTGAAACCGCTTCGGGATACCGAACCATCAGAGAAGCGTAATCCTCCGCATCGCCAAACCGGTGGTTAAAATTGGCTTTCAGCCCATAGACGCCCAGCGGCTTCTCTCCCAGATACCAGTTAGAGAGGATGGTACCGTAGCAGCAGTAATCCAGCATGCTTCCGCCGCCGGCAGCCTCCTGATGCCACCATTCCTTGCCCAGCTGGCGATCCGTCATAACCTGGCCGTAAGAAAACGGTCCCAGGGAATCCGGATTCCGAAATTGGAAACGATATACTTTGCCGATTACGCCCTCGCTTACCAGCTTCTGTCCTAATCGAACACTTGCTCCCCAGGTAGTCGGCCAGTTAATGATACAATCTGCTTTACCGATTCGGGAGGCCCGTGCGATGGCCATAGCATGCTCTGTAGAAGAGGCCAGCGGCTTCTCCACAATTACATGAATGCCCCTCATCAGGATTTCCGGAATAACGGTTCCATGATACGCGGTCTCGCAGTTTACCAGCACCAGGTCCGGCTTCAGCTCCAATAGCTGCTGATAATCCTCAAACACCTCAGTAAAGCCGCATTGCTCCTGGCATAGCTTTAAGTTCATGCTGCGGCTGGAGCTCTCAAAGTATTCTGATTCCACCATTGGCTTCACATCTGCGGCTCCGATCCATTCCACCCGCTCCGGCATGGCTAAAAAAGGCTTAATCTGATCTAAGACATGCATATGGGCAAAGCCCACTAATCCAATGCGATATTTCTTTTTCATCATTGCTTACCTCATTTACTATGTATTACAAGCCCGTTTCTCAAAACGTGGTATGCAGGGGAACAATGCTTCTTGTCTCGATGGCCTCTGGGATGGTGCACATAATATCCACCACATGTCTAGCATGCTCAGGGGGCAGCCCTACGGGACGGTCTTCTTCGATGGCATAGATCAGATCCTGAACCACCTTGCATTGGAAGAAATTCATCTCGCGGGCCGGAATATCCCACTCCATCGGCTTCAGCCAGCCGCGGATTCCCCGTTCCGGCGCGTCAAGATAGACCTCTAAGGAATTCATAGGATTTATGCTCCCACGGTTCACAAAAGAAATCGTTCCCATGGTGCCGAAGATTTCCATCTGGGGCGCTCTGCTGTCTTTTTGGCAGAAGCCCGATTCCACCACCGCCATGGCTCTGTCTCCGTAATCCAGGGTAATGATGTAATTATCATACAGCTGGTCCGCCTGGATTTTCATCCCGTCAAAGGTCCCGGTTCTCACAGTACGGACAGGCTCTGAAATTTTTGCCATACAGCCTACCGCTTTTGCCGGCCCCAAAATTCCTGTGGTCATAGTCAGACCGTGAACGCCCATATCATACAGGGCGCCGCTTCCGGGGCGGTGGAACCAGGTGGGATCTGCGGTGCGGTACTGGAAGTACTCGGGGCCTCCGTGGCAAACATTGGTATGAACCTTCATGACTTCTCCAATGCAGCCGTCCTTGATCAGCTTTTTCGCAAACCTGATATCATCCCGCAGCATATGGATTGGGGAAGCGGCATACTTCACGCCGGCCGCTTTCGCAGCTTCGATCTGCTCGGTTACTTCTGCCACTGTTAAGCCTACCGGCTTTTGAGAGTAAAGGTGTTTTCCCGCCTTTAGCGCTTTCATATTGATCTCATGATGAGCCGGGATCGACGTGGTATTCATCAGAATCTCAAAATCGCACTTTTCCAGCAGTTCGTCAATGCTGGTGTACCATGCCGGCACATTAAATTTTTCCGCGTAGTCTTTCGCCCGCTCCGGAATAATATCGCAAACCGCCACCATATCCGCTTCAGGGATATCTTTGATCCTGGGCAGATAGGTATTGTCCGCAATTGATCCGCATCCGATCAGAGCAACCTTCCATTTTTTCATTTTGTTTCATTCCTCCATTACATTTGAATTTAAGGTAATGCTTTTCTGAATTCTCTGTTCGCTTTACAGCTCAGGTATCAGCTTTTTATTCCTGAGGTGGCAATTCCCTGAACGAAAAACCTCTGTGTAAACATGAAGAAAATAATCACAGGGAATGCCAAAAGGAATACACCGGCAAGAGTAAGGTTTTCCTGCTGGAAATGCTCGTTATTTACCGTTTGCATTCCTACCACCAGAACATATTTATCCACTGTAGTGATAAACGTGGAAGGTACCAGGTATGAGTTCCACGTACCGGTAAAATTAAAAATAGCGATGGTTGCCAGCAGCACTCCTGAGATTGGCAAGATAATCCGGAAATAGGTTCCGAACCGGCCAAGCCCGTCAATACGTGCGGCCTCCTCCAGTTCCTCTGGAATTCCATAAAAAAACTGCCTGGACAAAAAGATAAAAACGGTCGAAGATAAATACGGAAGGATAAGCGCCAAAAGCGTATTGACCAGTCCCATCTTGGCCATCATGATATACTGCGGAAGCAAAACCAACTGGCCAGGAATCATCACGGAAAGCATCAGGCAAATAAAAACGACTTTCCTTCCCGGGAACCGTAGCCTGGCAAGCCCATAACCTGCCAGCGGCGTAAAAAATATATTGCCCAAAACAACGGCCACGGTTGTAATAGCGGTATTGCCATACCATTTCATAATCGGAAACTCTGAGAAAAGCTCCTTATAGTTGTCCAGGCTCCATAAGGCAGGCGAAACAAAGGAACCAATATACCGTTTTGGAAGCAACGAGTTATACATTACATAAAAAACCGGAACCAAAAACAACAGTGCTAAAAGAATTAGAAAGAAATAGATCAAAATTTTTCCGACGATGCTCTTTTTTGTTTTCATTTACACTGTTCTCCTTCCCGCAAACTCCCGCACGGCGGATAAAACAAAAACAATCAAAAACAGAATGACCGCGGCGGCGCTTCCATATCCCATATCCATATAGCTGAAAGACTGCTGGTACAGGAAGGTAACCATAGTGCTGGTAGCGCCGGACGGGGAACCCAGCGGCGCCTGCTTTGACAGCGCCGAGATTTGGTCGAAAATCTGAAAAGCGGTGATCATACCGAAAGTCAAAACCAGATAGGTTGTATTCTTGATTAACGGCACGGTGATTTTAGTCAATCTCTGCCAAGCGCCGGCCCCATCGACCTTAGCCGCCTCATATAGCTCAGCCGGAATCTCCTGCAGTCCGCCGATATAGATCACCATGTAAAAGCCTATCTGTTGCCACACATATATGATAATCACGAACGCCAGCGCATATTTCGTGCTGGTAAACCAGCTCACATTTTCTAAGCCGAAAAGGGTGAAAAACTTAGTCGCGGGTCCATTCTTTACAAAAAAGTACATAAAGAAAACCGTTACCGCCACAGCCGAAATCACGTAAGGGATATAGCAGCTGGAACGGAAAAATCCCTTGCACCGTATTTTTCCGTTTAGCATAACCGCGATTGTGAAAGAAATCAGAGTTATCAGCGGTACAACAATCAGCACCATAAAAAAGCTGTGTCCCATTGCCGCAAAAAATTTGGGATCGTGAAACAACCGGATATAATTATCTAAACCGATAAAAGCGTTGGTCTCCGGCGTCGCGTAATTATAATGATAAAAACTAATAGAAATTGCTCTCACAGCGGGATACAGGAACCAGATCAGCCAAAAGGCGACTGCCGGCAGCACAAAAAGCCATCCGGCAATTGCTTCCTGTTTTCTTAATTTGCTGTATTTTTGTCTCTTTTTTCCTGTATTCTCTGCCATCATCCTCATAACCTTTCTTAATGCCTCCCTACCGGCTCAACCAGCAGGGAGGCTGTAATCACTTGTTCCGTTTAATAAGCATCCGTTAGGTTATGCGCCGTATTCTTCCTGAAGCTCCTTGACAATTTCAGCTCCGGTCAGGGATGAATCAGAGTTAAAGAGAGCCTCCTCCATTTTAGAAATCAAAGCGTCTGCAAACTTTTTACCGGCCGGCGGATAGTCGAAGCCATTGGATTTGGGAATAGCGTCTACCAGATCAACCAAATCGGGCTGCCTTTCTTTAAACTCGTCATAAAACTTTTCATTGATCGGGAGGACACCCTTATCGATTAATGCCTCATCATGGTCATCATTTATCATATAATTCATCGCCATGGCAGTCTCCTTCTCATGAGCGCAACCCTTCAAAATTGCATAGGCTGGTGCGTGGAAGGTGCCCGAGGAATCCTCATGGCCTTTTGCACAAGGAATTTTCAGATATTTTATCTCCATATCAGGAGCATTCAGCGCAAAGTCGTTCACATACCAGGTACCGCCGGTAGACATGGCCGCATCACCAGACATTATTACGTTTCCGTCATAGCTGACGCCCAGCTCTTTCGGCGTAACCACATAACCCTGGCGATAAGCATCAATGATAAACTGTAGGGCCGCCGCATTTTCAGGGGTATCGATGGTTTTCCCGAAATCCCAGCCGCCGCCGAAAGACAGACAGTAGTTGGTGAAATGGAACTCTTGTGTATTGACGCACAAACCGGTCATGCCAAGAGTATCCTTAAATACCTTGCAGGCATCCAAAACATCATCCCAGGTTTTCGGGAAATCGGCCTCTGTCAAGCCCGCCTCGTTCCAAAGTTCCATATTGATAGCGAACACCGCGGGACACACATAGACAGGAACGCCATAAATTTCCCCGTCGATTGTCCAAACATCCCTTACTTGCTGATTTACATTATCCCAACAGGTGATGGTACCGTCCTCAACATACTGGGTTATAGGAACGATCAGGCCATCGTATATGTAGGGCAGATACAGCTCGTTAGGTATCGCAACAAAGTCCGGCGCTGTATTCGCCGCGATTTGCGCCGGTAAGTTGTTCCAAAAATCGGCGTCTGTGGGATATTCCTGAAATTCGACTTTGATACCGAGGGCTTCTTCAATTCCAGCGGTCGCATCTTTATGCTCAGAAGGATCAACCCAACTTCCCATGCTGATTGTCACGAGTTCTCCATCTGAGGCTTCTGAACTTTCATTAGTTTGGGAAGTTGTACTTTCTTGCTCGTTAGTACTTGAGTTACTGTTTTGTGCACAGCCAGCCGCTGTTCCTACCATAGCCGCCGCTAAAAACAGCGCTAAA